>CALGGJ010000019.1 GCA_937915745.1 uncultured Prevotellaceae bacterium | reverse complement strand
GTTTCGGATGCCCCAGACACAATGAAACCATATCTTTGCACCGTGTTTCGGATGCCCCAGACACAATGAAACCATATCTTTGCACCGTGTTTCGGATGCCCCAGACACAATGAAACCATATCTTTGCACCGTGTTTCGGATGCAAAGATATGAAAAAGAAATGAAATATTCACTTCCCACAGGAAATAAAATGTGTCAGCGCATGCCATTCATTTCCTCACCAAGCCAAATTCCTGCATACGGATGCAATCGTCGTGCATCATGTGATTTTCGGTTTCATTATGCGGGTGCGCACTCGCAGCGACGGTTTCGTATGTGTGTGGCTTATTTCTTGCTTTTCTTTGCCTTTTTACCGCTGTTGCCGGCCAGTGCTTCGCTCACTTTTTCGGCACGCAGCATCACTTGTGCATAGCGGCGGCCGAGTTCTCGATAGCCTTCGGAGGTGAAGTGCAGTTTGTCGATGTTGCATGGGCAACCCAGCGACGACACCACGTAGGATGTAGGTATGACGAGCGGCATGGTGGCAATCACGCTGTTGTGGAGCGAGCATGTACCGCCGTCTTGCTGTGTGGCCAGTTCGCCCACCAGCAACGGACACTGTTCGGCTTCGAGTCCCAGGTCGTTGAGTATGCGTTCGTAAACCAGTTTCACGCGCTCCGGCCAGTTACGCTGGCCGTTGTCGGTGCATCCCTGGTGAAGCAGTATGCCTTTGATTACACCGGCCTTCTGTGCCAGCCTGGCCATTTCGATGAGTCGTTGGTAGGGATGGTTATCGTATTGGCGGCAGAATCCCTGCAGCCATCCGGCAGCGTGGGCGATGTAGTCTTGCGACTTGTCTTCGTCGAAGAGGTCGATGCTGCATCCGCCTATCGATACGTTTATCACACCTATCGACACCTCGGGCGGTGTGTTTTCCACCATCGTGCGGCCGAAATAGTCAACGGGTGTGAGGCCGTTGTTTTCGCGGCAGAGTGGCGGAACGGCTACATACCATTTGCCCTTTTCGCGCCCCGTGTTGGGGAAGTCCACTGCAGCCATCATCTTGAATCGGGTGTTGAGCCCTTCGCGGTCCTGCGGTTCGATGCGTGCATTGCCTTCCATGTTTGACTGTCCGAAGCAGAGGTAGATGTGGAAGTTGGGGTCGAACTTGGTAGGTTGCTGTATGTTGCCTGCACGGCTCTGCTCGTCGTTGTAGTTCAATACCATGTTCTTCTCGTAGAAACTGGTCACGTCCCCCTTTTTATCCTGTGCGAAACCAAGAAGCGATATAGAGGCAAACGCTATCAGAAGAATTTTTTTCATAATGCTATGTTGTTGTTTGTTATACTTGTCGGGGACAGGTTAAGGCATCTCGCGGGTCATCTCACGAGCACTTTCTTGCCATCGCGTATGATTAGACCGCGGTAGCCGTCGCCCACTTTCACACCCATGATGCTGTATGCCTCGCGTGTGTTGTGGTTCTGGTCGCTGGTGACGGTGGCTATTGCGGTTGATTCGATACATTTGAGTTCAATCTTGTCGATGTTACAGTTGGCACCCGATATGGTTATGCGGAAGGTGTGCTGTCCGGCCTGGATGTCGCGTGCGAAGTTGCCGCGTATCACTCGGTAGGTGTCCCACGAGTTGGTTGCGGTGCGTGGCACCGACGAGCGTGCCAGGCTTGTGGCGGTACCGTCGTCGTTGAGGCTCATGGTGAAGCTTGAACCGGTGACTCCCGACGACACGGTTGCCTCGTACGAATAGCGTCCCGATTCCTGCACGTCGATGGTGTATTCAAGCCATTCGCCGCTCTTGGTGCTGCCTATCACATAGCCGTCGTTGCCTGTCATGATATCAACTCCCTCGTTGTCGGTGCGGTAGCCGCTCTTGCCCTCGTCGGTATCGTCGCTGTCATGGAAGGTGAAGCCTTCGCCGCCACGGTCGAAGTCTTCGGCTTCGATGATGCCGGGGATGGCAATGACCCCTTTATGTGGTGTGCGCTTAGGGTTGGCCACCAGGGTGTATGCCACGATCTCCGACATGCGGCCTTCGGCATCGGTGGCTTCTGCCTTGAAGTTGTATTCGCCTCTGGCTGTCGGGCGGTAGGTGTATTCAAACGGTTCCTTGGTGATGGTGCGCTGCAGTACGTCGTTGAGGTATATCCTTACGTTGGCAATGGTGCTGGTAGGCGATGTTGCTGCGGCTCTTATTATGGTGGCTGTATTGACGATTGCCGGCGATGGGTCAGACGTGAGTGTGAGTGTGATGTCGGGGTCGAGCTCAACATGTCGGAAGGTGATCTTGTCGATGTTGCAGTTGCCGCCGGTGATGTTGAGGCGTATGACTTGTGTGCCTTCTTCGAGTGGGATGAGCAGGCGTCCGTGTACGGTGCGGTAGGTGGTGTAGCTGTTGGCCTGGACCATCGGTACCGGTATCACGGGTGTGAGCGGGGTGAGGTTGCCTCCGTCGCTGAGCGACAGGCTTATTGACGATGTTGTGACTCCCGATGAAACGACTGCGTCGTATGAGTAGATGCCGGCTTCTTTCACATTGACCGTATATTCCAGCCATTCGCCGGTCACGGTGTAGCCTATTGCATAGCCTCCGTTGCCGGTCACGATATCGACTCCGCCTATATCGGTGCGGTATGATGTTCCGCCTTGCGAGTTGTTGTCGCTGTCGTGGAACGATATTCCTTCGGCTCCCGAGTCGAAATTCTCGGCTTGCAGCACGCCAGGCAGTTCGATGGCGTTGCGGTATGGAGCGCGTGGCTTATATGCGGTGATGCCGCCCATGCGCTCGTAGGTGGTGCCGTCGGTGGCTGTCACTACGGCTTTCAGGTCGTGCCGGCCGAGTGTGGCAGGGATGTAGTCAAGTTCGTATGGCGCTTCGGTCAGGGTGGTTACGAGTATGTTGCGGGCATAGAAGTCGATGTGGTCGATGGTTTTGGTACGCAGCCGGGCATTGATTGTGATGTGTATCGGGTCGTTTTGCGTGGCATTGAGCGATGCCGGTTTTATATACACCGATGCTTCTTTCTTCATGTTAGGGAACGGGCTTTTGGCGTTGAGTGCCGCCTCGCTCTGCATGTATTCCCTGAGCCATGTCATGGCAGGGCGGTCTTTGCCGTCGCGAATGATGCCCGAGTTGCCGTCGGTCACCCATGTGCGGCCATAGATATATCCCCAGAGTGTGATGCCGGCCACATAGTCGGCCTCCCACATGTATGGTATCTGCTCTTGGTAGCGTTGCAGCTGAAGGTTGTCGTCGGCTGTTCCGATGTCGTATTCCGAACTTACCATCGGCATCTTCAGCGCATTCTGTATCTCGTTCATGGCCGACTTGAAGTTGCTCACACTCATGTCGGTGAGGTCGTGGCTCTGGCATCCGTAGGCATCGATTGGTGCTCCGGCATCGCGCAGGATGCGCACCAGGTCGATGAATTGGCTGCGTTGCCACAGGAAGGTGTTGTAGTCGTTGTAGATGAGTATGGCGTCGGGCCAGCGTTGGTGAGCCATTTCGAAGGCTTTTATAATCCAGTCGTAGCCAGTGATGCCGTCGCCTCCAAGTGCGTCTTTGTATGGTGCCGGCTGGTGTCCGGGTATTGCTTCGTTCACTACGTCAATCATGTCGATGGTGGGATAGTGGGCTTTGATGGCATCCATCCATTCCACGATGGCCTTGTACTGCTCGCTGGTAGAGAGGCTGTTCATCCACGATGGGTACTGTGCACCCCATATCAGGCAATGGAACTTGAATGGGAAGTTGTGGTTTTTGGCATAGTTGTAGCAGTTGTCGCTGCCGCCCCAGTTGAAGCTGCCGCGGCGCGAACCCTCGATCGACGACCATTTAGACTCATTTTCGCCGGTTATCTGGTTCCACAGTTGGTAAAACTTCTCGTTGCCGAAATCGACCTGGCCGCTTGTGGTGATGTTGCCCAGGAACTTGTCGGGATTTGAATTCAACTGGGCATTTGCCGTCATTGAAGCCATCAGTAGTCCGCATGCCAGGACGCATGCCTTTTTTTCGTGTCTCATCTA
>CALGGJ010000018.1 GCA_937915745.1 uncultured Prevotellaceae bacterium | reverse complement strand
CGACACTGGCGACTGGGCCGGATGGGGCACTACTGCCACATGGCGCTGCCAGGCAACCATATCGGGTACGACCCTGAAACTGGCCAAGGTGAGCGGACACCAGACACGTGGCACACACATGACCGACGTATATGCCGGATGTGTCTATACCTGCCGTTATGCAGTCTATAGCGATGCCAATGAAGCTGTAGCTATCGATGTGAAACTGACCTACGCTGCCAAGGAAAGACCGGCAATCGAAAACATTTCGGCTCTCACGGTGAAGGACACGAAGACCGTGGAGTTTACTGCCGAATCGGGTACGGGTTACGTTGCTCAAAGTAAGGACTTCGACCTTACAGAGGTGCTTGCTACGCTGGGTGTCGGTATTGACGATGCACACGTGGTGAGTGTCATGGCCGATGGCAGCATCGATGAGGACCTGAGCGACGGCGGTGTTTCGGGCTGGCGCGACGACACTGGCGACTGGGCCGGATGGGGCACTACTGCCACATGGCGCTGCCAGGCATCGGTGTCGGGCTCGACCCTGAAACTGGCCAAGGTGAGCGGACACCAGACACGAGGCACTCACATGACCGACGTATATGCCGGATGTGTCTATACCTGCCATTATGCAGTCTATAACGATGCTAATGAAGCTGTAGCTATCGATGTGACACTGACATACACAGCAAAGGAGATACCAGCAATATCCAGCACAGATGACTTTGCAACCATACTTGGAACCAAGGAAGTGGATATAGAAACCACTATAGGCATGTATTATGAAGGCCTCACGGCAACCATCGACCTTAGCGACATACTCGAAGCTCTCAACGTTGAAAGCATCGACGACGTAACGATTGTTTCTGTGCAGTCAGACAAATCGCTCGACGAGGACTATGAAACCAACACAACCGACGGCTGGCGCGATGCAAACGGCGACTGGTCAGCATGGGGCAATGCAACATCACAATTCTATATCAAGGCCGACTTCACCAGTGAAACCGACCAGATATACCAGGCTGGCGGACACCCAGATCACAGTGGTACTCACCTCACCGAAGCTGTGACATACACTGCCAAATATGCTTTCTACACAGGCACTACTCCTGAAGACACAAAGGCATACTACCTCAATGTGAACCTTGTCTATAAAGAGGCTCCGAAGCCTGCAATCGAGAATCTGAGCGACCTCATAGTGGCCGACACCAAGAATGTTGATATCAAGTCGATAGCCGGACTCAGCTATGAGAACCTGACAGCCAGCGTCGATGTAGATGCAATTCTGACAACCCTCGGTGCAGCAAGTATCGACGACGTTACAATCGTTGCAGTGGCAAGCGACGGAACACTCGACCTCAGCTACGAAGTTGGAACAACCGACGGCTGGCGCAATGCCGACGGCGACTGGTCAGCATGGGGCGACGATGCAACCCAGTTCTGCATCAAGGCCGACTTCACCGATGAAACCGACCAGATATACTATGCAGGCAGCCACAGCGGACACAGCGGTGCACACCTCACAGGCGAAGTGACCTACACAGCCAAGTACGCATTTTTCGTAGGTACATCGGCCGAAGACAACAAGGCTGTCGTTCTGAACGTAAACCTTATCTACGAACTCAACGAAGCTACACTGGCCGTAACAGCCGACAAGTATGCCACATTCGTTGCTCCGTTTGCAGTTACAACACTGCCTGCAGGCGTTGAGGCTTACACCGTTGACGACGTTGACGGCACCGAACTCGTGCTGACAGAAGTTGACGAAATTGACGCCGACACACCTGTAGTACTCTACAGCGAGTCTGTAGTAAGCGAGACAGTGAAGGGCGCAGGTGTAGGCGAAGGTACTACTACCGTAGGTTTGCTCACCGGTGTTTATACCGACACCACAGCTCCTGAAGGTTCATACGTGCTGCAGAACCAGGACGGTGATGTGAAGTTCTATCTCGTAGGCGCCGTGAAACCAACAGTAACAGCCGGACATGCATACATCACCCTGCCAGCAGAAGGCGATGTGAAAGCTTTAGGATTTGGTGCAATTGCAACTGCAATACAAAACATCGAAATTGCAAAAGCAGCAAACAGCAACGCAATCTTCAACCTGCAAGGACAGCAAATAAGCGCATTGCAGAAAGGCGTCAATATTGTTAACGGCAAAAAGGTGCTAGTAAAATAATTGTTTAACAATCAGAAAACCGATGACAACATTATGAAACGTACATATATTCATCCAACAATCAATGTTGAGGAGACTGCAATCGAAACCATCTGCCTCGTAGTATCAACCACCCCTGCCGATAACAGCGATGTGTTGGCACCTGAGCGTGACGATACCGAATGGGAGGAATTCTGATATTGAAACACCCCCGGCCTGTCGTCGAAACAGGCCAGGCCAGGGAGTGGCATAACAATATCATGAGACATACACCTTAATATTTTTATACGCGCGAAGCGGCGGCCACCAATATCCGGGGCCGCCGCCTGCGTTATATGTAGCCGGCATTACATGTGTCGTAATTTCAGCTTTGGCGTCATTTGGGTTTAAAGTATGGAAAGGTGGAGATGCTCAACCTGGCAGGGATACACTTATCACCTCGTCAACCATCATGTCGTGTGGCTCGTGAGGTACTGACTCAATCAGTTGGAACGGAAAACAAATGCCTATGGTGTGGCAATCAAGCAGAGGCAACAAGCGGTCGTAGTATCCACGACCACGGCCAAGACGATGCCCCGCAGCGTCGAATGCAACGCCCGGAATGACAGCAAGCTCGATCGACGAATAATGGGCCGGCAGTACCAGCGGCCCTTGCGACTGGGTGATGTGGAAAGCACCTTGAACCATATCAGATGTCGAGTCATAGACGTGCAATTCAAGGTCGTAGCCTGCCACCGAGGGCAACAGCAGCGTCTTACTGTCACGATACTTATAGAGGAGAGGCCGTGTATCGACTTCGTCGGGCAAAGCATAATAGAGCAACACACACCGGGCCTGCTGAAACCACGGGTGCCGTTCCAGCCGGTGTATGACAGAGGCCGACAACTCAGGCAAGGAGGCGCGCACCGAGGGCTGGGCGCGGAGATGCCCAAGCTGTCTTCTTATCGACTGCTTGGTCGCCGACAGGCAGGGTAGGGGTTGTTGCTCCTTCTTCATATAGTTGGATGGCACGCTCGATGGTGCGGTCGCTCTGATTGATAAATTTCAGATACTCTTCCATGTCGAGGAAGTTGTAGAGTATCGACCCGTGAATCACAAGTTCGATAAGTGGCTGCGAGCGCAGTATGAGATTGTTGCGGCGCTTCACTCCGTGATTGTCACAATAGTTGATGAATTGCTGAATCACACGGTCACGGCGCAACTGGCGCAGAATTTCGTCGGCTGTGGTAAGCTCTGAATACTGTGGACGGTTGTTGTCGGTAAACTCAAAACAGAACTGATTGATGAGTCCGCGCGATGCTATCTCCTGGTAGTATGTAGTGAACATCGTGGTATCTTCGGCTACGAAATAATCGGGCATGATGCCTCCACCGCCATACACTTTGCGACCGATGCTTGTGGTATATACCTGTCCCGTCTGGCGTATGCTGTCTTCGCTGAAGAACTCACCATGCTGATAGCGGTTGATGATGTCGTATTCGTATTCTTTGTCTTCACCGTTGGTATATGGCTTCTGTATGCAGCGCCCCGACGGTGTGTAGTAGCGCGAGACGGTGAGGTGTATGAGGCTGCCGTCGTAGAACTCAAATGGTTGCTGTACCAGTCCCTTCCCAAATGTACGGCGACCCACTACGATACCTCGGTCGTTATCCTGTATGGCACCGGCAAATATCTCGGCGGCACTGGCTGTCCCCTCGTCGGTGAGTACGATGAGCGGCAGTTTCTTATACGAACCACGACCGTCGCTCCTGTAGTCTTGGCGAGGTTCTTTCCTACCTTGAGTATAAACAATAAGTTTGTCGGCAGGCAGGAATTCGTTGACCATCTGTATGGCACTCTTCAGATAGCCACCGGTGTTGCCGCGAAGGTCGATTACCAAGCCTTTGAAGTCTTCATGCTCAAGCTGAGCCAAGGCAAACAGCAACTCAGGATAGGTGGTCTCTCCAAACTTGTTTATATTTACGTAACCCAACTCGGAGGTAAGCATGTAGGTGGCTTCTATGCTTTTTACCGGTATGTCACCGCGGGTGATGTTGAACGTGAGCATATCGGCGGTGCCACGACGCACTACTCCGAGCTTCACCTTCGAGCCCTGCTCGCCTTTCAGTCGCCGCAGTGTCTCGTTGCTGCTTACATCTTTACCTACATACGGTTCATCGTCGATGCTTACAATGCGGTCGCCGGCCATCATACCAACTTTCTCTGCCGGACCGCCTTTGATGACATTCGACACATACACGGTGTCGCTCTTGATAGAGAACTGCACGCCGATGCCGCTGAAACTGCCACGCAACTCGTCGTTGGCCGTCTTGGCCGACTCGGACGAAATGTATGAGCAGTGAGGGTCGAGCTCGGTCAGAATCCGTGGCATGGCCTGCTCTACAATATCGGATATGTCGATGGTATCTACATACTGGTCGTTGATGATATGAAGCAGGTCGTTCAGTTTGTTTGACGATGTGTTTATGATGTTGAGGCGGTTGCCTGAGAAACGGTTTGAGAAGAATGTACCCAGAATAATACCTATGATGATGCTTGTAGCTATCACTATGGGTACGAAACGTGATGTGCGTTGTGATGACATATGAGTTGAGAGTTTATGAGTTTAGCTTTTAGCGTTTACGGCCTAGGGTTTATGGGGAGGAGAGTCCATACGGGCTGTGGTTGACCATGCGGAGTGTGATATTCTGTTTTGCCTCCCCTCCGGTTATCGTGATTGTCAAAGTTGTCGTTGAGACTCTTTATCTTGCATCTGTACCACTTCGATACCGGCGCGGCGGAGTAGGTCGATGCCGTCCATCAGGCGATATTGGTCGCTGTAGATGACACGGCGTATGCCCGATTGTATGATGAGTTTTGAGCATTCGAGGCAGGGAGATGCCGTGACATATAGTGTGGCACCGTCGCTTGAGTTGTGCGAGCGTGCCAGTTTAGTAATAGCGTTGGCTTCGGCATGGAGCACGTAGGGTTTGGTTACACCGTTTTCTTCGCACACATTGTCAAAGCCTGAAGGTGTACCGTTGAAGCCGTCGCTTATGATCATCTGGTTCTTTACCACAATGGCACCTACCTGCAGGCGCTTGCAGTAGCTGTTTTCCGACCATATACGGGCCATGCGCAGGTAGCGGAGGTCGAGTTGTCGTTGCTTTTCGGTTTGCATCGAGTTATTGTGTGATTATATTGTTTAGCGTTTAGCGTTTATATAGAATGTATGGATGTATTATTGTATTGACGTGTTGTCTATTGTTTCGCGCTGAGGTCGATATATGTATTGCTGTCGCGGTAGATGCGCAGCACGTTTTTGTCGCCGCCGTATGATGTTGCATCTTTGAGGGTGAAGTATATCAGGCGGCAGATTTCCGACATGCCGTCGGCCGACTGTGGACGGAGTAGGTTGACGACCATCGTGCGGTCTTTGCCTTCAGCTTTCCATGTGCCTTCGACCGGTGTACCTGCTGCCAGCATTCCCTGAACGGTTTGTGCAGTGAATGTGATGTAGTAGGTGTCATCAGCCGAATACAGTTCTTCTGATTCTTGGGTGGTCTTGATGCCATTGTAGGTGATGCCGGTGATTTTGAAACGGTGGCCGTTGAATATCTCAGCCACATCGTCTGATGTGTCACATGCGGTGGCGAGTATCGCGAGGATCAGCAGTGTTATTATCTTCGATGTTTTGTTCATGTCTTTTCGTATGTCGTTGTGCGTATATTCACGCATCGTGGTCCGTATATTCGTATGTCGTTGTGCGTATATTCACGCCGTGGTGTTGGTGCCTTGAGTCCCTGGCGTTTCTATTCCGTTGCGTTTCAGCAGGGCGTCGATTGTGGGTTCTGCTCCTCTGAATCGGCGGTAGAGTGTCATCGGATGTTCTGTCGCACCGCGCGAGAGTATGTTGTCGCGGAAGCTCTGTGCGGTCTTTCTGTCGAATATGCCATTCTGTTTGAATAGCGAGAAGGCATCGGCATCGAGCACTTCCGCCCACTTGTAGCTGTAGTATCCGGCCGAGTAACCTCCTGCCATGATGTGTGAGAACTGCACCGACATACATGTGCCTGGTATGTGTGGTGTGATGGCGGCTTCTTTCCATGCATTCTGTTCGAATGTCTCGATATCGTCGGTGAGCGGGTGGTCGAGTGTGTAGTATGCCATGTCGAGCAGGCAGAACGATACTTGTCGCATACATGCCATGGCTACACAGAAGTTGCGGCTGGCTGCGATTCGGTCAATCAGTGTATCGGGCATTGGCTCGCCCGTCTCGTAGTGGCGTGCGAATGTGGCCAGGAAATCCTTTTCGATGCAGTAGTTCTCCATGAATTGTGACGGTAGTTCTACGAAATCCCAATACACGTTGGTTCCGCTCAGTTCTTCATACTTGCATTGTGAGAATATCTCGTGGAGCGAGTGTCCGAATTCGTGCAGGAAGGTTTCCACCTCGCCCAGTGTGAGCAGTGCCGGCTGTGTGTCGGTGGGTTTTGTGAAGTTCATCACAAGCGATACGTGTGGCCGGTGGTTTGTGCCGTCGTCGTCTATGCTTTGTCCGCGGAACGAGGTCATCCATGCTCCTGCCTTCTTGCCTTCGCGTGGATGGAAGTCGCAGTAGAGCAGTGCGAGGAATGTGCCGTCGTGGTCGAACACTTCATATACATCGACGTCGGGATGATAGGCCGGGATGTCTTTGTTTAGCTTGAATGTGATTCCGTAGAGTCGTGTAGCCAGGTTGAACACGCCTTGTTTCACTTTACTGAGCTCCAGGTATGGTCGTAGCATCTCCGAGTTTATGTTATACAGTTTCTCCTGCAACTTGTTTGTATAGTATGCGACATCCCATGGCTGCAGTTCGAAGTCGTTACCTTCAATCTCTCGGGCATGTCGTTGTACTTCCTCGAGTTCTTTCAGTGCAGTGGGTTTGTATGCGTCGATAAGTTGGTGCAGCAGTTTATATACCGCCTGCCGGTTCTTAGCCATACGCTCTTCGAGTACGAAGTCGGCGTAGCATTTGTATCCGAGTATCTGAGCCTCCTCGCGGCAGAGGTCAACAATACGCCTCACCACCTCGGTGTTGTTGTGTTTGCCTGGGTGTGTGCAGATGGTGTTGTATGCCATCCACAGTTGCTTGCGCAGTTGGCGTCGGGTGCTGTAGGTAAGGAACGGTGACATGCTTGGGTGGTGCAGTGTGATGAGCCATCCGTCTTTTTTCTTGTCTTTTGCTGCTTGCCTGGCGGCATCGATGGCAGTAGCAGGCAGTCCGTCGAGGTCGGCCGGGTCGGTTATATGCAGTGTGAAGGCGTTTATTTCCTTCAGTTTGTTTTGCGAGAATTGAATGTCGAGCCGGCTCATCGCGTTGCCTATTTCTTTCAGGCGGTCGCGTTTATCTTGCGGGAGGTTGGCTCCGCTGCGTACGAACCCCAGATATGTGTCGTTGAGCAGTTGGCGTTCTTCGATGGAAAGGGGAGGTGGTGGAGTGACCGGGTTCCCGGAGGTCTCGGAGTAATCCGGATTCTCGTGGCATCCGTCTCTCTTGTATTGCTCATAGACGGCTTCCACTCGTTGAAAGAGTTTAGGGTTGAGCATTATGTTGTTTGCGTGGTCCGACAGTATCGGCGACATCTTTTCGGCCAGTTCGTCCATCTCGTCGTTGGTCTCGGCCGATGTGAGGTTGAAGAATATCTCTGTCACTTCGCCCAGTAGTTCGCCCGACCGTTCCATTGCTTCTATTGTATTGCTGAATGTGGGTGGTTCGGGGTTATTGATGAGGCGTTCCATCTCTTTGTTTTCTTCATCCATGCCACGTCGCATGGCTGGCTCGTAGTCTTCCAGCTTGACGCGGTCGAACGGGAACGCTTGGTGTGGGGTGTTATATTTCTCGAAGAATATGTTCATCGTCGGTTTGCCTTTGTTGCTGTGTTTAATAAGTGTTTTTTGTCATTGAGTACAGCCATGTCTTTTATTGTGAATCCAAACCGGCGCAGTTCGATGAGGTCGTCGTCTTTCCACTTGTTGAGAGTGTTGGATACATTTAGCCGTGTTTCGTCTATCATGTATGCCAGGTCGTTCATAGTCATCCTCATCGTCTTTTCGCCTTTTGGGAACAGGCAGTAGCTTTGCAGCGCTGCAATCATTTTGTGTTCGATGTCGTTGTGGTGGTTTGTTTGCAGTTGTGTATAGCTTTTCCTCAGTTCGTTGCACAGGAAGTTGATGTAGTTGCTGCGTATGATTGGGTTTGCCAGCATTTTGGCCATGAAGAATTCGCGCGAGATGCAGAACGTAGCACCTTCTGTGGCGAATGTGTATGTGCGTTCGTATGTGCGTTTCACTCCGAACAGGTTGTATGGCTCGATGAGGTGTGGTGTGTCGTTGCATGTCTCGCTGATAATCAGTGCGCGTTTTGTGTCGTGGTATTCAGCTTCGAATGTGCCTCCTATGATGTAAACAAGCATGTTGCACCTGTCGCCCTGGTTTGCTATGGTGTCGCCTTCGTCGTGTTGCCTGAAGTCGAGTTTCATGTTCACGATGAGTTCGTTGAAGTCTTGCAGTGTCAGCCCTTGCAGCAGTGGCAGCATCTGCATTTTTTCGGTCATGCTGGTTTCCATCTGCGAATTGTCAGGAATTAGAGGTTATTGTGTGTCCGTCGTGATTTTTTATTGTCAGTAATTACTGGAATAGGGGTATTACAGGAATACTTACATCAGACATCTTACTTCTCACCTTGTCTGTCGGCAAGAAATTGTTCTGCGCGTATGAGGTCGTCGGGTGTGTCGATGCCGATGGTTTCGATGTTGGTGATTCCTACTTTTATTTTGTATCCGTTTTCAAGCCACCGCAGTTGTTCGAGCGATTCGGCTAGTTCGAGTTGCGATTGCGGCAGTTGTGTTATTTCTTCCAGTATGTTGGCACGGTATGCGTAGAGTCCTATGTGTTTGTAGAATGTATGCTGGTTGAGCCATTGTCCGGGGTCCTTCCCTCGCAGGTAGGGTATCACCGAGCGCGAGAAATACATCGCTTCCATCTTTCGGTTCACTACCACTTTTGGCGAGTTGGGGTTTCTGAGCGTTTCGGGCATATCGGTTGGCGCGAATGGTTTGACGAGTGTGGCTATATCTACCGTTGGGTTGTCGAAGCACTGTTTCAGGCTTTCTATTTGTTGTGGTTGTACGAATGGTTCGTCGCCTTGTATGTTTATGATGATGGCAGAGGTGTTCACGGGGTTTCCGGGACTTTCGGAGTTTTCAGGGTTCTGAGAGCTCTTGAGTTGTCTGAATGCCTGCCAGCAGCGGTCGGTGCCGCTTTTGCAGTCGGTGCCGGTCATTATTGCGTTGCCGCCGAATGCGACTACGGTGTCGTAGATGCGTTGGTCGTCGGTGGCCACCACTGCATAGTCAACCGTGTCTCTCACTTGTTTGAACACACGCTCGATTACTGTCTTGCCTCCGAGTATTGCCAGTGGTTTTGCAGGGAAGCGTGTCGATGCGTATCGTGCGGGAATGATTCCGATGTATTTCATTTTGTGTATTTCGGTCTTGTGTGTTGTCGGTGTTTTTTTGCTGTTATTGGAATGCCTCGTCTATCTGGTTTTCGTATTCGTCAACTTCTCCCTCGTCGTCGCTGTGTTCGTAGCTGCGCAGTTCGTCGAGGCGGTTGTAGCAAGGGTCGAATCCTGCCGGAGCTTCGAATTTCTGTTCCTGGTTGATGCCGAGCCGTCCGTCGCGATATACTTTGTTCATGAATTTGTGGTATATAGGCAGTCCGGCACGTGCTCCTTGTCCATAGTTCATAGAGTCGAAGTGTATGTCGCGGTCGTCGCCGCCTACCCATGCACCGACCACGAGCCGTGGTGTGAAGCCCATGAACCATCCGTCGGCATTCGAGTTGGTGGTTCCGGTTTTTCCGCCCATGTCGGCATGTATTGTTGAGCGTAGTGCTCGTCCGGTTCCGCTGTCGATTACTCCCCGCAGCATGGTCACCATCTGGTATGCAGCTTCGGGCGAGAGTACTTCGTTGGTGCGTGGCGTGAATGTGGCGATGACCGTTCCGTCGGCATCTTCTATATGGCTTACGAGCAGTGGCTCGGTCCTGAGTCCTTGGTTGGCAAATGCGGTATATCCGCTCACCATCTCGCCTATGCTTATGTCGCATGTGCCGAGGCAGAGTGATAGGGTGGGGTCGATGTTGATTGTGCGTATGCCGAACTGTCGCAGAATGTTGATGAAGTTTTCCGGACGCAGCATGTCGATGAGTCGGGCGCTGGCTTGGTTGCTCGATGCAGCCAGTGCTGCAGCCAGTGTGCGATATCCGCCTACTCCGCCGCGTGGCGACCATCCGCCAGCCGAAAATGGTGAGGTGTCGATTTCGTCGCATGGTGTCCATCCGTTCATCATGGCCAGCGAGTAGAGGTATGGCTTGATGGTTGATCCCACCTGGCGCCGGCCGCCTCCCATAACGTTGTCGTATTGGAAGTGGCGGAAGTCGAGGCCGCCTACGTAGGCCCGCACATATCCTGTCTGCGGGTCTTCGGCCATCATGCCTGTGCGCAGGAACTTCTTGTAGTAGAGTATCGAGTCGCGTGGTGTCATCTCGGTCTCGAATTCCGAGCATGTACCGTCGTTCTCATACTTCAGTAGGGTCATCTTGGTCTTTGTGTTGAACGACTGCTCAATCTCCTCGTCGGTTGCCCCTCCTTCTTTCAGCACTCTGTATCGTTCGCTTTGGCGTATGGTGCGTTTCAGGATTTCTTCCATACGCTTCCCTGTGATGCCGATATACGGATATGTGGAGTATCTGCTCTTCAGGTTTTCGAATGCCGGTTGCAGATACATTGCCACATGTTCGCGCACAGCTTCCTCGGCATATCGTTGCATGCGTGTGTCGATGGTGGTATATACTTTCAGTCCGTCGGTGTAGATGTTGTAGTATTCGCCGTTCTTCTTTTTGTTTTTGTTGCACCATCCGAACAGTGGGTCGGTCTCCCAGGCGAGTGAGTCGTCGTAGAATTGCTGGTATTGCCACGATGCGTATTCATCGCGGCTTGGTTTGTGTGCCATCATGGTGCGTCTCAGCAATTCGCGCACGTATGGTGCGACTCCTTCGTTGTGGCTGGTTATCTTAAAGAGCGACACGTCGATTGGCTCGGCTTGTGTGGCTTTCATTGTGGCTTGGTCTATGTATCCGGCTTTGTACATCTGTTCGAGCACTACGTTGCGGCGTCCGCGGCATTTCTCGCTGTCGCGCATAGGGTTGAAGTAGGATGGGTTCTTACACATGCCTACCAGTATGGCGCACTCGTTCAGTGTGAGGTCGTATTGCGACTTGCCGAAGTAGGTCTGTGCAGCGTTTTTGATGCCTACGGCATTGTAGAGGAAGTCGAATTGGTTGAGGTACATTGCTATGATTTCCTCTTTCGTGTAGTACTTCTCGAGTTGTACGGCTATGTACCATTCTATTGGTTTCTGCATCATGCGTCCTCGGATGTCGTGTGCCACATCGGTATATAGCTGCTTGGCCAGTTGCTGTGTGATGGTCGAACCGCCGCCGGCCGACACATCGCCCTGTATCAGTCGTTTCACTATGGCACGTGCTATGGCTTTGAAGTCGATGCCCGAGTGTTCGTAGAACCGCTCGTCTTCGGTGGCCACCAGTGCGTTAACCAGGTTTTGAGGAATTGAGTCGTAGGGCACCATCACTCGGTTTTGGCTTGCATAGCTCCAGGTTCCCATCAGTACACCGTCGTCTGAATAGACACGGGTGGCGTATTTGTTGATTGGGTTTTGCAACTGTTCAATGTCGGGTATGTTGCCCAGCTTGCCTTCGGAGATGGCATACACCACACCCAAACCGCTCAGCAGGATGAGCAGCACTATAATCCATATGGTCATCACCCCGGCAGCCACACTGCCGCCTTGTTTTGTATTCTGCCTTGTTTCTGTATTCATGACACCTTGATACATTACTTTAAGGTACAAAGTTACGCTTTTTTTGCAATACGGCAAGCGTCGGAGCGGCGAAATCTGCATTTGTGGGCGAATATTGTGTGCAGATGTGTGAAAAGGCTTCGTGTTGAAGTGTCGCACACGCCGTGCAACATGCCATTCGTGCGAGTGCGCAGTCTCGGCTCTGTGAGTGCGCAGTCACGGCCCTGCGAGTGCGCAGTCACGGCCTCACCACCGCTGCACCGCATGAAAAGCAGGCGCAGGACATGTGCCCGAGTTGCCAAACAGGTGATGTGACGACTAAAAAGCAAGCGGTACATGCGCTTTTTCCTGAAAACATGTTGCCGTATCGCTTTTTTTTCATAATTTTGCACCATAATCAGCACTGATACCTACACGGCAGTAATGACAAGTCGCAACACATCGGCCCCGAAGCCCGAAAAGATAGTTATGGGCATCGACCCCGGCACCAATGTCATGGGGTATGCCATATTGCGTGTGACGGGCAACAAGAGCGAGATGGTTGCTTTCGGTGTGATTGAACTGAAGAAATATGCCAGCCACTACCTCAAGCTGGGAAAGATATACGAGCGGGTGCTGAGCATCATCGACTCTTATCATCCCGACGAATTGGCCATCGAGGCACCCTTCTTCGGCAAGAACGTGCAGAGTATGCTCAAGCTGGGACGGGCTCAGGGCGTGGCCATCTGTGCCGCCATACAGCGCGATATACCCATCACCGAGTATGAGCCGATGAAGATAAAGAAAGCCATCACCGGTAACGGTGCCGCCTCGAAGGTGCAGGTTGCTGCCATGCTGCAACGTATGCTCAACATAAGCAATGAGATAATGGACCTCCAGCTCGACGCCACCGATGCGCTGGCTGCCGCATATTGCCATTTTGTGCAGATGGGCCGCCCTGCCACGGTGAGTTCAGGTACATCGTGGAAAGACTTTGTGAAGAAAAATACTTCGCGGGTGAGGTAAACCCGCGGATGAGATAAGCTTAAGATGAATTCAGAACACTATAAGATGGCTCAAAGCTTTGCCATCGAATACGGAACATTTCTCGGAATAGCATGGCTCACCACCTTCGGCTTCATAGTCGGCGGCTTTGTGAGCGGTAACCTGCTGTCTATGCTGGCAGGCATGGCCGCATTCGGCCTGTCGTGCCTGTTCCCATTCTATCTGGCATGGCGGTTCAAGCAACACCTCAATGTAGGCGAGCGAGTGTCCAGACTTGTGGCATGGAGCTTTGCCTTCCTCATGTTCACCTACGCCTGCATGTTGGCAGGTGTAGGCCACCTTGTCTATTTCACATACCTCGACCACGGACAACTCATGCAGGTGTTCCACACAACCCTGTTCTCACCCGAAGCCGAGGCACAATACAAGGCAATAGGAGCGTCCGACATGCTTGCCACCGCACGCGACCAGTTCTCGCTCATTCAGAGTCTCACACCAATGCAGATGACACTGGCATTGTTTGAAAACAACATCTTCATCTCGCTCCTGCTCACCATACCCGTGACATTCGTCGCACACCGCAAGGCAGTGAAGATAATGCTGCCCAACAAGTAAATGACGACCAAAAATACAGATATGAACATATCAGTTGTAATACCCCTTTATAACGAAGAAGAATCGCTGGCCGAGCTCCACTCATGGATAAAGCGAGTGATGGATCAAAACGGCTTCACCTACGAAATCATATTTTGCGACGACGGCTCCACCGACCGCTCGTGGCAGGTAATCGAGCAGCTCACCTCCCAATATCCCGAGGTGCACGGCATCAAGTTCCGTCGCAACTACGGCAAGAGCCCTGCACTCTTTTGTGGGTTCGAACGGGCCGAGGGCGATGTGGTCATCACCATGGATGCCGACCTTCAAGACAGCCCCGACGAAATACCCGAACTCTATCACATGATAGCCGACGAGGGCTACGACCTGGTGAGCGGCTACAAGATGAACCGCCGCAAAGGCGACCCTCTGTCGAAGACCATACCTACAAAACTGTTCAACGCCACGGCACGCAAGGTGAGCGGGATACACAACCTG
>CALGGJ010000017.1 GCA_937915745.1 uncultured Prevotellaceae bacterium | reverse complement strand
GTATGGCATTGTAGATGTCGGGTTCGCTTTCTTTGTCGAGGTTGATTACCTTGGCATAGCATCCGCCTTCGAGGTTGAACACGCCTTCGTCGTCCCATCCGTGTTCGTCGTCGCCAATGAGCAGACGCTTAGGGTCGGTAGAGAGTGTGGTCTTGCCAGTGCCCGAGAGGCCGAAGAAGATGGCTGTGTTCTTGCCTTCCATATCGGTGTTGGCCGAGCAGTGCATTGATGCGATGCCCTGGAGTGGGAGGTAGTAGTTCTGCATTGAGAACATGCCTTTCTTCATCTCGCCGCCATACCATGTGTTGATGATTACCTGCTCGCGGCTTGTGGTGTTGAATGCCACGCAAGTCTCTGAGTTCAGACCAAGTGCCTTGTAGTCGTCAACCTTTGCCTTCGATGCGTTGTAAATAACGAAGTTAGGCTCAAAGTTGGCCAGTTCTTCTGCTGTAGGCTTGATAAACATGTTCTCAACGAAGTGTGCCTGCCATGCAACCTCGACGATGAATCGTACTGCCAGGCGGGTTGCCTCGTTGGCTCCGCAGAATGCGTCAACCACGTAGAGCTCTTTGTTTGAGAGTTCCTTGATGGCGATTTCCTTCACCTTGGCCCATACGGCTTCGGTCATAGGGTGGTTGTCGTTCTTGTATTCATCAGTTGTCCACCACACCTTGTCGTGGCTCTGGGCATCATCGACAATATACTTGTCTTTAGGCGAACGGCCAGTGAAGATACCGGTCATCACGTTAACTGCTCCCAGTTCAGTCTCCTTACCTTTCTCATAGCCCTCGAGCTTCGGGTCAACCTCTGCCTCGTAAAGGGTTTCATACGATGGGTTGTGGGCTATCACCTTACTGCCGGTGATGCCATACTTTGTCAAATCTAATGTTGCCATAATCGTTTGGTTGTTATTTATTGAGTTATAAAATCCTGATGAATCGGCTGTGAATGAATGCTCCACAGGTAATATATCCTATACTTCAACAATCTTTTTGCACCTGTTAAGCCGAAACTCTGTACAAAGGTAGGTAAATTTATTGTTTCGGCATTGACCGGTAGCGCTTTTTCTCTCATTATAAATGATTTTTCCGACAGGCATGGCGTGTTTGTCACACAGAGTTTGCAAAGGGTTGGTACTGGTGGGCCGGCACCTCCCCATGTTATGCTGATACGCTCCCCACATATACGCAACAGGTGTGAAATATTAATTGTAAAATAATTGTGAAATATTAATTGTAAAATAATAATGTGTGGCGGCGGGCGGCCTGATGTGTGCCCTTCGTCATGGCCGCAGGCTCATGGCTGGCTCCGGTAACATGCATCGGAATATTGGCTGACGGTCGGAAAACGGCATCGGCTGTGTGTGCATGGTACCTGGATACTAAAAATGGGTACCTGGATACTAAAAATGGTTTGATATCTCCCGACATCAAACCATTCATGACTACATTAACTAATCTATTAACTAATCTAACTATGAAAACATTCTTGTATAGGCGTCATCCTTTAATCAATTACTAACCATATTTAAACTTTTACTACTGTTGTTTTGGGTGGAAACATATTGCTGTGCTATTGTTTTGTTTTCACGCTGCAAAGTTACGACTATTTGAATACGAAAGTTTTCAACGTTGAAACAGAAGTGTATAATTATGAAACAAACACAAAAAATCCCCCGCTCGGTCTTGAGCGAGGGTTGCATTTCCTTTCAATTTTGAAACATCACCACAGCCACGAAAAGGCTCCCAGCTGGTTGAGAAGCACCATACCGATGCCTAAAGGGGCAATATACTTCAAAATAAAAATAATTACACGGACATAGGGGGCATTCAGTGTGCCGTGATTCGTAAACTCATCGTGAAGTACCTGACGGTCGAGATACCACCCTGCAAACACACTGATGAGCAGTCCTGCAACCGGCAGGAAGATATTGCCCGAGATATAATCGAAGAAGTCGAATATAGTCAGTCCGAAGAGCTTGACACCACTCAACGGGCCGAATGAGAGCGAGCATAAGACACCTACCACGCTACATACAGCAGTCACGATAAGCGCCGACCACCGACGCTTCAGCTTTAACTCTTCAGAAATGAATGCAGTAGTTACCTCATGAAGCGATATGGCCGATGTGAGTGCTGCTATGAAGATGAGGAAATAGAATGCGACGGAAAACAATATGGCAAGTATCTGAACACCTCCGAATGCCTTCTGAAACACATTGGGCAACGATATGAACAGCAAGTTGGCTCCAGCCTGCAGGTGGTCGGCATCCATGCCGATGTTGAACACCGACGGAAAGATGATGAATCCGGCCATGATGGCAACGATGGTATCAATGACACACACATTGAGAGCTGTACGCCCCAAGTCGGTGTGGGTATTGAAATAAGACGCATAAGTGCACAGACAACCCATACCGAGGCTCAACGAGAAGAATGCCTGCCCCATTGCACCAAGCACCACCCCACCCGTCACCTTAGAGAAATCGGGCTTCAGCAAGAATTCAATACCCTTGGATGCACCGGGCAGGCATACCGAACACACCACCAACAACACCACAAGGATGAACAACGTAGGCATTATGACCTTCGAAAAACGCTCGATTCCGTGTTGTATGCCACGCGATACAACCACATGAGACATCAGCATGAAGATGATGAGCCACACGGTAGGCATCCACTCGTTCGACACAAAAGCCGAAAAGATATCGGCAAACTCAGTGGCCGGCACACCGTCAAAAGCATTTGTTGCCGCCAGCAAGGTGTAGTGAAGCGTCCACCCACCTATCACACAGTAATAGCAGAGAATAAACGTACCGGTAAACACACCAAGGCGACCCACCCATTTCCATCCGGTGCCGGGAGCCAGCATCTCGTAGGCGCGTGCCGTGTTGCTGTGAGTTCGCCTGCCGATGAGAAACTCGCTCATCATGATAGGAATGCCCAAAACCATGATGCACGCAATGTAGATGATGATGAATGCAGCTCCGCCATGCTGACCCGTCTCAATAGGAAAACGCCACACATTGCCCAGTCCTACTGCCGAACCGGCTGCCGCAAGTATGGCACCAAGCTTACTACCAAAATTTTCTCGTGTATTCATTGTATAAAATATTTATTCATCAAAAGTTCACCTTACTTACTTTATTGGCTGTTTCGAGTTCATCAAAAATTCACCTTCTGTAATGTTATGATACATAAAACTATCAGATTTGATACATTCATGCACTATTCCGTATTCTGTTCGCAATGCTTCCATCATGTTCACCCTAAGCAAGCTGAAACAACTCGTTGATAAAAATCAGGGCAATGCATATCGGTGCAAAGTATCGTATGATAAACCGATAAACAGGATAATAGGGTGTATGCAACTGCCCGTAGTTGGTCAGTTCGTCTTTCAGTACCTGCTCGTCAACCACCCATCCCAGGAAAACACATATAAGCAATCCCCCGATTGGCATTATGAGCTTGCAGACAATGAAGTCGAAAAGGTCGAAAAACCCCATGTCAAACACCTTCACGTTGCTCCATAAGCCGAACGACAACGAACAGGCAGCCCCCAGTACAATACACACCACAGTGGATAAGGCTGATGCCGTACGACGATCCACACCATGGTCTTCATGGAAATAGGCCACAGCCATCTCGAGCATTGATATCGATGAAGTCAGTGCCGCCATCACAAGCAACAAATAAAACACCAGCGAAAACAGATAGGCTAACAGTGGCATACCTCCAAATACCTGCTGAAACACGTTGGGGAGTGTGACAAATACCAACGACGGACCCTGGCTTGGAGCAATGCCTGGTATGGAGAAAACGGCAGGAAAAATGATAAGTCCCGACAGTATGGCTACCATCGTATCGATGCCGCCCACGCTCAGGGCATCCTTCATCAGGTTTACGTCTTTACGGAAATAGCACGCATAAGTGCACAGACAGCAAAGTCCGACACTCAGCGAGAAGAACGCCTGTCCCATCGCACTCAATACAATACCGTGTGTCACCTTGCTGAAATCGGGTTTGAACATAAACCCGAGTCCATCTGCAGCACCCGGCAGAGTGAGCGAACAGCCAACGAGAATAACGATGAACACAAACAACATCGGCATCATTATCTTTGCTCCGCGCTCAATGCCACGCTGCACTCCGAGCGCAACGATAGCTCCGTTGACTATCAAGATGGCAACCATCCATAGGAGCGGCTGTACGGGGTCGGAGATGAAGGTGTTGAAATCGTCAACAAACTGTTCAGACGTCCTGCCTGCGAAACCGTTGATGCCCGAAGTGAACGCATAATACAAAGTCCATCCGGCCACAACGGCATAATAGCTGAGCACCAGAAAGCCGGCCACAACCGGTATGAGACCCATGAGTTTCCACGCCTTCCTGCCACCGCTCATCATATAAAACGACTCTGAAACGCTGCGTTGGCTGTGACGTCCGATTACAAACTCCGACACCATTATCGGCACGCCAAGCAACAGCATGAAGGCTACATATATGAGCAGGAATGCAGCACCGCCGTGTTCACCGGTCTCGGTAGGGAAGCGCCAGATGTTTCCTAAGCCTACTGCCGAACCGGCTGCCGCAAGTATGGCTCCTATCTTTGAGCCGAAATTCTCTTTTGCCATATAAACGAAGCAATATAGCAGCACACCGAGCAGATGAGGGCACCAAAGCTGTCGGCCAGAAAGTCGAGCCACTCGCCCGACCGACATGTGGTGCAGTAGGTCTGGACAAGCTCGAGAATACCGCCCAAAAGAGTGGAATACGCAATTATTATGGCGTAGGGTAAGACGGTGGGACAGCGCTTGTAGCACCTCATGTCAACCCACATCACGAATGACAGGCCTGCATACATGACCATATGTACCCATTTATCGATGAATGGCACATCGTCGAGGGGTGTCGATTCGGTGATTGGAATGACACTGAGCAGTATGATTGCTATAGTTATTAGTATTGTGAATGTGTAATGTCTTATTTGTGTCATGTGTGGTTCAGCACTTAGTGACCCCATGTGCTGTATGGATGTTTTGTCAGGTATTTGTTGTAATAGTGTGGGTTACCCGTCACTTCTTGTCCCAGGAAGTCGGGACGGTCGTAGGACTCGTCGGTATCGTTCAGTTCGATTTCTGCAATCACAAGTCCTGCATTATCGCCCATAAACTCGTCAACCTCTACTATGTGGCTGCCGTATCTGACGAGCCATCGTGTCTTTTCCACACGCCTGGGCATGCATAGTTCCATCAGTTTGCGGGCATCGTCGAGCGGTATTTCGGTTTCAAACTCGTAACGCGAAAGTCCGCCGTCGGCCGACGGGCCTTTTATTGTGAGGTACGCTTTGTCGTCGCGTATGCGTATGCGCACCGTTTTGCCTGGTTCGGTGGCCATGTATCCTTGTTCTATGTATGTGTGGTCGTAGGCTAAATGCTTGTACTCGCCTTGTACCAGAAACTTGCGTTCTATCTCAGTGTGCATTGGGGGTGAAGGGTTATTGGTGATGATTGATTATTGGCGGACGAGAGTGAAACTGCGAGGGAAAACCTCGCAGCACAAACGCGGAGGGCGGAGCGAGGAGCGAGGGGGCGGAGCGAGGAGCGAGGGGGCGGAGGGAGGAGCGAGGGGAGGAGGAGCGAGGGGCGGAGGGAGGAGCGAG
>CALGGJ010000016.1 GCA_937915745.1 uncultured Prevotellaceae bacterium | reverse complement strand
TCAGAGGTCAATGTCTAATCAAACAAATGCCACATTTTCAAGTGGGCTCAATAATCAATAATCAATAATCAATAATGGATAGCTGCTGCTTCTGTGGCAAGTGAATGGTTACTTAGATTATCCACATTTCTGTTATCACTTACTTCCGGCGTATTCCTTTCTCTGCATTGCTTCTATCTCCTCCCTATGTTCAAACAACGTGCATCCGCCTGTGTGCTCCCATCCCAGTGCTTTTGCAGCACGTATCTTGCGGAAAAGTGGTGACTGCAGGGCTTTGCGCACACCTATCTCTGCCACGTTGCTGTCGCTGAATGGCGAGAACGGACACGGTTCGGCACTGCCGTCGGGACCAATGTGGAAGAATCCACGGCCTGATGCCAGACATCCTCCAAGTGCTTTCTCATCGCCGGGGAACGAGAGGAAGATGATGTCGGCATACGTCTCGCGTCGCGACTGCATAAGTTGTTCCATCTTGGCCACATGTTCATCGTTGAATGCAAGATGTTCGGTGCCTGCGTCTGTCGGCACATATTCCACATAGAACACAATCTTGCAACCGTATTCACGCAACTGGTCGATGAAGTCTGTCGATGTCACCTGACGGTAGTTCTCAGTGGTGACGGTGATGCTCGTTCCGAAGAAAAGTCCTTCCCTGCGTAGCTGTTCCATCGATTGCATGGCCCGTCGGAACACACCTTGTCCGCGACGCTGGTCGGTGCTTATAGCCGTTCCTTCGATGCTGATGATGGGCACCATGTTTAGGTTCTTGCTCAGGAACTCCATATATGTAGGTCCGATAAGCGTGCCGTTGGTGAATACAGGGAATATCATGTCCTTCACCTCGGCCACCGCTTCGAGTATGTCCTTGCGCATCATCGGTTCGCCACCAGCCAGAAGCGAGAAGTTGATGCCCATATCTGCAGCTTCGGTGAAGATTTGCCGCCACTGCTCAGGTGTCATGGTCGGTTTCCGTTCGGCCTCTTCATCCTCCGCAATGCCGTTGCTGCGTGCATAGCACCCCTTGCAGTGCAGGTTGCAGGTGGTGGAAATACTGCTGATGAGCAGCGGCGGAACGTCCAATCCGTCAGTCTCCTTTATCTTCGCACGTCGTTTCACCGACTTGGCAAATATCTGCTGCATACGGAACGCGAACTTCGCCTCGCGTGGGTTCGACAACACATTCATGTATGCCTTGCCCATGATGCGGCCGATGCTCTCGCTCATGTATGTCGATAAGTCAGAATCCATGTCTTTCAGTTGTCAATTTTCTGGTTGTCAATTATATTATATTTCATTCCATCACCCATCACTCATTAGGACGACTCAGTATAGTACCTTGTTTGTCTTGGTCATGGAAGCACCGCTGACGCCGTCGGTTTGTGGTTGTCGCTTAGGAGTCTTGCTCATTGGCTGCGCCAATGCCGAGCCCGCATAGACGGCTTGCTGCGCCTCGGTGTTTGCCAGGCCTACCAACTCCTTCTTGCTCCTCGCCACGGGATTAACCATCCATTCCGGCACATTGTAGGAGCGGAAGAGTTCGTCGTTGTATGAAGGTCGTCGCTGTGGTAGCATGAAAGGTTTGTGCATGTGTCCCTGGGTGTCGAAGTAGGCGAAGTAGAGGCGCGAGTAGTTGCCGTCGTAGCGCCGTGAGGCGAACATAATCCAGCGTCCGTTGGACGACCATGAGTGGTAGGACGCATGTTCATCGTCGAGCACCCGGCACGAGTCCATGCTGTCGATAGGCATCAGGCAGAGTCGGGCCGAGTGATGCCATATATGGAACTGCCCATAGTCGCCTAAGGTGAAGAGCAGGTAGCGGCCGTCGGGCGAGATGCGTGGCAGCGAAGCACTCTTACCCAGGGAAGCAGCGTCGAACACCGTCTGCCGCGGTCCAAACTGTTTGCTGCCATGGTCGTAGTGGCGGCAATAGATATTGTAGTACAACGAGTCGTACATGATGTTGAGTTCGTTGTCTATGTTTGAGGTTTGCTGCCTGTAGTGGGCGGAGCAGAAGTAGAGTGTGTTGCCGGCAGGGTCCCAGGCAGGGAAGGTCTCATATTCGTCGGGGTCGCAGTCGATGTCATATACCTTGTTGGTATGCAAGTCATACAGGATGAGGTCGCTTCCATAGTCTATGACTTCCACCTTTTGGGTGTCGCGTGTGTGGAATACCTGTCCCGTAGAATTCACCGAGTAGGCGATAAGGGGCAGTGTTGGGTGCCATGCGGGATAGACACCGGCCGAGAGGGTACTGTCGGTCTTGAGGTTCACTTTACGGCTCTGCTGTCCGTCGATGATGAGAGTGCCCCCCATGTTTTGGCGCAGGTGCATCTGCATTCGCCCCGAGCGGTTATAGTCCTGGTATGCATGGCAGTTGACACACTGTCCTGTGGTGGCATCCTTGTTGAAGGGCCGATTGTCGTAGATTACGGTCTCTTGAAAGTCGCTCATCCTGCGCTGGCAGATATAGATATCCTCGTAATCCACGTATGACGGCTGTATGAGCCGGTAGGAGATGTAAGCGTCCACCTCTTCTTTGGCAACAGGATTGGTGATGGTTGCATAGCGAGTCCACCTGCCATCGTTCTTGATATAGATATCTGTGAAGAGCGTATCGCCCCTGGCTTCCTGCATGAGGGTGTGCCAGTCGTCGATGTCGATGTCGGTTTCGCGGCCGGCTGCTACGATGCCGTCGGGGGATGCCTTGGTGTAGCAATGTGTTACGAAACGGTCGCCTTCGGTATCGATACGCAGGTTTATGGGTGCTATGTTGGGCGGTAGTGTGGCTCCGTCGTTGTCGGGGAAGACGGCTGCACGGTGTCGGCTCACCTGCGGGTTCTCGGGCAATGGTGTCGAGCAGGCTGCGCAGATAAGCAACAAGGATAGTGCGTATAGCTGATGTTTCATATTGTCGGGATTTGAGCAATGAACCCTAAATAAGTTAAATGGTCAGTTGGTTTTCAGGTTGTTGACGAAGAAATAATAATACCAGTAGGTATGTCCGTATGCCGGGCGCAACCGTCTGGCATTGAAGTCGTCGCCATACTGACTGTTGGCAGTGGCTTCGGCAATGAGGGCTTCGAAGCCTTTCTGCACGTCGCTGTCGATGGCCACTCCGCTCAGGTCGATATTGCCCTGCAAATAGGCAAAGAGAAGTGCTGCTTCCTGGTAGTGGCGCGGAATGCGGTCTGCGTTCTCATACTTCCACACGGGCAACATCTTGACGAAGAGCGGCCAGAAGTCGGCGATATCCTTGAGGATAAGTGTGCAGTCGAGAGAGAGGGTCACCATCTGGCGGGTGCCTCCCTGCATGGTGGCATAGCTCTGAAGCAGATAGGCCTCCACATGTCCGCCGTCACCGTCAAGAATGTTGTTGTATTGCCGCAGCGGTTCTATCTCTTTGCGCTCGGCCTCAAAAGCATGGGCGGTATCAACATGGTAGAACGGATGGGCATTCAATTGCCGGGCATATTTATCGGCCAGTGCCTGCTCGTCGTTGATGAGTGCGGCGCGCAACATGTAGCTGAGGTATTGGGGTCGCAGACCATACTCAACCAGGTCTTCCATGCACCACCGGTAGGCGTAGTTGGATTTACCGAGATGGTAGTAGAGTTGTGGTCCGGCTATCAGCCGCAGGTATTGGTTGGGTATGTCGGTCGCATAGTTGCTGTCGCCGTCGGGGTAGTAAAACAGGTTGTTGCCGGAAAGCCCAAGCTTATATAGGGCCAGACGTGTGTAGCATACCTGTATGCGTGTGGGCGGCACGTCTGGCTTTTGTTGGCGTGCGATGTCTAACACACTCTGCCAGTCATTATGCTCGACAGACTGCTTCATACGCAGGATGCTCCGATAGTTGTAGTCCTTGAAGGTGTGGTTGTAAGCGTATCCTCCAGCTACCACCATTACTGTCATACACAGGGCGAACCAACCCATGGGATGCTTTATGACGCTTTTCTTGTTGCCTTTGTTCCATACCCATCGGCCGACAATCACCCATAGCAGTGCCGCGAAGAGCAAGGCGAAGAGCAGGCTGAAAGTCGAATCCGTCTGTTTTGATGTATAGAGTTCGTATCCGCCGCTGCAGAAGTCGGCGAGCAGCCAAAGCGATGGCAGGTAGCATAGGGCTGTCCACGGCCAGCCTATCCGGAGTCCTTGTTTCAGCAGCAGTGCCAGCAGGCATAGCAATGCGGTGAACAGCGAGGCACCCAGTATCGGAACGGTCATGCAGGCGCCGAGGGCCGAGCTGCACCAGGCGAGCCACCCCTCTGGACCCCGACCGAGCAAGTGGGTGGTAAAGGTGGTGTTGAGGTAGAAGGGGGTCATGCCGCCCACCTCTTCCAGATACTCGCCGCGAAGCCCCAGCAACAGGTGCAGGCTGAAGAGGACGAACAGCAGCAGGGGCAGTAGGCTGCAAATGAGTTTTTGTCTTTTCATAGTAGGATGATACAGTTTTTATCCCATCACCACATCGAGCACCATCATCATCACAAATCCGATGGCAAATCCTATCGTAGCGAGGTTGCTGTGCTTTCCTTCCGACGACTCAGGTATGAGTTCTTCCACAACCACATAAAACATGGCACCCGCAGCAAAGGCCAGCAGGTAAGGCAACGCAGGGGTCGTGAGCGATGCCAGCAACACGACGGCCAATGCACCCAGGGGTTCTACGGCTCCGCTCAGGCTTCCGATGAGGAACGCACGCCACTTCGAGTTGCCTGCTGCACGCATAGGCATCGAGATGATGGCTCCCTCGGGGATGTTCTGTATAGCAATACCAATCGAAACGGCTAACGCACTGGTGAGCGACAAGTTGGCCACGCCACCCTCTGCACCGGCAAACACCACTCCCACCGCCATGCCTTCGGGCAAGTTGTGTATGGTCACAGCCAGTGCCAGCATGGTGGTGCGCGACAAATGTGAGCGCAGACCTTCGGGGCTGTTGCTTCCCATATGTAGGTGCGGGGTCAACTCGTCGAGCAAAAGCAGGAAACCCATGCCGAGCAGGAAACCAACTGCAGCTGGCAATACGGCCCACACACCTTTACTTGCTTCCATCTCCATTGCCGGTATGAGTAGCGACCACACCGAGGCCGCCACCATCACGCCCGATGCAAAACCCAGCAGCGTTTTTTGCAGACGAAACGGCATTTCGTCCTTCATGAGAAAGACGAAAGCCGCTCCGAGCATGGTTCCCAACAGTGGAATAAGCAGTCCTATGATAAGTGTCGTCATCCGTTATTTCGGCTCCCACTTGCAGCGCACAGGCGATACTATTGCTCCTTCTTTTTTCAGTTCGGCAAAAGCCTTGTCAACCGCTTTACGGTCAGCGCCCAGCGCTTTTGTCACGTCGCCTGCCGACATTGGCCTGCCTGCCTCGCGCATTGTTTGTAATACTTGTTCTTTCATTGTTTTATCGAGTTGTTTGTCTAAACCCAAATCGGTCATCATGTCGTGTGGCATTGGTTTTTCCAAACACCGTGATGCAGAACTTTTCCTTGAGGTAGGGCATAGCCCCATATGTGTGTACACGAGGCTGGTCGCCTTCCACTTATTACATCATTGCAGTGAGGAAGTTCTCATAGCCCAACTTGTCGATATAGTTGAGGTACTGGCACTCCCAAGCCATGTGGTCCTTCTCGTCGTCAATCCACT
>CALGGJ010000015.1 GCA_937915745.1 uncultured Prevotellaceae bacterium | reverse complement strand
ACGAATATTTTAGCTTATTTCCAACGATCTTTACCGGTTTGAGGGAAATTTACGTGTAAAAGGCGGACACAACGGGATATCACCCAAAGTGTCCGCCTTTTATACCTACCCCAAAAAGGCGGTATCAGTCTTCAAGGAAGCCGATGTTGCGCCAATCGTCGGCAAGAGCCTGACAATCAGCACGGGCCGTAACTGTATCAACATCATATTCATCGGTCAGTGCAGCAACCATGTCGTCAACCGAAAAATCGGTATCGACCACACTATTCCACACAACCGCAGCCGACTCGTTAAGACTGATCACCTTTACAAAGTCGATATTATTCACTCCATGGCTAACAACAATGTTCTCGTCACAAATGCTGCGCAGTTCAAAACCTTCTTTAATTCTCATAATCCGTTCTGTTGATTTTATTTCGTTGATGTATGTTCCTTTCCAGTAAACCTGTCGGGCAATATACCAAGCCACAACAACCTATACAATGCAAGCAAATACCTGCGTAACGGCAAAGCACGAGTCCACAACTTGCTGTATGCGGCCCACGTACGCGAGTTTACAGAGTATTCCCTACCCTTTCTCACCACAGCCACTGCCTTAGCCCTTATATCCGTAATGCTGCACACCTCGACCTGATATGGATTTCCATCACCCCTCAGACGCACACGATGTCCGCTGACAGCATCAAGCCGGTGTAACACATACAGACCATGACTGATTTCTGCCAACACAACATCACCAACTTTCACATCGGCGGCACGACCCAGTATCACCGAATCGCGGTCGGACTCAATAAACGGACGCATAGAATTCCCCTTCGCACGTATGGTGACTGTATGACCTTCGTCAATCAGTTGGCATACATGCGGTAAGAATGTGGCATTATCAAGTTGAACTGATTTCATGACCTTATACTATTTAGCCTAATCAACAACTTACAGGTTGTGGAATCTATTGGGTCTGTAATATAATCAACGACCTCCCGGTTACAGCATACATGGAGTCACGGCTAAGACATCAATGGAGTCACGGCTGAGACATCAATGGAGTCACGGCTGAGACATCAACGACTGTGAGCCTTTGTCAGGGTATCAAAGCTAAGTCTGACCGCCGCCTCATCGGGTAAGTTCTCAAGAAAGAACGTATGTGTGCACTGCATCACACGGTTTACAGTATCACATACACCAATATAGTCGCGCCTGTCCCATTTCATGACACTGCACGAAGGTAGCAAAGCCGTGAATGTCTCGATTACCGACATCTGCCGTATCCTGTTGAATGGAGCCTGTTTCAGCTGCACAAATCCACCTACAGGCGCCTCTATGTTACGGTAACAAGGTGTCTTCCCACTCCAAGGGCTGCCATATACAACCACCCCTCCATCGACCACACGCACCACAGGATTGTCATCGTTCATGAGGTCTGTACCCTCTATATACTTCAGCCAATTGGCCGTATGGGTGCTTTTGCCAGTTCCACTCACACCGAGAAACAGATATCCCGCACCATCATAACGTATTACACTGGCATGCATCAGCAACGTGTTTTTGTCGGCCGAGGCAAATGCAAACATCATCATCACAGCATTATTCAGCCCGAACTGGCGCATTGTCTGTATGCCACGCAATGCAACTGTGCCCTCTGAAAAATCGGCACTTGCCTGCATCAGGCAACACCTGCGCCCATACACATCGCTCATCATCACTTGGTAGCCTCCGTCTTCAAGCAAATATACGCCGTTGGTCCCATTGCCCGTGTCGAACTGCCCCACTTCCTTGCCGCGATGGTCGGGACGGAACGTATCATCGACCTTAAGCGTAAACAATGCGGGCTTGCCCTCCGATGTATCGACAAACGGGGTAAACGAAGGCAACAGACACTCGTCATTACCCTCCGACTCAAACCTTATCCGGAATATGAACCCTGCTACTTTATATTGAAGAGTTTTGCCCATTGTGTCTTTTTATAGTCGTCATTGAATGTATATACGCTGTCTCTGAATGCGTATGAATCGTAAATCTCAAACGGGAAATGCATCACTACGCCTCCGCACTGCAACTGACTCACCGGCATGAATTGACCTTTGCCTGTGTCGCCAAATTCTGTGTACCAGCTGTTTGAGGTGTAATGTATTGGTACAAGCAGGTCGAAAGCCGCTTGCCAACGTTCCATTTCATTATCAGTCAGCACGCGTTGCATCACCGACTTGATGTCGATGAAGTCGGGCATAGGCGAAACGACACGCGGATTGCTGTTCCACGATTCCTTGTAATATCGCAGGCAGTCGTCAACATCAACATCAAGCCATTCGTGGGCATCGATGAGCTGTTGCATCACACCTACGAATTGGTCGAATTGGTCGGTCTGTATGGCGGTGATGATTACTCCGCTGTTGTATAGATTTTCGTAGTAGTTGAAGTATTCGTATGCCAATGCTCCGGGTTTGAACGGTTTGGCAAACATCGGTTGCATCACCATGTCGTATGGTGCTCCGTAGGCCAGGATTTCGGCAGGCGAGCCAATGATATATTCTGCACAGTTCCTCAATTCGTATGCTACCTCCACTGTTTGCATGAAGCAGGCATCAAACAAGATGAAATCGAGCTTTGGATATTTTTCGAGAACGGCTGCCATGTCGGCAATCAGCATTCTTGTTCCACGGTCTGTGGTTGTATTGTTGCCACTATCTACTCCGAACGAACGTCGCCGTCGAGCACTTTGTCTATTGCCGGTTTCGTTTTCGGAATCGTACAACCATCCCGAACCGTGCGACCAGAATGAGCAGGCGTAGCTGTTGGCGGGATAGTTTGTGACAGCATATTGCATCACACGGTCGAGTGTGGATGCATCGGCCGAATTGAGTTCATCGGCAAAAGTGTAAGTCGGTTCAAGGTTGTTGATACTGCGGATGGTGTTTGTATTGCCGAGCGCATAGATGCGTGGCTGTTTGCTGTCGTCGAGATATATTAGCAGGTGGTCGTTGTCTCCTATGTTTTTCACTCCGTTCAGCATCTCTTGAATGTCGGCTGTGGTGTAATCGTTCAGTGAGTTTTCGGCTGCCATATATACAATCACGGTGCGGTTGTTGTGTTCTTTTTCCTTGTCGTCTTTGTGACAGGCCGCGGTGCTTGCCATGGCGCAAATGAGCAAGAGGGTCCGAAGCGTGTGCTTGTATATATTTCGGTGATTTGTGTGCATAGTGTCATGCATTGGTTTGATGCAAGTGTGTAGTGCAGTTTTTTATATCTGCACGTTTGAGAAGTCTTCAACAGGTCTGAAATGGAAGCGGTCGGCAGTGATGAGGTTTACGTGCATGTCCGCATTTTCCTCGTATCGCTTCATTATTTTCATGAAACGTTTCACAAGTTTTTTCTTGTTTTTGTCGAAGATGACACATGTCGTTTGATTGCTGGTCCCGTATGTATCGCCCAGATATTGTGTGAACTGGTAGGAGTAGTCGGAGCGGAAGTAGAGATAGTCGTATTTCTTTGTGAGCTGCACGTTTTCAACTTGCTGCACTCCTGTGAAATATGCGATTGTGTCGCCAAACTCTGCCGAAATGGCAAACATATACACCGGCGTGGTGTATGTGGCTGCATTCTGTGTGTCGATACGTTCTTTTTTGTCTTTACGTTTTTTCTGTTGCTTGGCTTGTCTTGCCTGTTGTTCATCGACAAACATGTCGGCCCTGCGGCTATCGTCTTCCGGGTCGTAGGTTTGTGCGTGCATGGCGAGTGTCGATACGAACAGTACCGTAAGTATGGTTGACAGTCTGAATTTCGTTTGGTTCATGTTTCCTTTGGTTTTATCCCAGGTAAGACTTCAGCAGTTTGCTTCTTGAGTTCTGGCGTAGGCGTCGTATGGCCTTTTCCTTGATTTGGCGTACACGCTCGCGGGTCAGTCCGAATGTTGAGCCGATTTCTTCGAGTGTCATTTCCGGACCTCCTATTCCGAAGAACATGCGTATGATGTCTTTTTCGCGCGGAGTGAGTGTATCGAGTGCGCGGTCTATCTCTTTTGAGAGCGACTCGTTCACCAGCGTGCGGTCGGCCATCGGGCTATCGTCGTTCACCAGCACGTCGAGCAGGCTGTTGTCTTCGCCCTCAACAAATGGTGCATCCACGCTGATGTGTCGTCCTTGCACTTTCAGTGTGTCGCCTATCTTGTCAACTGGCAGTCCGATGATGTTGGCCAGTTCTTCCGACGACGGGCGTCGTTCGTTTTCCTGTTCGAATTTTGCCAGGGCTTTGGTTATCTTGTTGAGCGACCCCACCTGGTTGAGTGGGAGGCGTACTATGCGTGCCTGTTCGGCCAGTGCTTGCAGTATGCTCTGTCGAATCCACCATACGGCGTATGATATAAACTTGAATCCACGGGTCTCGTCAAACTTTTCTGCGGCTTTGATAAGTCCCAGGTTGCCTTCGTTGATCAGGTCGGGAAGGCTGAGGCCTTGGTTTTGGTATTGCTTTGCAACGGAAACTACGAAACGGAGGTTGGCCTTGGTGAGTTTCTCCAAGGCACGGCGGTCGCCCTTCTTGATGCGGGCCGCCAGTTCCACTTCTTCTTCCACCGTTATTAACTCTTCGCGTCCAATCTCTTGCAGGTACTTATCAAGCGAAGCACTCTCACGATTGGTGATACTCTTTGTAATTTTTAGTTGTCTCATCCTAACAAACACAATTTAGCCTGCAAATTTACAAAAAAATTACAACATGGAGTCTATCATATCAGAAAAAAGTGTTTACTTTGCATCAAAATTACAATACAATGACCCAAAAAGAACTATACAAACACACTATCGACTATTTCCGGCAGGCGATGCCCGATGCAAAGACCGAGTTGCATTACGGCAGTACGTTCCAGTTGCTGGTGGCAGTCGTCCTAAGTGCTCAATGCACCGACCGCCGTGTCAACATGGTCACCCCGCGGCTTTTCCAGTCGCTTCCCACCCCGGAATCCATGGCAACAGCATCGTTCGGCGAGGTACTCGCCCTCATTTCAAGCGTGAGCTATCCCAACAGCAAGGCGCGTCACCTCATTGCCATGTCGCAGATGCTCGTCAGCGACTTCGACGGCAGGGTGCCATCTACAATGGAAGAACTCACACGCCTGCCGGGCGTAGGTCGGAAGACGGCCAATGTGGTGCAGAGTGTAGCTTTCGGCAAGGCTGCCATGGCTGTAGATACACATGTGTTCAGAGTCAGCCATCGCATCGGACTTGTGCCACAATCGTGCACCACTCCACTTGCCACCGAGCGACACCTCACACGCCACCTGCCGGGACACCTCCTGCCGCTGGCCCACCACTGGCTCATCCTACACGGCCGATATGTGTGTCGGGCCATCAATCCCAAATGCGAAAAATGCGGCCTCAGCGCATGGTGCCGGCACAAAGAGCCACCACGTCGGCACCGGACTTCAAGAACCGACAAATGAGACTCCGCACTCGCAGGGCCGCGACCACGCACTCGCAGGGCTGCGACTACGCACTCGCAGAGCCGCAACTCCGCACTCACAGGACCGCAACTCCGCGGACTTTGAGAGGAATACAAACATACACCATCTGGAGATGCATACAATCATCTGGCATCTTCAAGGCTATAACCTTAACATTGAATACTGCAAAATTGCGAGATACACGTACAACTTATAGCTTAATTATGCATTTTTATTGGTGTGGCCACACCTTTGTTTGATTATTTTTCGTAACTTTGCACTTCATAAGGGTAGCCGCCTGCATGACAGCAGGCAGTACGCACTCATCCCTCACGACAAATATAAAGAAATCAACTGTAAAAACGAAACCCTACAGCGATGGAAAAAACATGGAGATGGTTTGGCCGCAAAGATAAGATAACGCTGGCCATGCTACGCCAGATAGGAGTTGAAGGCATAGTAACCGCCCTTCACGACGTGCCGCTTGGCGAAGTGTGGACGCGCGAGCAGATTCACGACCGTCGCACATATATCGAAAGCTACGGAATGCGTTGGAGCGTGGTGGAAAGCCTCCCGGTTACAGAGACTATCA
>CALGGJ010000014.1 GCA_937915745.1 uncultured Prevotellaceae bacterium | reverse complement strand
GTGCCGCCGCTGACGATGGTAAAGCCACGCTTGATGAGTTCGTCGGCCAGCACCTTGGCGTTCTTCTGCACCTGGGTGGCATACTGCTTCCATTCGGGCTTCAGTGCTTCGCCGAAGGCTACGGCCTTGGCTGCAATGACGTGTTCCAGCGGGCCTCCCTGCTGTCCTGGGAACACTGCGGAGTTCAGCAACTGCGACATCTTCTTCACCACGCCCTTTGGAGTGGTCAGTCCCCAAGGGTTGTCGAAGTCCTTGCCCATAAGGATGAGTCCACCGCGAGGGCCGCGCAGGGTCTTGTGGGTAGTGGTGGTCACGATGTGAGCATACTTCACGGGGTTGTCGAGCAGTCCTGCTGCAATGAGACCAGCCGGGTGAGCCATGTCAATCATCAGCAGTGCGCCCACTTCGTCTGCAATCTTGCGCATACGGGCATAGTCCCATTCGCGGCTGTAGGCCGAGCCTCCGCCGATGATGAGTTTCGGACGGTGCTGCAATGCCAGCCGTTCCATTTGGTCGTAATCCACCCTGCAGGTGTCGGGATTGAGGTTGTAGCCCACGGGCCTGTATAGTAGTCCGCTTGTGTTCACTGCACTTCCGTGGCTCAGGTGTCCGCCGTGGTCCAGGCTCAGACCCATGAACGTGTCGCCCGGCTTGAGTACAGCCAGCAGCACCGCTGCGTTGGCCTGTGCCCCCGAGTGTGGCTGCACGTTCGCATATTCGGCACCGAAGAGACGACACACGCGCTCGATGGCTATATTCTCAACCACATCCACCACCTCGCATCCACCGTAATAGCGTTTGCCCGGATAGCCCTCGGCATATTTGTTTGTGAGGCACGAACCCATGGCTTGCATCACCTGGGGACTCACGAAATTCTCGCTTGCTATCAGCTCTATACCCCTTTGCTGCCGCTGCTGTTCCTGTTCGATAAGGGCAAATATTTCCTTGTCTCTTTCCATTGTGGTTTGTGTTGTTTTGATTATATCAGACGTTTCAGGGTACAAAGGTAAGCATTTTTGGCGAAACAAGTAGGGTGAGAAGTAAAAAAAAAGACTCGAAAGAGATTACTGCCGTTCTTTTCTGCTGTTTTTGTGTTGTTTCAAGTCAAAAACACTTTGACTGTCGTCTTAGATGTACAGACCCTTTGACTGTCGTCTTAGACGTACAGACACTTTGCCGGATTCTTCTCGTCGCATCCCGACATGGTCGTAAGTCCTGCCTGCAGCTGTATCGGGTCTAATCTGAGCAATGCCCGAAGGTGTGTCGATATCTGGTCAACGATATATGATACGAGAGTCCGCTGTCAAAGGCCCGAGAGTCCGTTGTCGTTTTCTCTCCCTATTTGTCGCTGCACACAAAAAGAGTATCCCCGTCACCTCCATATAGGACTGACGGGGACAAACCGGCTATTCTTCCCCCTGCGCTCCTCCCGGGGGAGAGAGTAGTAACCTACACATGCAAACTATTGCAAGCTATCCTCTCTTATTTTTTTTCGTTCTTCTTCTCTTTCTGTACGCTTCTGGCGTATCGCTTGTTGAGTGCTGCTACCACTTCGTCAGTCACGTCATACTGTGGAGCCCCATAGAGCACATTGTCTATGCCGCTGCTCTTACACAGGATGTAGTCGTAGCCTTTCTCCTCGGCATAGTGGCGGGTGAAGTTCTGGATGGTGTCGGTAAGTGCCGACAGTTCTTTCTGATACTCCTCCTGCAATGAGTTGGAAAGACGGGTCTGCAGGGCCTCGATGTCGTTCTGCAACTTCTGCAGACGTACCTGCTCGCTGTCATACTGCTCCTGAGTTATGGAGTTGGACTGCACCTTACGTTGGAATTCCTGCACCTGGGCAGAGAAGTTCTTGCCTTTCTGATTGATGGTGGCCTCTGCGTTCGCCTGCTTCTTCTGGAAGTTATCGACCACCTCCTTGTAGTATTCATACTGACTGGTCAGTGTGTCTATCAGCACGTATGCTATTTTCATCTCATGTCGCTCCTCGGCAGGAGTGACGGTCTCGACCCCACCCTGAGTCGGTGAGCTTGTGCACGAAGCCAGTATCACAGCCGTAAGGCTGGCACAGAGGCCTCCAAAAAATGTTTTCTTCATATATATACACATACTGTTTAATGTTCCTTCACTGCTCGCGGATTGTCGGCCCGTGCAATACGGTCCTGACTTTGGACACAGGTCACACCACGGTCGCGCATTGCCTTGCTGTCCGACACATGAATACCGGGAAAGCGACCGTGCTTCCTAAAAATGATGCCGATGCATAAAAAAAACATGCTCACGGCAAGAATTATCACACAAAAGAGTGTAAGTTTCACCATTATTTCGTAATTTTGCGGTTGCAAAGATACGAATTATTAGCATACAATCAGCAAAGATATAACATTTTTTAAGATAAAATCATTATGGAACTGAAACCAAACGCAGTATTTGATTACTTTGCGCAAATCAACAGGGTGCCCCGGCCTTCAAAACATGAGGAGAAAATCATCGCCTTCCTGCAGGGATTTGCCAGGCAACACAACCTCGGCTGCAAGACCGACGAAGCAGGCAACGTACTCATCTCAAAAGAAGCCACACCAGGAATGACCGACCGTGCAACAATCGTGTTGCAAGCCCACATGGACATGGTGTGCGAGAAGACCAGCGACAAGGTTATCGACTTCAACAACGACCCCATCGAAACCTACATAGACGGTGAATGGATGCGAGCCAAAGGCACCACACTGGGTGCTGACGACGGAATAGGGATTGCCATGGCCATGGCAGTGCTCACCGACAAGCAGCTGCGCCACGGACCGATTGAATGCCTCTTCACACGCGACGAAGAAACGGGACTGACCGGGGCCGAAGCCATCGGACCAGGGTTCATGACCGGCAAATACCTGATAAACCTCGACAGCGAAGACGAAGGCGAAATATTCATCGGATGTGCAGGAGGTGTGAACACCGACATCGACTTCGAATACTTCGCACAAGACATACCCGAAGACTATGTGGCACTGCGCATCGTAATCGACAAACTGACCGGAGGACACTCGGGCGACGACATCAACAAAAACCGAGCTAACGCCAACAAGCTGCTGGCCCGACTACTATACGACATACAAAACAAATACGACATGAACCTCGTAAGCATCGACGGAGGAAACCTGCACAACGCAATACCACGTCATGCCGAAGCCGTGATAGCAGTGCCCGAAAACAGCAAGCACGAAATACGAAGCCACTTCAACCTGTTTGCTGCCGACATACGCGACGAATATCACACCACCGAACCAAACGTGGAATTTACGATGGAAAGCGTAGAACGCCCCGACACCGCAATCGACGACATCACAGCCACCGCACTCATCAACTCACTTCAGGCCGTGCACAACGGCGTATATGAATGGAGCCAAGACATAGCGGGGTTCGTGGAAACATCGTCAAACCTCGCAAGCGTCAAGATGCCCGAAGAAGGAAAAATAAAAATAGTCATAAGCCAACGCAGCAGCACAAAAAGCCAACTCGACCATCTGTGCAATGTCATTGCCGCTACATTCACACTCGCAGGAGCCGACGTACTCATACACGAAGGCTACCCGGGATGGAAACCAAACCCACACTCCACGATACTGACACTGGCCGTAGATAAATACAAACAACTGTTTGGCAAAGAACCTAAGGTCAGGGCAATACACGCAGGACTCGAGTGCGGACTCTTCTCGGAGAAATACCCGCACATGGACATGATAAGCGTCGGACCAACACTGCGCGGCGTACATTCGCCCGACGAATGCCTGCTCATCCCGACAGTAGATATGGTGTGGAAACACATAGTGGCAATCATAGAAGACGCACCAAAAGCATGAAAGCCCCCACCCCGCACTGACAACCACCCCGCACTGACAACCACCCCGTCTATATTTTTCACCAATCAAAACATAAAAACAGCAGTTATGCAACAAAAAATCAGAATCACACTATGCACACTCATGCTATGCATCGCAAGCTACAGTGTCGTGGCACAGCAGCAGACACACTGTGTCAACCCATTGACATACACCGACATCCCCGACAACGATGTAATACGTGTAGGCGACAACTTCTACATGGTCAGCACAACCATGTTCCTATGCCCTGGTGCGCCAATCATGCAATCGAAAGACCTCGTACACTGGCGTATCATAAGCTACATATACGACTCACTGGCCGACGACGACATATACAACCTGCGCAATGGCAGACAAGCATACGGCAAGGGACAGTGGGCCACAACGCTGAGGTACGTGAACGGCACATACTACGCACTGTTTATTGCCAACGACCAACACAAGACCTACGTTTATCGCACAAACGACATCAACAGCAGCAACTGGGAACGAAACGAAATTGAGGGCGCATTCTTCCACGACGCATCACTCCTGTTCGACAACGACGGACGTGTGTATGTAGTATATGGCAACGGCGAACTGCACATCACCGAACTGACTTCCGACCTGCGAGCCATAAAGCAAGGCGGTGTGAACCAAATACTCTTCTCTACCCCAAGACAAGGATTCGGGCTGCGAGCCGAAGGCGCACACATATATCATATAGGCGACTACTACTACGTGATAGTTATCGACTGGCCAAGCGGACAGCCACGCACCGAACGATGCTTCCGCAGCAAGACACTACTGGGTGAATACGAAAGCAAGATAATACTGCAGGGACCATTCGACGGGCGCAGCGACGGAGTGGCACAAGGTGCAATATTCGACACTCCACGAGGCGATTGGTACAGCGTCATGTTCCAAGACCATGGAGCCGTAGGCCGAATTCCAACCCTGCAACCACTCACATGGATTGACGGCTGGCCAATACTGGGCGACGCAGGCAAACCCGTAAAAGAATTTGACGTGAAACTGGCACCATCGGGCGAAAACCGAGTATGGGCAAACGACGAGTTCGACTATAAGGCAGATACCGACCTCGACCTCGTATGGCAATGGAACCACAAACCAATAGACAAAGACTGGTCGGTCACTGCACGCAAAGGATGGTTGCGACTCACCACAAGTCAAATTGCCACAAGCATATTCGACGCACGTAACACCATCACACAACGAACCGTAGGGCCACGATGCATCGACGAGACACTGCTCGACGCCTCTGGAATGAAACCGGGCGACCGCGCCGGACTCTGCGCCTTCATGAGCGACCACTGCACCATTGGCGTTGAGACCGACGACCAAGGAAAACGATTCGTCGTCGCAACCAGCGGCACCCGCCGCGAATCAAAGGAGGTGATGCGTGTGCCACTCAAAGGCAAGAAGGTTTGGCTCAGAATCAAATATGTGTTCACTCCTGGGGCCGATGACACATGCGGCCCCGACAAGGCTTTCATGAGCTACTCTACAGATGGCAAGAAGTGGATAGACGTTGAACACATGCAAAACATGCGCTATTCACTCGATTTATTCATCGGATACAAGGCGGCTCTATACAACTATCCGACGAAACAAGTAGGCGGACATGCCGACTTCGACTACTTCCATCAATGGGTTTACTAAAGACGTACCACATACTTATCTTCGTACTGTCATGTGTGCCGCAGGCATCGACCTGCCAGCCTGGACGGCAAAGAAACCTCGCCCACATGGGTATTCCGCACGGCAACTACAGCGGAATTACCCGTGTGAACGATAGCCTCTATGCAGTAGTAAGCGACAAAGACGATACGTATGCTTTCCATTTCCTAAGTATCGACATAAACAAGTACAGCGGAAAGATAACCGACATAAAATGGACTAATCCTGCCAATGGCTGTAATATAGCCTCGCGCGACCCCGAGGCAATCGCATACTGCCAAGAGCGCAACTCGTTTTTCATTGCCGGAGAAGCCGACCAACGCATCATTGAATACAGTTATGACGGTCTGCCGACCGGCAAGGAGTTGTCGGTACCCATAGAGTTCGCCAAAGAAAACATTCAGAGCAACAGAGGCTTCGAATCGCTCACATACAACAGTTGCCATCAGACTTTCTGGACAACAACCGAGTCGCCACTCAAAACAGACGACAATCGGTTGCGGATACAAGGCTTCGGACTCGACTTGAAACCATCGGTACAAATACCATACGCGACCGATGAACCACAGAAACGACGCAAGGCGCGCATGTTTGTTCACGGAGTGACCGATCTTATCGCAACGGATGACGGCACACTCATCGTCATGGAGCGGGAGGCCTGCCTGGCAACACGCTATATAGGTTCATACTGTACAATAAAGCTATACCTGACATCTCTCAACCCCGATGCATCATACACCAAGACTCCGATTGGCTCGTTCACCACAAAACTGCAACTGGGGAAGATGAACTTTGCAAACTACGAAGGTTTGTGCTTGGGCCCGAAACTCAACGACGGTCGCCAGACCATCATTCTCATCAGCGACTCACAGGGAGGAATGGGCAACCTGCTATACAGAGCTAAGGATTACATAAGGCTGATTATACTCTAGCTCAAACATTAGCGTCTGGATGATAACATAATTTTCTGAACAGACGTATTGCTGCCCTGAAAGTGCGACGTTTTCGTTAAGCCAAATGACCAAAGAGGGCTTGCTCACTTTGGCATGGCGAGGAAACGAAGGCGAAGCCAACGGGATTCCGGAAATGCCCGAAACAGTCGAATGACCCATTTGGGTTTAATAAGCCGTCAAGGCATTGTCATTGCTGGTGGGCGGAAAGTGTTGAACAGGTGATTCTGAAGTATTTGTATGACTTAGCTAAGCATTTCTGAAGTATTTGTACAACCATTTATTTTGATTATAAAAGACAACAATGTTAAAAAACAACAATATTTATGATAAAGACAATGAAAGCATCGATTCTACAGGCAGCCGCGCTATTAGCTGCATTTATCTCATCGGCGGCAGTATTTGCTCAGGATGGAAATAAAGGTGTCAGCATTCCCGTAAACGGCGGAAACCTCACAATCATTCCACTCAACGACAATTCAGCCCGTGTGGTTTATACTCAGGGGCGCACCTACCCCCTTGACGAACTCATATACATCGAGCATGTAGTTGTGCCAAGATACAAGGTGACAACTAAAGGCGATGTGACAACCATAAAGCAGAAACGCCTTGTCGTAGAATACGACAGGGCTGCCGACCGCCTTACTTTCATCGACCAGAAGACGGGCAAGGTGCTTGAAGAACAAGCCCACAGTCGTAAAGTAGGCCTGAGTCAGACATCTATACAGGGTTACGACCTGCTCGACGTTCAGCAATCGTTCGTTTCACCGCAAGAAGAATACATCTTCGGCACGGGTCAGTTCCAAGACGGCTATCTCAACATACGCGCCCTCACACGACGGCTCACACAGGTCAACACACAGATTGCCATCCCTTTCATCATGTCGAGCAAAGGCTACGGCCTTCTGTGGAACAACTACGGTCTCACCGACTTCAACCCATCGACCCATTCGCAACAGCTAAATGCCACCGACGAAGCGGGCAATGTGATTGAAGTGGATGCAACCAGCACCAACGGCAACCAGCGAGAACGTCGTGTGTCGGACACCTTCAAGGCCGACATCGTCATTCCGCAGTCGGGAACCTATTCGTTCCTGCTCGATGTAGGACAGTCTATGGCCCGCAAGCTCTATCTTGCTATCGATGGCAAGGCAGTCATCGACCTAAACAACACATGGTTACCACCCACGGGGTCGGTGCGCATAGAGATGGTTCAAGGCCGCCACGAGGTCGAGGTGAGAGGTGTGCGTGGCGACCACCCTACCGTATCGTGGAGGCTCGACGATGGCACCACGGTGCTACACTCGCCAGTTGCCGCCGCACTCGACTATACGGTGTTTGTGGGTTCGGCCGACGAAATCGTGGCGTCCTACCGTCAGCTCACCGGTCCGGCTCCGGATATGTTGGACGACATGTTGGGATATGTGCATTGCCGCGAACGCTATAACACTCAAGCCGAACTGCTCGACAATGCTCGCGAGTTTAAGAAACGCGGTATTCCACTCAACGTCATCGTTCAGGATTGGCAGTATTGGGGTAAATACGGATGGAACGCCATGCAGTTTGACGAAGACCGCTATCCCGACCCCGCAGCCATGACCCGTGAGTTGCATTCGATGAATGTGAAGTTCATGCTGTCGGTATGGTCGAAGGTTGACGTCAATTCCACCCTTGGCAAAGAACTCAGGAACCGTGGATATTATATCGACGGTACCGACTGGGTCGATTTTTTCAATCCCGATGCAGCTGCGTTCCATTGGCACAACTTCCGCGACAAACTGCTGAAACCCTACGACATCGACGTGTGGTGGTTTGATGCTACCGAACCTGAAAACGACGACCTGCGTGGGCGCTTTGTGGCCAACCGCCAGATACCAGGCGAGATATATCGCAACGTATATCCGCTGAAAGTAATCCACACCATGTACAACGGGCTGACTGCCGACGACCACCCACGTACTCCTGCAATCCTCACACGCAGCGCATTCAGCGGTATGCAACGCTATGGAGTGGTGGTGTGGAGCGGTGATGTAGGCAACGACATGGACTGCCTGCGACGCCAGATAGCCGGAGGACTCAACTATTCAGCCTGTGGTATGCCATGGTGGACCTACGATGCCGGAGGCTTCTTCCGCCCAGGCAACCAATACACCGATGCCGACTATCAGGAGCGCATGATACGCTGGATTCAGACAGCTGTCTTCATGCCTATAATGCGGGTACACGGATATATGTCGCGTACCGAACCCTGGAACTACCTGCCAGACACCGAGACTCGATTCATCAACTGCATCAACGAGCGCACAGCAATGCACGACTATGTGGCCGATATCGCACGCCGTGTCAGTCATGAAGGATACACACCTATGCGCCCACTCATATTCGATTTCCCGACCGACACCGAGGCACTGCGTCAGGATACCGAATACATGTTCGGCCCCACCTACCTTGTATGTCCCATTACCGAAGAACATGTCACCCAATGGCGAGTCTATCTGCCTGCCAACCCCAAAGGATGGCGCGACCACTACACCGGCATCACATACCAGGGCGGGCAATACATCACGGTGCCAGTCACACTCGACCACATTCCCGTGTTCGAACGAAAATAAAACGGCAGCTTTACACACATCACGGCAAGTGCGCGCTCACAAACCCGAGAGTACGCACTCACAAACCCGAGAGTGCGCGCTCGCAACCCCGAGAGTGCGCGCTCACATTTCACTATCCCCCCACACAGACGAATGTAGTCATACAGCCCGAGCGAGGTAAAAAACGAGCAATTGCAGACAGATAATTGACACATGATACCCCGTGTCTCAAATTATTTCACTAACTTTGCAGTCAGATTATGACAACTGCAGACCACATAGACATACAGCATGTCGGCAGGCAAGCCCTGACACCAACGTCGGCATTCCTGCCAACGACAAAGAAAGAAGTCGAAGCCCGTGGATGGGACCAACTCGACGTAATCCTCTTCTCGGCCGATGCCTACGTTGACCACCCCTCGTTTGCAGCCGCCGTCATAGGCCGGGTGATAGAAACCGAAGGTTACAGAATAGCCATAGTACCCCAGCCCGACTGGCACGGTGACCTGCGCGATTTCAGCAAACTGGGACGTCCGCGTCTGTTCTTTGCCGTGTCGCCAGGATGTATGGACTCGATGGTAAACAAATACACGGCCGCACGCCGCCTGCGCTCGGAAGACGCATACAGCCCCGACGGGCGACACGACAAACGCCCCGAATATCCCACAGTGGTCTATACACAATGCCTCAATCAGCTCTTCCCCGATACGCCTGTGGTAATAGGCGGCATAGAAGCCAGCCTGCGCCGACTCACACACTACGACTACTGGCAAGACCGACTCAAGCCAACAATCCTGGCCGACTCGCACGCCGACCTGCTCATCTACGGAATGGGCGAAAAGCCAATCGCAGAATTACTTCACCGGCTGAGCGACCAACTCATAAGTTCGGACGCCGACTGCATCGACCGTCTCACATTGCACAACCTGCTGATGCGCCACCCAATTCCGCAAACCGTCGTGCTCGTCAAACACGACGAATGGAAACGACACAGCGACGACATTGTGCTCTACAGCCACGAGCAATGCCTCGCCGACAAACAGAAACAAGCATTGAACTTCAGACACATAGAAGAAGAATCGAACAGATACAGCGCCCGACGCCTTGTCCAGGCCGTGGGCAACGAGGTGGCAATAGTAAACCCACCCTATCCGCCAATGACCACCGACGAGATAGACCACACGTTCGACTTGCCATACACCCGCCTTCCACATCCCAAATACCATGGCAAGCGCATACCCGCATACGACATGATAAAATTCTCTGTCAACATACACAGGGGATGTTTCGGCGGCTGTGCATTCTGCACCATATCGGCACATCAAGGCAAATTCATCTCATGCCGAAGCAAGGCAAGCATACTGCGCGAAGTGGAGCAGATAACGGCCATGCCCGACTTCCGCGGCTACCTGAGCGACCTGGGAGGACCAAGTGCCAACATGTATGGAATGCAAGGAAAGGACCTCAACATCTGCAAACAATGTAAAAAACCATCGTGCATACACCCTGCAGTATGTAAAAACCTCAACACCGACCACTCTGCACTGCTCGACATATACCATGCCGTCGATGCCATGTCAGGAATAAAAAAGAGTTTCATCGGCAGCGGAGTGCGATACGACCTCATACTCCACGACACAGGCAGTGCCGAAGTAAACAAAATCAACCAGCGCTATGCACGCGAGCTTATCGAACGCCACGTGAGCGGCCGACTGAAAGTAGCACCCGAACACACCAGCGACCACGTGCTACATCTGATGCGAAAACCATCGTTCCAGCTATTCTATCAGTTTAAGGCCATCTTCACCCGAGTGAACCAACAATGCCACCTGAACCAACAACTCATACCATATTTCATCAGCAGCCACCCTGGATGCACCCGCCAAGACATGGCACAGCTGGCCGACCTCACACGCCGCATGGGATACAAGCTAGAACAGGTACAAGACTTCACACCCACACCCATGACCCTCAGTACCGAGATGTGGTACACAGGCATGCACCCATACACACTCCAGCCCGTATTCTCGGCCAAAACACCAAAAGAAAAACGCGAACAAAACGATATGTTCTTCTGGTATAAGAAAGACGAAAAACATAAAAAGAGGTGAGTAATCGAGTAGGAGGAAAATGAAGTAGTTTTCCTCCTACTTCATTTTCCGACCTC
>CALGGJ010000013.1 GCA_937915745.1 uncultured Prevotellaceae bacterium | reverse complement strand
GGGCTCACTCGGGACTTGCACCCGTTAGACAATGCTCATGCCGAGCATACCAAAAACAATACCGCCGGCACCACTATTTCTTGCCAGCGGTATTGTCTTACAAGTATCGTTGTATATGGATGTCGTCGGGGGTGACCTGTTCAGTTATTATCGGGTGACCTTGTCAGTCTTTACCAACGATCTTCTGCGTAGAGTTCGTTGTTATACACGTTGCGCGGACAGAGTTCCATGTAGTCGAATGCGAACGAGCCGTTCGTCGTTTCCAGTTTCTGCTGCACACGCACCCAGTGGTCGGTTTTTCCGTCAGAATGGAATGTAGTGTATATTCGTCGCATGTCGTCGCGTATGTTTCGCTGCGGATTGCGTCCGCCCGTACCATCGGCCGATGTTCCTCCGTAGGATGCCGGTCCCTTCATCCACCCACGGTTGTGCAGGGCCTTGTCGTATGCAGCAATGGCTTCTTCGTCACCCAGGTCTGCATCGCTACGCCATCCGATGCTTGCGTCGTCTCCGTGTTTGCGCAAATCAACAGGTATGCCGCATGGCATTCCGTCGAAATACACCTGTATGATACCACGTGTATCAAATCCGATGCAAACTTGTATTCGCAGTTCGTACTCGCCCTCGGGTACTGGTGGTATTTTGAATTGTACGTCGTACATACCTGTTATCTGCAACTCGTCGCCTTGGTACGACCAGAAGTCCAGGTATCTGTTGCGAACGTGCAAGTGTGTCTGTACGTCAGAAAATATCCAGTTTTTCACCGAACCGGCCTTGAATGCAATACATGTGTTGTTGTTTTGCACAGGGTCGTATGACGAGCTTCGGAGTCCATACTGTCCCGGATATTCAGGGCATCCTCCCACTCCGCGCACTCCGTGACCGCGTGCTCCGCTGGTCATGAAATCGGGCGAGAGTGTGGTGGCATCGATTCGCAGACGTTCGTTCAACACATCTTCTTGCGTCACTCGTCCATAATTAATTATGTCGGTCAGGTAATGATAGACACCATTGACGGCCACCATGTTCGTCTTCGCCTCGGTCGGCGAGAGTATCTTGGCTCCAGGTATGAGGACCCCTCTGTAATCTTTGTGGTTTTGCAATCCGCGGCGGTTTACGTATCGTCCGGCCTGAGTACCCGAAGGGAACGAGATTTTCATGATGGAATATGGCATCATGGTTTCATACCAGTCGGCCACGTCCCAATGCCTGCGGTCGAAGTTGGAGTTGAGCAGTTTGTTATCTGGGGTAAGCATGTTATATACTATACGCTCGGGCAGGAAATGGTATGACACGAATCGGTTGAGCGAGTTGCGACGGTCGGTCTCGTCGGTCACGCCAGCATCTTCCGGATACATTTCGTCATACACCTGCCTGGCATACTCGCGCAGGTCTTCAATATTGTTGATGCCGTGCTCGGCAAACACCTCGTCGGGCTCGATAAATCCGGTGAAGCATATATACCGCCGTTCCATGTAGGATACGTTATCGACTGTCGTACCGGTGAGCAGGCATCGTCCCTCTTCAACCGAATCTACGGAGATGCTGTATGAGTCGTCGATGTAATATCGCATCGAGTCGTCCATGTGTGTGAGTTCCATTGCAAGGCAGAAGAGCGATATGGTGCTGTCTTTCTTCATAAAATCGGGCAACATCTCTGTAGTTGTGTTTATCACGTGGTCAACGGTGTGTACCACTCCGTTTTCCACCGAGTCATCGCGTTGTATGATGCGCGAGTCGGCATTGATGAAATATGCGATAGGCACTTCGCCTGTCGTTATTGTGGTGTCTTCGTAGCAGGTGATGGTGAGGTAGCGGTCGAGCATGTTCATTGTGGGCAGTGTGGCATCCGAGAAGTCTGTGGTGTAGTACGACTGCTCGATAATGTGTGTTGCAGCAATGGTGTCGCAGTCTTTTACACTGAGCTGATCCACCGACTGCAATCCGCGCGAGGCCAGATATACATCGACGGCATCGTTGGTCGGTGCGAAAACGGTATATGAGCCGTACGTGCCGAGGAGGTCGAAGTTGACCATCTCCGACTTGTTGATAATGGCGATGAACTGGCTGAAGATATCTTCATGATAGGTGAGGTATCCGCTGGCCATAAAACCTTTGGCTGTGTAGTAGTTTTTCTCGTCGGGTTCATCGCTGCAAGAAATTGTGAGCATTGTGAGCATCACGGACACGGCAGCCGCTGCACGGAACACACCAACGGTGCAGCGTCGCAAGGTTATCAGTACGGGCAATGTTTTCATAATCAAATCCTTTAATACTGCCACAAAGTTACGACTTTATTTTCACAGATACAAACTTTTTCGGGAAAAAAATAACAATAAAATAAAAAACTGACATCGAATAACCCAAACCTACATCAAACCGTCGTAAAACACACAAATTCACAAAAAAATGACTTATACCCTATACACCTAAGATACATTCCCGCGCTCCGCTCCGTCGGTATGACAGGAGAAAGGGTGCCGGATACACTCCTGCGCTCCGCTCCGTCGGTATGACAGGAGGAAGGGTGCTGCAAGATAGCACAGGTTTTTCGAACTCGCCAGTTTTCTATATAGAACAACATTCCATTGAAGTCATACCGACGGAGGTATGAAATACCGTAGGAGCGTATCTGTATGTGAAATATATACCTGCGAAACTTGTATAACGAATATATGGAAGAGAAAAATGAATTGGGAGCGGCAGAGGAACCTCTGCAGACGCTCGGTAGGATGGTGGCTCAGTTTTTGAACGACAACCGCCTGTCAACAGAGTGGGTGAGGTCGGAGAGCCATTTCGGTAACTCGAAGTTCACACAGTTAAAAAGGGTGAGCTGAAGAGATTGGACTACACCAAGTTCGTCATGCTGATGCAGACGCTGAACAGGGCAAACCCGGAGGCGTTCAGCGTCTTCTGGATAAAAATGATGGGCTGTATTCGTGGGTAAAGGTTGAAGACCTTGACATGACGTCAGAGTGTGTGGAGGTAACCGTCGTCAGCGACTTTATCTATGTCTATGTCTTCGTACTCCGACAGGGCATCGAAGCAGGGACAGGAGACTCGTGCGAGGGTGTTATGCCCGACGATGAGGGCTTGTGGATAACGGTGTCGGAGGACGGTGAGGAGCTGACGCAGGGCTTTGCGCTGTGCCGGCGTGCGGGTGTCGGCGGGTTGACCGAGAGTGTCGAGTCCGCCTTCGTAGCAGACGCCTATCGAATGGGTGTTGTGGCTCTTGCAGTGGGCACCTACCTGCTCCTCGGGGCGTCCGGGTTCGATGGTGCCGTCGCGACGTACTACATAATGATAGCCTATCCCGTTTTTCCAGCCCCGGGCCCGATGCCAGAGGTCGATCTCACGTGCAGAACTGGTCTGGGTGGGACGCACTGCCGAGCAGTGGATGATGATGAATGTGATGGTACGCATGTGGAAAAAGGATAAATTGATGATCTTGTATTCAGTACTTCGTATGATTTAATAACGGTCATACGGAGGACAACAGGTTGCAGACTTGTGTCTGTGATGATGCAGCAGGCATTGCCTGCCCGACAGTGGGATGCTGTCAGACAGGCGTTGCATGCCGCCGGGTGATACCTTAACCCATGCACGACGTGGTGCCGAGGGCTGTGAGGGCAGCGGTGATGATGGCCGCTATGGTCTGGAGGATGTACTTGATGATTTCTTTCTTTGACATGGTGATTGATGATTAGTTGCGCGAGGTGCGCGGATTGACGAAAAACCTTTCAATGATTGACCGTCGGCCCGTGGACCCCCTTGCGGGGGCCGGGCTGGTCGTTACTCACCTCCTGCTTCGGTGCCGCCGGTGCCTGAGCTGGTGTCAGTGGTTTTCTCGGCGAGGGTCATGCTCGACTGTCCGTTCTTCTCGGCCTGGCGCAGCAGGGCTTGGTTCTTACGGCTCGGCTGGTACTCGAGCGTGGCGTCGGAACGCATGTTTTTGATGGAGGTGCCTACCTGCCAGCGGGCCGTGACCACCGTGATGTTTTGGGCAGTGAAGTCGTCGGCCTTGGTCGTGGAGCTCGACTTGATTTTGGGAACGAAGGTACCCAGGTCGCCGAATTCTACCTTACGACCTTCGAGCAGGAACTCGCGCACACACTTGGTGGCTTGGGTCAGCACCGAGTAGATATCGCCTTTGTTGTACTTGCAGTCGTGGCTCGACATGTGCTCGGCAAATTCGTCGAGGCTGACTTTCGGACTCAGCTGAAGTGATGCACTGTAGAGGGTCTGTCCGGCATTCTTGCCGATGATGGCCTTACGGCCTGCGATAGAATAATTCATGTTGTAATTGTTTGATGGTTAATACTGGTGTTTGCTGCGCGACACTTTGACTTCCAGCAGATGTCCGACGCTCTGACACCGGCCGATGGCGGGTTGCCGTGTATATAGGCGTGAGGGCTTGTCAATATACGTACAGGCCTGAAGTTGTATATCTTCACCATCGTGCGTATATACGTGATGCCGGTTATGTGGGAGCAGGTGTGACGTGGTGAATAGTCGCTCGTGCCGTTTGCAGTACAAAGTTACGACATTGCGTATAGGCGACTTTACCGATTTGTTCCGATTTGTCCCGACTTGGGAAAAAAACATTGACAAATAAAGGGGTCACACAGAAATCACAGAAATCACAGATATAAAGGTTAAAGAAACAATAGGATTAATATAAGTTTCGGATATACAAGTTTCGTATGTAAAGTTTCGTACTATGTTTTAGTTACATATCAGATACACTCCTGCGCTTCGCTCCGTCGGTATGACAAGGCGGAAGGTTTACATATCAGATACACTCCTTTGCTTCGCTCCGTCGGTATGACAGGGCGGAGGGTTACATATCAGATACACTCCTGCGCTTCGCTCCGTCGGTATGACAGGCGGGGGTTTACTGCAAGACAGCACGGTTTTTTTTGAACTCACCAGTTTTCTATATAGAACGACATTTCGCTGAAGTCATACCGACGGAGGTATGAAATACCGTAGGAGCGTATCTGCATACTAACTCTGGGCTTTCGCAAGCCCAGAGCAGAAGGGAATGGAAGAGAATGGAAAGGAAGTTAAAAGGATAGGAAGGGACGTTACTTATAGGGTGTTTACAAAACATTCGTCCCTTTAACTTCTCTTTAACTACCCTTTAACTCCCCTTCAGAGCCTAATATCAGATACACTCCTTCGCTTCGCTCCGTCGGTATGACAGGGTGGAAGATTGCTGCAAAACAGGCGCAGTGGGTATTTTCCTTATATGAAAAAGCTTTCTTACTGGGAAAAGCACTATGTGTTTAGTTTATCGAGCAGATGTATTATAGCACTTTCTGCATCCGGGCAGGTATCGAGCAAACTTACGAACTGACTGCCGATGATGGCACCCGACGAGTTTGAAAGTGCAGCCTGAAGTGTTTGCCGATTGGATATACCAAATCCTATCATGCGTGGATGAGTGAGTTGCATATGGTCGATGCGTGCGAAATAAGCCTGCTTGGCAGCGTCGAACTCGTGTTGAGCACCTGTGATGGCAGCAGAACTGACCATATATATAAATCCGTCGGTGTTGTTGTCGATGAAACGTATGCGCTCGTCGGATGTCTCGGGTGTGATGAGCATGATGACACGTATATCGTAGCGGTCGGCAAGTGGTTTTATGTGCTCAAGATAGTCGGAAAAGGGGAGGTCGGGAATGATGACACCATCGATGCCAACTTCGCGGCAACGGGCAAAAAACGGTTCGTAGCCATAGTGACAAATAGGATTGAGGTAACCCATGAGAATGAGTGGTATATGAACAGCAGGGCGTGCTGATGCTAACTGACTGAACAGCAGGCGAAGGGTCATACCGCCTTTAAGAGCCTTAGTGGCGGCATCTTGTATGACGGGGCCGTCTGCCATAGGGTCGGAGAATGGTATCCCAACTTCCACCATATCAATGCCGTGCCGCTGAAGTGTGAGGATGGTGTCGATAGTAGAGTGGATGGACGGATGTCCGGCGCAGAAATAAATTGACATAATACCAGAAGGCTTGTCTAAAAACAGTTGGTTTATACGATTCATAACATTCTTGATTGTTAGTGATTATTAATAACTATGACCTTAACGTTAATGATGACGATGACGATGACTTTATCGATAACGATGATTCAGTTTTCGCAAGTATCTGTTTCATCTGCAGATACGCTCCTACGGTATTTCATACCTCCGTCGGTATGACGCCAATGAAATGCCCTGTCTATGCCAAAAACCTATGCTTCCCATGCAGGGACTTTCCGCCCTGTCTGCCGACAGACAGGTCTTTCATACCGACTGAGCGAAGCGTAGGAGTGTATCTGATATGTAACCTATGCATACGAAACTTGTATAACGATGATTTTTATAAATCCTTTACCCTCTCAATTCATTCAAAAAGTGCTGCAAAGTCTTGATGTCTTTCAACGCAGGTGCTGCTTCGAAACGGCTGTTGAGGTCGAAACCGATACATCGTGGATGGTGGAACTGAAGAAGAAGTGGTACATCGTCGGGACCGATACCACCGGCAAGCATAAAGGGTGTCGAATGGTTGTATGCGTCAAGATGGCTCCAGTCGAACTTCAGTCCGCTTCCTCCTAAGGCTGCCGATGGTGTTTCGAACAAGAAATAATCTACATAATCGGCATAACTGTCGGCAACAGAAAGGCTTGAAGCATCGGTCACACCGATGGTTTTCATGATTTTCACCGACCTTGGTAGTTGCTGACGTAGCGAATTACAATAGTCTGCGCTTTCTTTGCCATGCAGTTGGATGATATCGAATCGGAATAATGACTGATGTCCAACCACATCGTCGATGTTCATATCGACTGTCACCCCTACCCTTTTGGTTGTTTCCGGCATGTAGTAAGGTGGTCTGGCAACGAAACGTGGAGAGGCCGGATGGAGTATAAACCCCATCCAGTCGATTCCAAGTTGTTCTACTGCCTTTATGTTATCGGGCTCGCGCATGCCACACACTTTGATAATCATCGTATCGTGTCTATGAATTGTTTCAAACTAATGCCTGGTTTGTCGGTTTTCATGAATGTCTCGCCTATGAGAAAGCCACGATAGCCGACGGAGCGTAGTTGCATCACGGTTTCCGGAGTTGATATTCCACTTTCGCTCACAAGCAATCGGTCGGCAGGTAAATATGGAAGCATACGCATCGAATTGTCTATATCGACCACGAATGTCCCAAGGTTGCGGTTGTTGACTCCCACCATGTCGATATTATCGTCTATATATTCCACCTCGTGTGGATTATGTGTTTCGAGCAGTGTTTCGAGTCCTAATTCGTGAGCCATGCGCGATAAATGCAGACATTCCTGCCGACTGAGACATGCAGCAATGAGCAACACAGCATCGGCACCAATGAGTCGTGCCTGATACAACTGATATTCATCGATAATAAAGTCTTTGCGCAGTATGGGCAGTGACGTGTGAGAACGGATGTTTCTAATAAACCTCATATCACCTCCAAAGTATTCATAGTCCGTAAGAATGGATAAAGCCGATGCTCCAGCACATTCATACTGTGGCACTATATCTTCCACCCTGGCAGTTTCATGAATCCATCCCTTTGACGGTGATTTCCGTTTGAATTCAGCAATGATGCCAGAGGGTGAATGGTGGAGCGAGCTACGCATCGAAATCGTTTGACGTATGCCTCTGTCGAACTCTTGCTCAAGTGTGTGACAGAGTTCTTGTTCCGGTATGATTTCCTTCTGACGGGCTACTTCCACGCGCTTGTGTGCCACAATTTCGTCGAGTATGTCCATAACCAACTATTGATTTATTTCCACAAATTTCTTTAATGCGTTCAGTGCCCTGCCGCTTTCAAGAGATTCTCTGGCCTGTGCTACTGATTCTTCTATAGATAAGTTTGGATTGATGATACTGATGCCGCAGGCAGAATTAGCCAGAATCACATTCGTCTGGCTCCTGGTAGCAGTGCCCTGGAGTACAGCGTCGAATATTTTCATCGCCTCGGCCTCGGTGGCTCCACCGTATATGTCACGTGGTTTCACGTAGTCGAACCCCATCTCAATTGGTGTATATACTTTCTCGAAGAGGTTTGTGCTAAGTTTGAAACCGCTGGTAAGTGATATCTCATCGTATCCGTCGTAGCTTGTTATTACACCGTAAATATCACCAATCTGCTGATGTATATTTGTATATAGGCGTAATTGAGTCTGATTGGCAGTGCCGTGAAGCGAGAACTTAGGACGGCACGGATTGACAAGCGGTCCCAACAGATTGAAGCAGGTGGGTACTCCCAGTGATTTGCGTGCAGGGCCGACGAACTTCATGCCATAGGCAAACAACGGTGCATGGAAGTAGCAGATACCTGCCTCGTCGAGCGACCGGCGCATGGTGTCGGCACTATCCGTGAATTTAACTCCATGACCTTGCAGTACGTTGCTGGCTCCCGACACTGATGTAGAGCCGCCGTTTCCATGTTTCGAAACTTTGTATCCTGCACCTGCAATGACAAAAGCCGAGCACGTGGAAATGTTGAATGTATTCTTCCCGTCACCACCAGTACCGACAATGTCGAGTGTCTCATAGTCATCAAGGTTGATGTATTTACCCGTTTCGAGCAGGCCGTCGCGCAAACCGAGCATCTCATCAACTGTCACGCCACGCATCTGAATTGCCATCAGCAACGCGGCTATTTGATATTCATTGTACTTTTGATTGGTAATCCCAATCATGATTTCATGACTTTCCTCACGTGTGAGGGTTGAGCCTTCTGTAAGTTTTAACAAGTAACGTTTCATACGTAATGATTTATTTGGATGTGTAATTTGTCTGGTGGTTCAACCAGTTGCCAATGATTGTCCTGCCTTCTGGGGTAAGTACACTCTCGGGGTGGAACTGTATGCCCCGGATGTCGAGTGTCCGATGTCTGAGCGACATGATATATCCGTCATCGCTCGTGCTGGTTGCTTCGAGACACGGTGGCATATCGTCGGCAGAAACGACCCATGAGTGGTATCGTCCCACCTCTATGGTATGTGGCAGTCGGTCGAACAGATAGTCGTCGTGTGTGATATGGGCGGCTGTTGCCACGCCATGCACTACATTGCCTACATTAAGCAGCTTGGCACCAAAATATTCACCGATGGCCTGATGTCCCAAACACACACCCAACAGAGGTTTCCGGCCTGCATACTCGCCTATCGCCTGCATCAGCAGACCCGACTCGCAGGGAATGCCCGGTCCTGGCGACAGTACAATTTTGTCGTATGGCTGAAGCATTGGCATCGTAAAGCGGTCGTTGCGATATACATCGACGCTGGCGCCAAGTTCCTTCAGCATGTGACTCAGGTTGTATGTAAATGAGTCGTAGTTGTCGATTATGGCTATCTTCATATTTTTTCTGCTAATTCTATTGCCCGGCGTAATGCACCCAGCTTGTTGTTGATTTCTTGTAATTCATATTCCTCATTGCTCTTTGCAACAATCCCCCCTCCTGCCTGAAACCACAATTCGTTGTTGCGGCTCACGAATGTACGTATCGTAATGGCCTGGTTCAGGTTACCATTCATGCCTATAAAACCTATACATCCACCATAGGCCCCGCGGTTGTGAGGCTCGTATTGGCTGATGAGCTGCATGGCCCGTACTTTCGGTGCGCCCGACAGAGTGCCGGCAGGGAAGGTGTCGATGAAAGTTCTGACAGGGTCGGCATCGGCATCGAGGGTGCCCGATACACGACTCACCAAGTGGATGACATGGCTGTAGTACTGCATATCCTTATAAAAATCGACGTGCACATTATGGCAGTTCCGGCTCAGGTCGTTGCGTGCCAGGTCAACCAGCATGACATGCTCTGCATTTTCTTTCGGGTCATTTCTCAGATATTCGGCATTACGTGCATCCTCTTCTTTATTTCCGGTGCGGCGTGCAGTGCCGGCAATAGGGTCGATGTAAGCCGTGCGGCCATCGATGCGACAGTGTGTTTCCGGACTCGAACCGAATATCCGGAAACCTCCAAAATCGAAGTAAAAGAGGTAAGGCGAGGGGTTTATGCTGCGTAACGCACGATAAAGCTGAAAGTCGTCGCCCTCGTATCGCTGTATAAATCGGCGTGAGAGTACTATCTGGAACACATCGCCGCGCTTGCAGTGTTCTATGCCGCGCCTGATGTTTGCCTTGTGCTCGTCGTCGGTAAGGGTGCTGGTGCAGGGGCCGTCTGCCTTGAATCTATATTTTACCACACTCCGTTCGCATATATCGTGATACAGCATATCGAGGTGGTCGGTCTCGTCGCCATCGGGCACAAGTTCTACAAGACTGACCGAGCCTGTAAAATGGTCGAACACCAAAACCTGCTTATACAGTATATAATACATGTCGGGAGCATCGTTTTTTTCCTGCACCTCGTCTTTCACGTCGATATTCTCGAAGTAGCGCACTGCATTGAACGAGGTATAGCCATATAGTCCGCAATACTCTGCACCCTCACCCTCAATATGCAGATGGCCTAGAAAGTCGTTAATAGCATCGCCGACACTATACTTGTTGCTTATCGCTACTCGCTCGTCTGTGCCGTCGGGCAGATGAATACAGGCCGTGCCGTGACATATTGAGACCGATGCCAGGGGAGCGACTGCGATGAACGAACGGCTGTTCTCGTTGCCATGATAGTCTGAACTTTCCAGGAGCGCACTTTGCGGATACATGTCGCGGATGCGCATATAGGCGCTCAGTGGGGTTATGAGGTCACCCATGGTATGCTTTACCCGTGTGTGATAGCAAAAGGGCTTAGACCCTGCCGGCCGGCCTTCCTGATGGGCGGAGTGAAGGCACTGCCTGCCGGCAGGCAGACAGTTCAGGTATGTCTCCAGGTCCTTGTCGCCCCGACCGCTCACGGTAAGCACAACGATGTCGTCTTCCTTGAACGTCATCTTTCGTAGCGCACCAAGTGCATGTGCACTCTCAAGAGCCGGTATGATACCTTCGAGGCGTGTCAGTTCGTATGCAGCGTCAAGAGCCTCGTCGTCGTTAACGGCCAGTACCTGTGCACGGCCCGTTTCATAAAGGTTGCAGTGCATAGGCCCCGTGCCTGGATAGTCTAATCCGGCCGAAATGGAATATGGTTCGACAATCTGCCCGTCGTCTGTCTGCATCAGTTTTATACGACTTCCGTGCAGGATACCCGTTGTTCCTACCTCGAGCGAAGCTGCAGTCATGCCCGTATTGAGACCCCTGCCGCCGGCTTCGGCCAATACAATCTTCACCTGTTCATTGTCTATATAATGATATATACTGCCCGCAGCATTACTTCCGCCACCTACACATGCCACGATATAGTCGGGATAGTTGCGCCCCACCTTCTCTTCCAACTGCCATTTCAGTTCTTCCGAGATGACGCTCTGCAGCCTGGCAACCATATCAGGATACGGATGCGGCCCGACGGTGCTGCCTATTATGTAGAATGTATCGGCCGGATGGCAGCACCAATCGCGGATGGCCTCGTTAGTGGCATCCTTCAGCGTTTTATTACCCGACTCAACAGGAACCACCGTGGCTCCAAGCATACGCATCCGTTCAACATTCATGTGCTGACGTCTGACGTCCGTTGCGCCTTGATACACCGTACACGGCATTCCCGTCAACGCACATGCAGTGGCTGTTGCAACCCCGTGCTGGCCGGCTCCGGTCTCGGCTATGATGCGGGTTTTGCCCATGTGTTGAGCCAGAAGGATCTGTCCCAGGGCATTATTGATTTTGTGTGCACCGGTGTGATTCAGGTCCTCACGCTTCAGGTAGAGGCGACAGCCGTACCGCTCGCTCATGCGTCGTGCAAAGTACAGAGGCGACGGACGCCCCACATAGTCGCGCAACAGAGCACGGTATTCTCTCTTGAACGTCTCACTCTCAAGAATCGGGAGACAAGCCTTCCGCAACTCTTCGACGGTCTTATACAATATCTCTGGCACGTATGCACCGCCATACATTCCGTAATACCCGTCTGAGTTAATGTCATATTGTCCCATAAGCAAATAACTATTCGAGCCTGTCGGTATGAAGTTACCGGCAGGCTCATTATCTTTTCGTTAATACCAATTATATACCCGTTTTATCAGTTATGAGCATCGGCCAAAGCAACTCCGAAGTATTTCTGCGGAGCTTGCCAACGCCAATATGTGCTGTTTGTAAATCTCATAACGGCTGCAAAGTTAGATATAAATATTTAAACCGACAAACATTTTGCAACTTTTTTTATGATATTAGTAAAAAAAAGTATATATCATCAATATCTCTATGTAAAAGTTTTTAAGTTTCGCAAGCTCTGGGCTTATTAGGCTCTGAAGGGGAGTTAAAGGGTAGTTAAAGGGAAGTTAAAGGGGAGTTAAAGAGAAGTTAAAGGGACGAATGTTTTGTAAACACCCCTATAAGTAACGT
>CALGGJ010000012.1 GCA_937915745.1 uncultured Prevotellaceae bacterium | reverse complement strand
CCGTACATACGACTGCGGTGACGGGATTTTCTGTATGCAGGATGTGTGTGTGATATTAAGGGACGGAACAAAAATGTATGCGGATATAGTTACTAACAGCGGTAAGAACGACGTCGCCTTAGATCTTATCGCAACAAAAATCCAGTCAATTCTCGATGGCGGTAAAATCACTGAGAGAAAAGACAGCTATAGTGCAGAAGGATATTTTGCAGAGGCGATGAAGTCGTTAGATAAATAATCATGTATGTAAGAGAGGAGAGTAAGGATGAGATTAAAGAAGTTCAGGGTGTTGCTTTTGGCTGCAGTGATGATGATTCTTCCTGCGGCATCAGTTTCGGCTGCAGAGACAACTGTGCCGGCAGGAAATGGAAAGATAATATGCATTGATGCCGGGCATCAGGCATCGGCTAATCTTTCGACTGAGCCTGTAGGACCGGGGGCAACTACTTCGAAGGCAAAGGTCGCCGGAGGAACCCACGGAACAACCACGGGCGTAAAGGAATCAGAGCTTACACTTGCCATAGCATTGAAATTGCAGGCAATTCTTGAGGCGAGAGGCTACAGTGTAGTTATGTGCAGGACAAGCCAGGATGTAAATATCAGTAATGCTGAGAGAGCCCAGATAGCAAATGCAGCCGGAGCTGATGCATTTATAAGGCTTCATGCCGACGGTTCGACTTCCACAACGGCAGCGGGAGTACATGCTCTGGCTCCTTCTTCAACAAATCCGTACTGTGCATCGATAGCGGCAGCAAGTCAGCTTTTATCAAAATCTGTTGTTGACGGACAGTGTGCGGCAACAGGACAGATTAACAAGGGTGTGCAGACGAACGATACAATGAGTGGAATCAACTGGAGTCAGGTTCCGGTAACCATCCTTGAAATGGGATTTATGACAAATCCCGCCGAGGATGTAAACATGTCAAATGACAGCTACAGAACTAAGATGGCAACAGGTATCGCAAACGGAATAGATAATTATTTTACTGCAATTCAATAATAAGGAGGGATTGAGTATGGGTGAGAAGACAAAAGGTTTTATTGCGGAGTTCAGGGACTTTATAACAAAGGGAAATGTTATGGATATGGCAGTCGGTGTTATCATCGGCGGTGCATTTGGTAAAATCGTGACCAGTTTTGTGTCTGATGTCCTTATGCCGCCTATCGGTACTCTCATCGGTGGTGCTGACTTCAACAACTTGAAAGTGGTATTGAAAGATGCAGTACCCGCACAACTCGATGCAGCGGGCAACGAAATAGCTGCCGCTACAGAAGCAGTGACCCTGAACTACGGCTCATTCATTCAGAATATTGTCGATTTCCTCATCATCGCTGTTTGTATATTCCTCATGATAAAGGGTATCAACAAGCTTAGCTCGATGAAAAAGAAGGAAGAAGAAGTTGCAGTCGAGGAACCCGCTGCACCAAGCAACGAAGAAGTGCTCCTGACAGAGATTCGTGATTTGTTGAAGGAGAAAAAATAAGGAAAATGAATGTTGTACATACTGTATCTGACCTGAAAGCCCAGCTTGCGGCTTTCAGGTCGAATGGTTGTAGCATAGGCCTCGTGCCAACCATGGGCGCACTACACGCAGGACATGCGTCGCTCGTGCGCCGCAGCCTTATCGAGAACGATGCAACTGCAGTTAGCATCTTTGTGAATCCAACACAGTTTAACGACCAGAACGACCTCGACAAATATCCGCGCACTCTCGAAAGCGACTGTCAGTTGCTCACGGCTGTGGCCGACGAGGTGGCATCCGAAAAAGGGAAAGAAAGCATCATCGTAGTGTTTGCACCATCGGTGGAAGAAATCTACCCCGAACCCGACACACGTCAGTTCTCATATCCACCTACCGACACCGTGATGGAGGGAGCCTTCCGCCCCGGACACTTCAACGGAGTGTGTCAGATTGTAAGCAAACTCTTCAGCTTTGCAGAACCAACACGGGCTTACTTCGGAGAAAAAGACTTCCAGCAAATTGCAGTGATACGTCGCATGGTTGACGATAAAGGATTCGACCTCCTGCTCTGTCCGTGTCCTATTGTACGCGAAGCAGACGGACTCGCACTATCAAGCCGAAACACACTGCTCAGTACCGACGAGCGACAGACTGCCGTAAACATATCGCACACTCTGTTTGAAAGCCTTGAATACGCAAAGAACCATACATTGGAAGAAACCAGGCAATGGGTAGTCAGCAAAATAGACAAGGTGGAAGGCCTCGAAGTGCAATACTACAACATTGTTGATGGCAAATCGCTGCAAGACATAAGTTCATGGGACGACTCCGACGACATTGTAGGATGTATCACCGTATTCTGCGGACACCTGCCAGTACGTCTCATCGACAACATACGGTATAAATAACACAAGAATGATGACCATCGAAGTACTAAAATCAAAAATACACTGCGCTACCATCACCGAAGCCAACCTTCACTACATGGGCAGCATAACAATCGATGAAGACCTCATGGATGCCGCCAACCTCATTGCCGGCGAAAAAGTGGCTGTGGTTGACAACAACAACGGCGAACGGTTTGAAACATACATAATAAGGGGAGAGCGCGGGACAGGAAGTATCTGCCTTAATGGCGCAGCCGCACGCAAAGTACAAGTAGGCGACGAGTGCATCATCATGGCATACGCACAAATGACCCCCGACGAGGCACGCAACTTCAAACCAAGCATCATCTTCCCCGACGAAAACAACAAACTGACGTAGCACCACCAGATGAGAAACATCACACTCTGATTGTTGTGAAAATATCACTACACACAAAATAAGGTGGAAACAAACACACATACCACAAAATGAAACAAGGATTCGACAACGACAAATATCTGAAAATACAGTCGGAACACATCAAAGAACGCATAGCTAAGTTTGGCAACAAACTCTATCTGGAACTTGGAGGCAAACTGTTCGACGACTACCATGCCAGCCGCGTATTGCCGGGATTCCAACCCGACAGCAAACTGAAGATGCTCAGCCAATTGAGCGACTCGGCCGAGATAGTGATAGTAATTAGTGCCGTCGATATAGAAAAACAAAAAGTAAGAGGCGACCTGGGAATCACCTATGACATGGACGTACTACGCTTGCGCGACGAATTCCAAAGACGCGGATTCCTCGTCAGTTCAGTGGTCATAACCCACTACAACGGACAGGGGTCGGCCGATGCCTACCGACACAAATTGAGCCGACTTGGCATCAAAGCATACTACCACTATACAATTGAGGGATATCCGTCGAACGTGACACTTATCGATTCAGACCAAGGATTCGGGCGCAACGACTATGTGGAAACCTCACGGCCGCTGGTGATTGTGACCGCACCAGGACCAGGAAGCGGCAAGATGGCTGTATGCCTCAGCCAACTATACCACGAACACCAACGCGGAATAGAAGCCGGGTATGCCAAGTTTGAGACATTCCCCGTATGGAGCCTGCCGCTGAAACATCCCGTCAACATCGCATACGAAGCTGCCACAGCCGACCTCAATGATGTCAACATGATCGACCCGTTCCACTATGAAGCATACGGAAAGATTGCCATCAACTACAACCGCGACATCGAGATATTCCCCGTACTCAACGCACTGTTCGAGGGCATCTACGGCGAGAACCCATATAAGTCGCCCACCGACATGGGTGTCAACATGGTAGGATTTTGCATCAGCGATGACGAAGTGTGTCAAGAAGCATCGAAAAACGAAATCATACGTCGATACTACACTGCACTCAACCGCCTTGCCACTGGCGACGGAACCGACAGCGAGGTGAGCAAAATCGCACTGCTGTTCAAGCAGGCGGGAATAAACACTGCTTATCGTAAAACCACCGTCGCTGCAAAAGAACGCAGGGAACAATCGCTTGGCGAACGTGCCACTGCTGCCATCGAACTTGCCGACGGAACCATCATCACATCAGAGGAGAGTACACTGCTGGGACCTAGTGCGGCACTGATACTCAACGCAACCAAATATCTTGCAGGCATCGACCACAGCCTTAAACTCATTCCAGAGGAACTCATTGAACCAATACAAAAGACAAAGACAGATTATTTGGGTGGAAATAATCCTCGACTACACACTGACGAAGTACTCGTTGCACTATCGGTACTGAGTCCTCATGACGAAGGCTGCCGTCTGGCACTCGAACATCTGCCCGATCTACGCGGATGTCAGGCTCACTGCACTGTGATGCTGAGCGAGGTTGACAAAAAGATATTCAAGAAACTGGGAGTCGGGCTCACATGCGACCCTGTGATGAAAAGAAAGTTTTAACAACCGGTGTTGACTATAATCACAAATGAACCATCACCACATATTACGTACTGCAATAGTCATTATTGCATCGTGTATGCTTGTTCCACACATTGAGGCGGGCAAAAAGAAAACAAAAAAAGTACAGGCCGGTCTGGAGTATGCATATACAGAACCCGACATGCCGGCGGCCACATGTCTGTCGCTGACAGACACACGGCTGCAACCACCGACACAACCGAAACTAAGCAGCTTAGCAACATTCATCAACCATATTCACGGTATCGATGTGAGTCATTATCAAGGAAGTATTGATTGGAAGACAGTTGCAAAGTCGGGCCATGTGGGGTATGTATATATCAAAGCTACCGAATCGAATACAATTATTGACGAAACATACCTTTACAACATTACCGAAGCACGGCGTCACGGACTTAAAGCCGGCAGCTATCATTTCTTCCGCCCTGGAGTGAATGCAAAGGCACAATACGACAATTTCCGCAAAGTGGTAAATAGAAAACACCAAGACCTGCTGCCACTGATTGACGTTGAGGTAACTGGCGGTGTGACGGTAGAGACATTGCATTCACGTTTGCAGGAATTCTTGCGACTGGTGACCGATGAATACGGACGCCGCCCGATTATCTATACAGGTAAAAACTTTTACAACAAATACTTTGCCCCCTACCCCAACTTCAAGGCATATAAGTTTATGATTGCACAATATACACCTCAGGAAGAGCCTTACCTCAATGGAGGCGATGATTTCCTTATATGGCAATACACCGGGCATGGGCGTGTTGACGGAATTATGGGCGATGTTGACCAAAGCCGGTTCGTCGGCAGACATGCAATGAACGACATTCTCTATAAATGACGCTGACTTTAACTTTGACTCAGACTTTAACCCAAATCGGTCATTAGACTGTTTCGCGCTTTGAAAACTTTCTTTTTGG
>CALGGJ010000011.1 GCA_937915745.1 uncultured Prevotellaceae bacterium | reverse complement strand
GAGAGGTCGGAAAATGAAGTAGGAGGAAAACTACTTCATTTTCCTCCTACTCGATTTGTCAGTTATTTGTGTCGTATAGCTTTCTGTGTATTTGTCAACTGATTTCTATGTATTTGTCAGTTGTTTGCAATGTAGTTATATATTTGCAGCACATCCTGTGTATCTACCGTCCCGTCGGCATTTACGTCTTCGGTGTTTGAATTTGAAGGGTCGGTGGCTGTTGATATGAAGTTATATACAGCGAGTACGTCTTGTGTATCTACATTTCCGTCTTGGTTAACATCTTCGGCCTGGAATGTGTCGGTTGTGGCCGATATGCATATCCATCCGAATGTGTCGGCTTCGTTCTGTGTGTTTTTAATTGTAGAGTTGTCGCCGCTGGTATCTACCATGCGGCGTATGCGTGTGCCGTATGTAAGTGTTCTTTTTTCTGCATCTATTGTTGTGATGTCGATGTATCGGCGTAGTATTATTCCTGTTTTGATATTGAATGTCTGTGCAGCTCCGAAGATGTATGGATTGACGAGTCGTAGCGTGTCGGCTGTGTCGTCGATTGTACCGTCGGGATTGGTCTGTCTGAAAATTTCCTGCCGGTTGGTGCTGCCGTAGAGTGGGTTTGTGCCTATACCGGCACTGATTTGTATGCCGTCGCCAACGTTGGCTATACCTGGTGTGGCTGCTATATACATCATGTTTTGTGTGATGGTGAGGTTTTTGCCGAGTCCTGCTTCATAGAATGCTATTGCCTTGAAGCCTGTGTTGGTTATGTCCCATATCCGTAGGGTTGTCGGATTGCTTTTGAGCGATGGGCGCATCTCGGCTATGACTATAGGCACGGTGCCTTCTGCAAATGGTTGGGTAAATGTTACCTGCAGTGTGTCGGTCTTCACTTTTGCTTGTCCCACTTCTATTCTCATGTCGGGTGCAAATGTGTAGTTGCCGTATTTCAGTGCCATGAATGGTATCTGTTCTTTGACCGTAATGGTTTGTGTGCCGGTGTAGATCCATGGCATCGGTTGGTATGTGAATGAGCGTGCAGAAACCGATGTCACGAGGTTTGCCATGTTTGTCGTGCTGTTGTGTGTTGACATCAGTCCCATGAATACAGCAGGTGTTTCGTCGAATGGTGTGCTGAAATCGGTGGATACGGCCAATGTGTTTACAAAGTCTATCATGCCATATTGTACGAAGTCGTTGCCAGACGATTCGCTCACGGTCACAATCGTTGTATTTGAGTACCTTGCAGTATGCGTGTTGATTGGGTATGCTGCAATGCGCAGGTTATATACGCCGGGACCTTCGTTCAGGTTTACGTTTGATGTGTATGCTATTGCGCTGCCGCTGTTTTTGTCCTTGAGGGTTACTTTGGCTGCTTGTGTGAAACGTGGGGCTCCCGGTATTTGCCATTCTATGGTCATTGAGTCGAGCATGTCGCCGTTGTTGTCGTTCCATGCCAGTGTGGCAACTTTCGTTGTCTTGTTGTAGTTGGTGACTTCAAGGCCTGTAGGTGTCGAATAAACTACGCGTGGGATATATTCGTTGGCTTTGTTGTATGCCAGTCCCGAGTTCATCGATGCATAGTATTTCCCGAGCGATGTGAGCGAACCGTTTTCGTATATGCGTGCTTTGGTTTCTCCGTTCCAGTAGGCATAGCGTTCCACCCGTGAGTTTGAGTTGAGTGTGCTGAGTATGCTTTTTGTCTGATTGAGTATTTGCGTGTCGGTCACTCCGCTGCCGAATGCTCCGTTGTTGTTCCACGATGCGCCCCATATCCATTCGCTTATCCATATAGGACGTCCTTTGCCATAGTTGTCGCTGTAGGATGTCATGTTGCCAAATCCTGATGCCCAGTAGCAGTGCAGGTCTATTACGTCGCATCGCCATCCGCGTGCGTCGATTGAGTCGATGAATGCTTTGAGGTGGTTCATGCTTCCGTCGTGTGATGTCTCCGAGCAGAGTCGCAGTCCGGTTCGCATCAGGTTTTGCCAGTTGGCCAGCACGGTGGCTACGTCCTGTGGGTGGTCGTCGGCCGAGTTGCCCGGTTCGTTGTTGGTTTTCATGTGGCACGACCCCGTCACTCCACCGCATGTGGCAGCCGATGGCCAGTCTTCGTAAATGTGGTTCGGCACCCATTCGTGGTCGGGCAGGAGCGATGCATTGCCTTGTGCCCAGTCGTAGCACCACGATGTGTTGAGGGCGTCGTTGGCTGCCTGGTTGGCGTTGCTGGCCAGTCCTTTCTTTTGTGCGTTATACCAGTGGAATACTCGGTATGAGCTTATGCGGCTGTCCATATTGGCAGGCATGGTTGCCATCTCGAGGTCGGCCTGGTCGGCAATGAAACATCGGCTGTAGCCCCATCCGCCTGTACCGAGGGCGAATGTCACCATATAGCCGCGTTTCAGTTTGAACGAGCGTATGCGATTGTTGAGTTTCGCTGCCGTCAGTGTGTTCATGAATCCGCCGGTGTTTTCCAGTCCGAAGCTGTTTACAGCTGTGCCCTCGAAGTTGGGTTCGGAATATACGGTGAGTGGTTTGAATTTGCTGTCGTAGGGAAACACGATGGCACCGGCCCCATACATCTTCACCTGACAGTTGGTACCGTTTTGTGCCTTTTCGCCGTTGATATATATGAACGACATGTATTTTTTTATTACCTCGCTTGGCTTTATGTTGCTGAATATCACTACGGCATGTTCTGTGTCGGCTATATTGACCGAACCGCTGGTGGTAAAGGGTGAGGATGAGCTGCTGATTACATAATCTACTTCTCCAGTCACATCGACGGCTTGGGTCACGCTTGTGACGTTCGTCTTGGTATTGCTGGCCATTGCTGTGAGTGCCGTGATGCATATGGCAACAAGCGTATATGTCATTCTTCTCATACTGAATTTGAGTTAGATTGTTAGTAATGGTGGTGGCGGGTAAGGCCACATCTGTTTGCAAAGTTACGAATAATTTGTGATTTAGCAACACTTATTTCTTAAATAATTACACATTATTCTTATCTGTAAGTCTAAAGTGACATGAATATGTTGATCTGTGGTACTTCGCCGGCTGCCGACACACGCCGAACGGCAACATCCCTGATACGTCCTTTTGCGAGTGCGCGGTCTCGGCCCTGCGAGTGCGCGGTCTCGGCCTTGTGAGTGCGCAGTCTCGGCCTTGTGAGTGCGCATTTTCAGACAGGCATCCCGTCACAGCTCCGTTTACGACCGACTGACTATAAACAACGTCGTGAAGTCGGATTTGATGTATAATGGTCGGTATAATTTGTCGGAAAAGATAAAAAATAAGGATTAGACAAGCATAAGTCGTAATTATTTATTAACTTTGCAGCCAAAAATAAGACCATAGACGATGAACTTTACTGCGCAGCAAATAGCTGCATATATAGGTGGAACAGTTGACGGTGACCCTGAAGCCTCGGTCAATACGTTTGCCAAAATAGAAGAAGGAGTTGCCGGAGCTGTCTCGTTCCTTGCAAATCCCCAGTACGACCACTATATTTATGAAACACACTCGTCGGTGGTGTTGGTCAACGACGATTTTAAGCCAGTACAACCCGTGTCGGCCACTCTTGTGCGTGTACCCAATGCCTACGAGGCCGTTAGCCGTCTGCTGCAACTATACGAGTCGATGAAGCCGCGGCAAACGGGCATCAGCACACTGGCATTCGTGGCCGAAACCGCCAAGATAGGCAAAGATGTCTATCTGGCACCGTTTGCAGTGGTGGAAGACGGAGCTGAAATAGGCGACGGTGCCATGATATATCCACATGCCACCATAGGCCCAAGAGTAAAGATAGGCTGCAAAACCGTGGTATATAGCAATGCCGTAGTATATCACGACTGTGTGGTGGGTGACGACTGCATACTACATGCAGGATGTGTCGTCGGAGCCGACGGATTCGGCTTTGCCCCTACTGCCGACGGCTACGAAAAGATACCACAGATAGGTATTGTCACAATAGAAGACAACGTAGAGATAGGAGCCAACACATGCATCGACCGTTCGACCATGGGCTCAACCATCGTGCACCGTGGCGTGAAACTCGACAACCTGATACAGATAGCACACAACGTGGAAATAGGAGCCAACACCGTGATGTCGGCTCAAGTAGGAGTGGCAGGCAGCTGTAAGGTTGGCGAGTGGTGTATGCTCGGAGGACAGGTCGGCGTGGCAGGACACATCACACTGGGCGACCACTTACATGCCGGAGCACAGTCGGGACTGGCCGGAGGACGCCTGCTGAAAAAGGGCAATTGCACTGTCATGGGATATCCTGCACTCGAACACCAAAACTTTGCACGCAGTGCGGCAGTATATAAAAACCTGCCCGAACTTCAGCAGCGTGTGAACCAACTGGAACGTGAAATCGAAGAACTGAAGAAATCATGTCAAGACAAATAACACTGAATGGCTCTTTCTCCGTAAAGAGCAAAGGACTACACACAGGGCAGACCATAACCGCAACATTCCATCCCGCTCCCGAAAACCACGGATACATACTCCGGCGCACCGACCTCGACAGTCAACCATGCATAGTGTGCGCCGCAGAAAATGTGGTTGAGACCACACGGGGCACGGTGGTCGAACAGAACGGTGCAAAGGTGAGTACCATCGAACATGCCATGGCTGCACTCTATGCCATGGGAATAGACAACTGCCTTATTGACCTCGACGGACCCGAGATGCCCATCCTCGACGGAAGCGCACAACTGTTTGTCAACGAGATACAACGGGTCGGGACACACGAACAGGCAACCGAACGCAACTATCTGAACATAGACCGCGAGATAATAATCGACGGCAACAACGGCGAGCATATCGTCGTAAGTCCGGCCAACAAGTTCAGTCTCGACATAACCATTGCATTCGAGTCGAAGATGCTTGCAAACCAAAAAGCCGAACTCCAGGATATATCCCACTTTGCCAACGAGATAGCTTCAGCACGCACATTCGTCTTCGTGCGCGACATACAACCACTACTCGAAATGGGATACATCAAAGGCGGAGACCTCGACAATGCAATCGTGATATACGAAAACCAACTGCCACAAGACAAACTCGACTTCCTTGCCGATACGATGGGTGTGCCACGGATGGACGCAACGCAACTGGGATTCCTCAACCGCAAACCACTCACATGGCCCAACGAAATGGCACGACACAAACTGCTCGACATCATTGGCGACCTCGCGCTGACAGGATGCAGGCTGAAAGCACATGTCGAGGCATTCAAACCCGGACACACCATAAACAACAGGGTGGCCCGGGAAATAGTAACTCTGAAGAACAGAAACATGTAATAATACGACAGAAACAAACTAACATTATGTCAAAGATAAGCCCATTAGCATATATCGACTCCGAAGCCAAAATAGGCGACGGATGTACCATCGGCCCATTCTGCTACATCGACAAAGGAGTTGAAATAGCAGAAAACAACGAACTTATGAATAATGTCACGCTGTTGCGCGGAACAAAGCTGGGTTCAGGCAACGTCCTGTTTCCAGGTGCAGTGATAGGAGCCATACCACAAGACCTGAAATTCCGCGGCGAAGAATCAACGGTCGTAATAGGCGACAACAACCGTATCCGCGAAAACGTGACCATACACCGAGGCACTGCAAGCAAAGGTACAACACGAGTGGGGTCGAACAACCTCATTATGGAAAACGCACACATTGCACACGACTGCGAGTTCGGCAGCGGAATCATAATGGGAAACTCCACAAAACTGGCCGGAGAAGTAATCGTTGACGACAATGCAATCATCAGCGCAGTAGTGTTAGTACACCAATTCTGCCGAATCGGAGGATACACCATGGTACAAGGCGGCACACGCACCAGCATGGACATCCCACCATTCGTCATAGCAGCACGCGAGCCGGTGGCATACTGTGGAATAAACCTCGTGGGACTGAGACGCCGCAACTACACAGTCGAAGTAATAAACGACATACACAATGCCTATCGCATCCTATACAACAGCAACCTGCGCACTGCGGATGCACTACAGCAGATAAAGGAAACAATAACGATGGGAAAGGAAATACAATACATCATAGATTTCGTGGCCAACACCACACGGGGAATCATAAGATGACACAACCACCGTCATAACATATAACAAAACATAACAACATAAAAATAGACCACAATATGATATTCCGGCTGATAATGATATCCGACGAGGTTGAAGACTTCATGCGCGAGTTTTTTATCGACTCCGATGCCACCTTCCTCGACCTTCACAAAACGATTCTGGACACATGCCACTATGCCGACGACCAGCTAACCTCGTTCACAATGTGTGAAGACGGATGGGAAAAAGGACAGGAAATAACCCTCGAAGAGATGGATACCGACACCGATCAAGACTCGTATGTGATGGCCAATACAAGGTTGTCGGAACTGATTGAAGAAGAAAAACAACACCTCATGTACACCTTCGACCCGCTGGCCGACCGAAATTTCTTTATCCAGGTGGCAGAAATCATTACCGGACAATCACTCGACACACCAAAAGTGTCGCGTAGTCAAGGAAACCCGCCACGCCAAACCATCGACTTCGATGAACTCATGGCACGCAATCCGGCACCGGCTGCAGGCAACGATTCCGATATATACGACGATGACGACTTGTATGGCGACGGGATCGATGACGAGGAAATAGGACTCGAGGGATTGGAAATAAGCGATGGAAACCCCTTCGAGTGAGCCGACAGCCCCCCCTCGAGTAAGCGATGGACCCCAATTTGAATAACCCAAAAACACTTGTCGTACTGCTCGGACCAACGGCTGTGGGCAAAACAGAGCTTAGCATCAGTATTGCTAAGCTCTTGTCGTGTGATATCATTTCGGCAGACTCGCGGCAGATATATAAAGACATAGACATCGGCACGGCAAAACCAAACAGTAAGGAACAGGGAGGTGTGGTGCATCACTTCATCGACATGTTGCACTTAAATCAGTATTACAGTGCCGCACAATATGAACAGGATGTACTCCGGCTGCTCGAACAACAGTTCAGGACACACGACTATGCACTGATGGTGGGTGGAAGTATGATGTATATTGATGCCGTATGTAGAGGTATAGACGATATCCCAACCATTGCCGACGATGTGCGGGAACTGATGCGACGCCGACTCGAAAGCGACGGTATAGACCGACTGCTATCTGAACTGAGGGTACTCGACCCTGAATACTACGACATCGTTGACCATAAAAACCACAAGCGCATTATACATGCACTCGAAATATGTTATCAGACGGGACAAACATACACTTCATTCAGACAAGGTAAAGCCAGGCAACGTCCATTCAGTATCATTAAAATAGGATTACGACGCAAGCGCGAGGAGTTGTTTGCACGAATCAATGCGAGGGTTGACCAGATGATGGCCGACGGGTTGATGGACGAGGCACGCCGTGTATATCCGTTGCGGCAGCTCAATGCGCTCAACACTGTAGGATATAAGGAGCTGTTTAATGTTATTGATGGACAGTGGCAGTTGCCTATGGCCGTTGAGCGTATAAAGAAGAATACACGGGTATATGCCAAGAAACAGATGACCTGGTTTCAGCGTGATGAGGACATACACTGGGTTGAACCGTTGACCCACATGCCTAAAAGCATGGAATGGGCTGATGCTATTGCATTGATAGAATCTTATCTACATCAATAAGCATTCTCTTCAATATAGCCAGGGCCTTTCGTCAATATAGAAAATACACCTTGCCAATATTGGCTGGCGTTCCATTATATAGCGGCATCAGTATTGTTGTTCTGTGGCTATATTCCCCAGTTATCACGTATGGTTTCTATATCGGTGCTTTCCACTTGTCGCTCTATGTTGTCGGGCAGGTTGTGGAAGAAGTCGATGCCTGTCAGTTCTTCAAGGCGGTCGATGTTGACAATACAATCGCAGATGACACTACGTGGTGCCGACTCACTTATATATCCGTGGTTGTTGTGTTCCACCCAAAAGCCCATAGCATTATACTTTCCACCTTTGAAACGTAGTAGGGCTATGAAGTAGTATTTGGGTATGACTATGCTTTTACCATAGCTGCTTGTTGCTGTGCCTTGAGTCATTCCGTTGGTTATTGTGCCGCCTTTCACGACATAGAGGGTATCGGCAAAGTTGGCATCTCGACCTTTTTCTTGCACAAACGACTCGAATGCTGTCCAGTAGTTGGCGTTGAACGAGCCGTTCATAGGCGACATGTTGGTCATGTAGAATGTCTGTTGGTTAGCTTCTTGGCTGTATCTGCGGTCGTGTGATGCACAAATGTGGCCACGGCTGCCTCCATTAAAATATCCGGCCCCTACGTGATAGTATGAGTCGAGTTTGGGGTCGTCGGCCCAGGTATCGCTCCGGTTTGAATTGATGGCTCGTGTCTTGCCGTCGAAACGGAAGGCAACCCATCGTGAATGGTTCTTTGCCGGACTGTATTCCAGGCAATATGTCATGACCGAATCGTTGCCTATCTTGGTGGAGTGTTGTATGAAAAACGTGCCCGATGGTTGCATGGCCGGTACTTCGAGCCGTGATTCGTATCTGCCGGGTTTGGGTGTGTTGATGATGATATCGTTGCCGTCGCTGCCACACGATATGATTGTCAGAATGCAGCATACGCGGATGAGTGTTGCGGCTATATGTTTCATTTTATCTTGGTATTATGAGGTTGCTGTGATTTTTGTCTTTCAGAACTGCTATGGTTGTCTTTATACGTTTCTGTTTTTATTCTTGTTTTGTAGAATGATTGTGTGTTTGTTTTTTATTCCATCAGCTTTCTGTATCTCATTCGTTTAGGTTCTTCGAGTCCGAGTCGTTTGGCTTTGTTGGCTTCGTAGTCGGTGTATGACCCTTCGTAGAAGAATACATTGCCATCGCCTTCGAATGCGAGTATGTGTGTGCAGATGCGGTCGAGGAACCATCGGTCGTGGCTTATGACGACAGCACATCCTGCAAACGTGTCGAGACCTTCTTCGAGAGCGCGCAGTGTATTGACGTCGATGTCGTTGGTGGGTTCGTCGAGCAGCAGTACGTTGCCTTCTTGTTTCAGGGCTATTGCCAGATGCAAGCGGTTGCGTTCACCGCCCGAGAGTATTCCGCAAAGCTTTTCCTGGTCGGCGCCGTTGAAGTTGAAACGGCTGAGGTATGACCTCACGTTGATGTCGCGGCCGCTCATGAGCAGTGTCTCGTTGCCTTGGCTCACTACTTGATAGACGGTCTTTGCAGGGTCGATGTCTTGATGTTGTTGGTCAACATAGCTCAGTTTCACTGTCTCGCCTATGTTGAATGTACCGGTGTCGGGTGTGTCGAGTCCCATGATGAGGCGGAATAGTGTGGTTTTGCCTGTTCCGTTGGGTCCTATCACTCCTACTATTCCGTTGGGTGGCAATATGAAGTTGAGGTCGGTGAATAGTGTTTTCTGACCAAACGACTTCGCTACGTGTTCGGCTTCAATCACCTTGTGTCCCAATCGCGGGCCGTTTGGAATGAATATCTCGAGTTTTTGTTCGCGCTCTTTCTGGTCTTGGTTGAGCAGCTTGTCGTATGAGTTGAGGCGCGCTTTTCCCTTTGCCTGACGTGCTTTTGGTGCCATTCTCACCCATTCGAGTTCGCGTTCGAGTGTTTTCCGTCGTTTGCTTTCGGCTTTTTCTTCGTTTGCCATGCGTTGTGTTTTCTGCTCGAGCCACGATGTGTAGTTGCCTTTCCATGGTATGCCTTCGCCGCGGTCGAGTTCGAGTATCCACTGGCTCACATCGTCGAGGAAGTAGCGGTCGTGTGTCACTGCTATGACTGTGCCCTCGTATTGTTCCAGATGTTGTTCGAGCCAGTCGATGCTTTCGGCATCGAGATGGTTGGTGGGTTCGTCGAGCAACAGCACATCGGGCTTTTGCAACAGCAGCCGGCATAGTGCCACACGGCGACGTTCGCCTCCCGACAGGTTTTCCACACTCCGGTTGCCTGGTGGGCAACGCAGCGCATCCATGGCTCGTTCCAGCTTGCTGTCTATGTTCCAGGCATCGGTGGAGTCGATTATATCTTGTATTTCGGCCTGACGTGTCATGAGTCCGGTCATGCGGTCGGCATCTTCGTAGTATTCTGGCAAGGCGAATTTCTGGTTTATCTCGTCGTATTCGCGCAGGGCGTCATATACATGTTGCACACCCTCCATCACATTTTCTTTCACGGTCTTCGACGCGTCGAGCTGTGGGTCTTGCGGCAGATAGCCTACCGTATAGCCCGGACTCCATACCACATTGCCTTGGTATTGTTGGTCGATGCCTGCAATAATCTTCATCAGGGTGGATTTTCCTGCACCATTCAGACCTATGATACCGATTTTGGCTCCATAGAAGAACGACAGGTATATGTTTTTCAATACCTGTTTTTGGTTTTGCTGTATTGTTTTCGATACCCCCACCATCGAGAATATCACCTTCTTGTCGTCAACTGTTGGCATATTATATTGTGTGTGTTTTAGTGTGGTTTCGTAATGGTCGGTTTGCGAGTGTGCAGTCATGGGCTTGTGAGTGCGTAGCCTCGGTGTCACGAGTGCGCAGTCATGGGCTTGCGAGTGCGGTATCGTTTTTCGAGTCGGCCAGTGTCATGAGTGCTATGTCGTATCGCAGAGGGTCGGCAGGGTTCCACGAGTTGAACAAAGCAGTCAGTTCTTCACATGCCTGCCATGTGGGGCGTTTATGCTTCAACAGATGTCGTGTCTGCTGACACACATGCGTGTCCATCACGGCATAAAGGTCGGCCGGCGAGCGTGAGGTCCACAGTCCCAGGTCGGGATAATATGGTCGTACCATCCATCGCATAAACATACACACTCGCTTACATGCCGAGGAGGGCATGGTACCGAGGCGGGCAGGAGCGAGCCACCTGCATATCTCGGCTATTGCATCTTTGGCCGTCAGGTTGTTGAGACGTGCTTCCATTGTGTCGTAGCCGTCGAGTTCGTGTTGCAGGTTGTGGCATACATGGTGAAATGTCGGTACGTTGAGGGTGCGATATACACATTGGCGCTTTGCATCGTGGTATGATTGCGCATACTCTCCGCTTTTGATGAAATGAGCTGGCTGCCAGTGCATTTCGTCGCGAAGCATGTGTATGGCCGTAGGGACAATCACTTTACGTGAACCCCAGCTAATCATGGCAACGAGCAATGCTCCCAACTCTATGTCGAGCTGACTGTCGGTGTGTTGCATGAGTTGGTGGACAGTACCGCAGGGGTCAACAGCCAGGAATGCCTCGGGATTGAATGTATCGTATGTATGGTCGAGAATTGACTTCATGGCATCGCCGGTTTACGATTGGGTATTATCCAAGTCTTTCATCCATGCATCGACCGTGGCGTCGCTCGGCATACGCCAGTCGCCACGTGGCGAGAGGCTTATGCAACACACTTTCGGTCCGTCGGGCATACAAGAGCGTTTGAATTGTTGTGAGAAGAACCTGCGCATGAATGTGTGGAGCCAGTGATTTATGACCTCATCGGAATAAACGCCGGCAAATGCACATGTGGCAAGATATAGTATTTTCGACGGCCGGAATTTGCTATAGACCAGATGAAAGAGGAAAAAGTCGTGCAGTTCGTATGGTCCGACAAGGTCCTCGGTTTTCTGCTTAATCTGCCCGTCGTTACCTGCCGGAATGAGCTCTGGGCTAATTGGCGTGGAGACGATGTCGAGCAGTACCTCTTGAGTATGGCTGTCGAAATCGGTGTTTGCAATCCACGTCACGATGTTACGCACAATGGTTTTCGGAATCGAAGCATTGACACCATAGTTCGACATGTGGTCGCCGTTGTATGTAGCCCACCCCAGTGCCAGTTCCGAGAGGTCTCCAGTGCCGATTACGATGCCGTTTTCACGATTTGCCACATCCATAAGTATCTGTGTGCGCTCGCGTGCCTGCGAGTTCTCATAAGTCACGTCGTGGTTTTCTGCATCGTGGCCTATATCACTGAAATGTTGAAGGCAGGCATCGCGTATAGATATCTCGCGCATCGTGACATTGAGCGCCTGCATGAGCTGAAGGGCATTTTGATATGTGCGGTCGGTCGTGCCGAATCCAGGCATCGTGATGGCAATGATATCGCGTCGGCTGCGCGAGAGCTTATCCATGGTCTTGGCGCAAACCAAGAGGGCGAGTGTGGAGTCGAGGCCGCCCGAGATACCTATGACCACGGTCTTGGCATTGATGTGGGTGATGCGACGTGCAAGCCCCGACACTTGCATACTGAACATGTCAGAGTATTGCTCGTCAGTCGGAATGTCATTGCTGATGAAGGGGTTTGGTGCGATGCTGCGGGTCAGGGTAGGGGTGTGCAACATGGTGCTGTCGTTGTCGGCGGTTTCGACGGTTGGTGCAGACTGAACGGTGAGGGATGATTCAGCAAAAGTCATGTTTGCCTGTCGCAGGTTGCGCAGGTATTCAATGTCGATTTCCGACATTACCATCTGTTCACTCATCTCAAAACGCCGGCCGTTAGCAAGCTGGACACCATTCTCGTAGATGAGTCCGTTGCCGGCAAACACCAAGTCTTGCGACGACTCGCCAAATCCGCTCGAAGCATATACATATCCGCAGATACAACGAGCCGACTGCTGAGCCAACATATTACATAGATAAGCGTGTTTACATGAAAACTCGTCGGTAGCCGAGAGGTTGAATACAACGTCTGCCCCCTGAAGCACGAGCGACGAACTTGGCGGCACAGGCGACCATAGGTCTTCGCAAATCTCAATGCCAAATGTACAGGATGGTGTACGGAACAGCAAATGCGGACATACACGCACACTCTGTGCACAATACGTCGTGGTGGTATCTATATTACGACCCGACGCAAACCATCGTTTCTCGTAGAATTCTGAATAATTAGGGATGTGCGTCTTTGGAACAATGCCGAGAATCTGACCATGTTGCACCACGGCAGCCGCATTGAACAAGACAGCACCCACTCGTAACGGAAGTCCGACTATGGCAATGATATTGAGCGAGCGTGTGACATCGAGCAGACGGAACATGGCACTCTCACAACTGTCGATAAGCAGTTGCTGCTGGAAAAGGTCGGCACAGGTATATCCTGTCATGCTCAGTTCGGGAAATACTATTATTTCAACGCCCTTGCCCTCGGCTTGCACTACGAGACTTTCAATCTGACGTGTGTTGCTTTCGCACTCGCCAATTTGCACGTGTGGCACGGCTGCGGCCACTTTTACAAATCCATATTCCATAATATCGTGGTTTTATGATTATGTTATTCAATGTCATTTCCGGTAATTACTTGCTCTTTTTCTGCTTTTCAGACTTCTCACCCTGTTGTTCTGCCGCTTCCTTCATCTTTCGGCGGAAAAGAGCCTTCCACGAATCGAAGTCGCGCTGATACGTCAGGCCTATACCCTGTGTGTTGAGAGTGGCTTTAGTGAAATACCGGTCGTTTGTCTGGTTGTATGCTTTGATAAACGTATGTCCGTCTTCCTTCAGCCGCCATCTCACATCGAAGTCACCAATGAAGTTTGAAGAATTGGTGAGTGCATTGTCGCGATAGCCGAAGTTTCCGTTTATAAGCAGACGGTCGTCGAACAGACGTCCCGACAGGATGCCTTCGACATCCAGGTCGTTCCATCCACGCTCGCCGGTCGAGAGACCCGTACCGAAGTTCCATTTACTGTCGGCGCCTATCACATCAGACAGCATCTGGTTTATCTGGCCAGAGATGGTTGACGACAGCAGGGTGTTGACCGCCTGATCCGAACCCGTCTCACCATTGGCACGGGAATATTCGCTCGGATAGAAACGTCCCAATCCTAACAGATAAATCATTTGCATGTTCAACTCCTCGTCAGATGTGATGAGACTGTTCACCAGCTGGCGTGTCTCGTCGCTCACGGTTGGCAGTTCAATGGCAAATGCAAAGTTCATGTTGTCGAGCTTACCGGTGATGTCCATCACGCAAATCACTTTGACTTTGGTGTTTTGGTTGAAGGCATCGGTCGATGTGAGGTCGCGCAATGGCACGGCAGGAAGTGTGTGATGGCAGATGAGGTGTATGTTGGCATCGAACGGATTGCCGTTGAAGACTACATTGCTGCCAGACTGGAGTGCGAGGTCGCGCGCCACCAATTCTTGAAGGTAGAGCTTATAGTGGCCCTCCTGAATCTGATATATGCCATTAAGCGAGAATGGACTTTTATTATGGTAGTGGGCCATCAGTGTTCCACTGCCACGAGTAGTCATATAACCGTCGTCCTTGTTGTCCATGCGCAGCATAATCTCGCAATTCGGATTGACATGAAGGCTCAGATCCAGGTATATATCACTCTGGTATCCCTGGTCGAATGCTTTTGCAGCCTCGTTGTCCTCATTCTCATAATAGTCGATATCTGAATTGTTGCCCGACGTTATGTCTCTGAACGTGACAAAGCCAGACGATGTGATGGCATCGGGGGTTGCAGCATCGTATGCAAAGATGCTGCCCCGGGTTGGAGTCACATCGGCCGACATGCGTAATGGGTGACCGTCAGAACCATGAATCTGAAGGTTGCCATCAGCATATACGGTTGCATAGAATTTGTCGGAATTGAATTCACGCTCATCATATACAGTGAGGTTATCCATCATGATATCGAAGTCGTATATGAAGTTTTTCATGTTTTTGTGTGCCAATGTTCCGTTTACTACTGCATTGCCGGCTTTTTTGTCGGTGAGTCTGACACTGTTGAAATCGAAACCATATTGACGCAGATGAATTGAATCGAGTGGATTGACGTGATAGGTGACATTTGTCGCACGCAGGGTCATTTCGACATCTGCACTTACATTCCCGACAAGGTTTACGTCGTTCAGAGGACCTACTACATGTAAAACTCCATTTGTCTTGCCGTTGATATCTTTGAATGTTGACGCAAGAAAACCATTGAGGAATTCGGCATTAGTATCTTTAGTGGTGATTTTGAGGTCGATGTCGTTCTTACTTGGAGCAATAAAACCCGACACGTCCGTGGTTCGGTCTATATTCTTATAGTTATCCACAATACGACCGTTAATCCTGATTCCGGCCAGCTCTTTGTCCCATGACGCTTGTATATGGCCAGTTCCGAGTCTTCCTTCTTGCAGGTGCATATTGTCAACTACGAGGTCTGCATTGAGATGAATATCCTTATAGATGTTGCTCACGACGGCACGTCCTGATGCAGCACCGCGAAAACGCACGGCATTAAAATTAACGAGACTGGTTATGTATGATACTTCGAGCGAATTGAGGTCGGCTACGAGCGAGTCGTCAGGGTTGTCTGATATAATGCCGTTGAGTGCTATGTATTGTTGATCGTTGTATATTTTCAGGTTGTTGCATTGTATTTGCTTATCGAATATCGATATTGTCGATGGCTGTACCTGCCAAATTGTGTCGTTTATCATGATTTGTGACTTCTTGAGGTTTATGTTGCTTTTGACCTGCCCCAAACTGTCGCTAAAGACCGTAGTTGCATATAGCATACCATTGTCTTTTTCGGTTTCACGGTTGTCCCATTGCAGAAGTGTCTGTAGCTCGTTTTTGAATGCATCTGCCGTAAGCATGATACGCATATTGCCATCATTGGTCTTGTGATGTGTGATGGCCGATAGACTGAGACGTTGAAGCGTGTTGCTGGAGGTTATGTGTGTGTTGGTGTAAGTCTTGTTGCCGTTACTGATTAGTGGTATGTCGATAGATACTTCCATATTGTCTGCTTGTGCATCGATATATCCCGATGCATGAATCGACTGTTCTATCACGTAGTCAGTTGTGATGAAATGTCTGATGAAGTCTGATTCGTTTATGGAAATATCGAAGTTGAAGCGGTTTATGTTATTTTTCTTAGATTGGATGAGTGCAGGAAGATGGTGTGCAGCTTGGTTTTTGAACGCATCTATAATGCCGTCGATCTGTATGTCACCGTTGAGGGTTGCATCAGCAAAGTCGGTATGCAGTGCAATTTGTCTTTCGTTGTCCGACTGCTGAATATTCAGCGACATGTTGCCGAGTGTTTGTGTTTGCTCTTCGGTGTGTATGTTCAAGTCAGTAATATTAAGTTTACCGGTAATCTTGTTTATGTCTGTGCCATAGATGTCGGCCGAAATATTCATGTCGAATGTTTCGTCAGCAAGCGTCTCGGTCAGGTTCATGGCATGAGGATTCAGGTCGGCGATGATGGCACAACCCTCGAAATGTGAGTCGTTTTCTGTATATGTGGCATCTAACAAAAGGTTGACGAGTGGGTCTGTTATGCTGGCTTTTGCTTTTGTGATGCCGTTCCCGCGACTTGCCGAGAGTGTCAGTCCGGAGTATTTCTGCCCTTTGAATTCCAGGTTTTCAATGGCGGCATTGAGCCATCCTTCGGGTTGTTTGCCTGACATGCAGCCCTCCAGGTCGATTTGTATTTTGGCATTTCCCAAATCGGGATCAGATGTGAGTTGTGCAAGATTTAATTTCTCTGATTCAATTCCTGCCGTTATTTTCTTGTTTTCGCTCTTAACATATATGTCAGCGTTGCCGGCATCGGTATAGATATGTCCGTTTGTAGTTATTTGACTGCCCGATTTGATGATTTGTCCATCATATTGCACTTCGCCAAGGCAATTGAACATATAGGGTATTTCTTTGTCTGGGTTGACGATGTTCATACACATCTGTTTGCCTTGGTTGTCAATCTTGACATGGGTTGTCAGTATGGCATTGGGGTCGGCTTGCTGCCAATTGTGTATTTCGCCATCGGTGGCTAAGGATATAGAGCCGTCATTGGCTTGTATGTTGAGTTGGCAGATATTTATCATATCTTGTGTTCCACTTATTTGTGAGTCGAGGTGGAGTGGGGTGGAAATGGCGCTTGTTTGCGGCAGAAATGGAGCAAGACCTGCCGGCTGTATGTCTGCGGTGATTTGTGGCACACTAAACTCGAATGTTTTGTCTTGTTTGTAATTGGGATAAAATGCTTTGAGTGTGTCGATTTTTATCTCTGATTGTTGTGCTTGGATATTAAGATTTGTGACTTGTGCTCTGGTCTTGTTGGCAACAAGTTGTGCCTGAATATTATTGATATTTAATTTGGCGTTGTTTTCGCAAAAGTCTAACCTGCGTATGGTAAGGTCTATAGTGTCTTGATTGAATGCCTTGAGCGAAAGGGTGACATTGACGTTGCCGATGTCGAGATGGTTGGTGTCGAATGTCGGTATGTGTGGCTCGCTGGTTATGTCGTAGGTGATATGTCCGCGACGGAGTACGAATGTGCCGAGTCTTAGGTCTATCGGTCGCGATTCTTTATCGCTGTTTTCTGAGGCAATTATGTCGGTCAGGAACTGGATGTTGGTGGGTGAATCTGGTGTGGCTTGCCGTATGTGTGCGGTCAATCCGAATATTTGTGTGCTTGATATGCTTGTTTTTCCTTGCAGCAATGGCAGTATCTCAATATTTGTTGCAAGGCGGTCGGCCTTGAGTAATGGCTGGTTTTGCTGGTCGTATATGGTGAAATCGTCGATGATGATGCGGTTTAGGAGTCCGAGGTTGATGTTTCCGATTCCTACATGTGTTTTTGTTTGTTGCGACAAAGCATCAGCCGCCCAACTTCCAATGCTTTTTTGGATGAATGGTATGTTGAGTAACATTATGAGGCATACGTACATGAGTAGTATGCCTCCGATAATGCTTCTTATTATTTTCTTAATGTTCTTGATAGTGCAATCATCTTTATTGCGGTAATGGCACATTCGTCGCCCTTATTTCCCATCTGTCCTCCACACCGGTCGAGCGCTTGTTGCATGTTGTCGGTTGTAATGAGTCCATAGACGACGGGCTTGTTTCCGGTTGCATTTAGGTGTGCCAGACCTTGTGTTGTACCTTGACAAATATAGTCGAAATGTGGGGTGTCGCCTCGTATGACACATCCTATTGCTATAACTGCATCTACGTCGGTCTTTGCCATGAGTCGGGATGCGTGTATCAGTTCGAAACTGCCTGGTACTGTTTCGACGTGTATGTCTTCGGGTGATACTCCGTGTTTTTGCAGCGTTGTCATGGCTCCGTTCAGGAGTGCTCCGGTTACGTTGTTGTTCCATTCGCTAACTACGATACCAACTTTCATGCCATGTGCCTGGGGGACGGAGTTGATATCGTAGTTGGAGAGGTTGTGGTTGCGTGTTGCCATATGATGTGTGCTTTATTTTCTCGAGGGAAAACCTCGAGACACTAACGAATTGTGGCGTGGGTGTCGGGGTTGAGACCTCGAGACACTAGCGAATTGTGGCGTGGGTGTCGGGGTTGAGGCCTCGAGACACTAACGGTTGTTGGCTTTATTTTGTGGCACGCTCGATGTATTTGTCTATATCGCTTGCAAGTGACGATCTGAAGTACTTTTCCTTTATTTCTTTATAGAGGTTGAGTGCTTTGTCTGCTTTGTCGATGCTCTCGTAGAGTTGTCCGGCTTGAAGCAGGAATATAGGGCTTACTGCATCGTTGTCGGCACGTTTGGCCGCTTTCACGAGTGTTTCTGCCCCCTTTTCGGTCTCACCATTTTTTGCATAGCAGTTTCCCAGTGCGGCTATTGCTGATGGCGATATGATTTGATCGTCTTGTGGGTCGAAGTCTTCGAGCATCTTGATTGCTTCTTCTGTGCGGTCGAGGTTGGCATAGCAGATGCCTGCGTATGCACGTGCCAGATTGGCTGTTTTTGTTCCGCTGTATTCGTCGATGATTTTGAGGAATCCCATTTCTGTCACTCCGTCGCCGTTGAGTGCTTGTTCGTATTGTTCCATGCCGAATGCGGCTTGGCTTTTAGCAATTGCCTGGTTTGCTTCATTGGTTTTGCTTTCCATGTGGTTGCGATATATGAAGATACCTGCAACGACTACGATGACTGCTGCCAATGCGGCTACGATTACTTTCCAGTTTTTCTCGATGAATGCTTCTGATTTGCTGAGTTGAACATCGAGTCCGATTGCTTTGTCGGATACTTTTTTGTTTTTGTTTTTTGCCATTTTGGTTATTTGTATTTTGGTTATTGTTCAGTTTTCATTATTCTGTGCATGTGTTTACTTACACTGCGCAAAATAGCGTGCAAATTTAGTGCTTTTTTATTTAATAGAGAAGGAATTCCTTAAAAAAGTGGAAAAAGCCCGCGCAATTTGTTTGTACGGGCTTTGGTTTGTAGGTTGCGGTTGTCTGTTGTATTTAGTTTATCAGTTCGATGCTGCGTCTCACGAAGTTGGTGAGTGCTTCGCCACGGAGGAGTCCGTTTTGCAGCAGGGCGAGGTCGATGAGTTGGTGTACGACTTTATTGTCTTTTGCATAGTCGGATATTACTGCGGTCTTTTTGGATTGTTGTTCTTCGATGTCTTTTTCGGTCTTGCTGAGTTCGTCTTTGCTCTCTTGTGGTATTTCGTCCCACTTCTTGTCTTTGTTTGACTGGTTGATGGCATCGCGTCGTGCACTGAGTCCTTTAATTTCGGCTTCGATTGGTTTGAGTGCTTCGGCAGTGGCTTCTTCGCCTTGATGTCTTATGGTTTTGATGAGTGGGTGGTCGGTATTGACCACGATGTTCATCATGTCGGGCATTTCGCCATAGAATGCCATTCCTTGTTGCAGGCGTGCCATGTCTTTCATACGTCGCATGTATTCGCTCTGTGTTATGACGATTGGTGCGGCTGTTTCGCCCATAGCTTGCGGTTCGACGTGGAATTCTGTTTTTTCCATCTTCGGTAGTTGTGTCGAGAAGATGTCGGCCAGGATTCCAGCCGGTGCCGTTTGCTCGTCGGTGTTGTCTTTGCGTATGATGTGGTCGATGGTGTCTGAGTCAACTCGGACGAATCGTGTCTTCTCGTTCTTTTCTTCTAGTAGTCCGAGCATTGCGGCATCGAGTTCGCCATCCATCATGAGTACGTTGTAGCCTTTTTGCTGTGCGGCCTCGATATATGCGTATTGTGCGTCGTGGTCTTGTGCGTAGAGGTAGATGAGTGTGCCGTCTTTGTCGGTTTGGCTGTCTTTGATGAGGGTTTTATAGTCTTCGTATGTAAAGAATTTACCTTCGGTGTCTTTGAGCAGGGCATAGTTTTTAGCCTTGTCATAGTAGTCGGTTTCGGTAAGCATTCCGTAGTGGATGAATATCTTTATGTCGTCCCATTTCTGCTCAAACTCTTTGCGGTCGTTTTTGAAGATTGACTGCAGGCGGTCGCTCACTTTCTTGGTTATGTATGTTGATATTTTCCTTACGTTGGAGTCGTTTTGCAGGTAGCTGCGGCTTACATTGAGAGGTATGTCTGGGGAGTCGATTACACCATGCAGGAGTGTGAGGAAGTCGGGCACGATGCCTTCTACGCTGTCGGTCACGAACACTTGGTTGCAGTATAGTTGTATTTTGTTTTTCTGCAGTTCGATGCTTTTTTTCACTTTAGGGAAGTAGAGTACACCTGTGAGGTTGAATGGGAAATCTACGTTGAGGTGGATCCAGAAGAGTGGTTCGTCGCTCATCGGATAGAGTTCGCGGTAGAACTTTTTGTAGTCTTCGTCTTTCAGGTCGGCCGGTTTTTTTGTCCACAGCGGTGTGGTGTCGTTTATGATGTTGTCTTCGCTGGTTTCTACTTGTTTGCCGTCTTTCCATTCTTTCTTCTTGCCGAAGGCCACTGCTACAGGCAGGAAGTGACAATATTTGGTAAGTAGCGTTTGTATTCGGCTTTCTTCGAGGAATTCTTTGCAGTCGTCGGCTATGTGCATGATTATGTCGGTGCCGCGGTCGGTGCGTTCGGTTTCCTCGATGGTGTATTCAGGGCTGCCGTCGCATGTCCAGCGTACTGCCTTGCTTCCTTCTTGCCAGCTGCGGGTCACAATTTCAACCTTGTTGCTCACCATGAATGATGAGTAAAATCCGAGCCCGAAGTGGCCTATGATGGCATTGGCGTCTTCCTTGTATTTGTCGAGAAAGTCGCCTGCCGACGAGAAGGCTATCTGGTTGATGTATTTGTCTATTTCTTCGGCAGTCATGCCGATACCACGGTCGCTCACTGTCAGGGTGCCGGCTTTTGGGTCGATACTCACATGTACGGTCAGGTCGCCTGCATCTTCTTTCAGTTCACCTTTCTGGGCTATTGTGCGCAGTTTTTGTGTGGCATCTACTGCGTTGCTCACTATTTCACGAATGAAAATGTCGTGGTCGCTGTATAAGAACTTTTTGATAACGGGGAATATGTTCTCGGTCGTAACCCCAATGTTGCCTTTCATACTTTAATATGTCTGTTTGGTTGTTATATCCGGTTCGTGCTTGCTGCCAATGGGCTGCAGTTTTTCAAGGTGTGTATTGCAAGATGCGTGCCAATATGATGTGACTGACAATTTGGCATTTCATGCTCATCATTATTCTGACGAGCCTATATTGCAGTCTCGGCATGAGCGCACTCGCAGGGCCAAGACTGCGCACTCATGGAGCCAAGAGTACGCACTCATGGAGCCAAGACTGCGCACTCATAAAATGGAAGGTGCTGATGCACGTTTGTCTATATAGAATAATAAGGTGTATGCCCTCTGCCGGAATCTACACTTGCCGACTGTCAGAATACACAGACAAACAGCTTGGCCTTTGATTCAAACCAAGCTTCTTTGCGCCATAAAGCAAACAAGTTGTAGCGCAGAGCGCAAAAAAGTCGCTGTGATGTTTGGTCAGTTCAATATTTTGTGCTAACTTTGCAACTCGAAAAAAGCTAGCACGCAGAAATGAATATCAGTTATAAGTGGTTAAAAGAGTATGTTGATTTCGACCTCTCGCCCGACGATGTGTCAAAAGCGCTTACCAGTGTGGGTCTTGAGGTTGAAAGTCTGGACGAGGTTCAGGCCATCCGTGGGGGATTGGCCGGGCTGGTGGTGGCCGAGGTACTGACCTGTGAGCCACATCCCGACAGCGACCACATGCACGTATGCCGTGTGGCATTGGGCGACGGATGCGAGGAACAAATCGTGTGTGGCGCCCCAAACTGCCGGCAGGGACTTAAGACCATTGCTGCCACACTCGGAACGAAACTCTACGACGGCGACAAAGAATTCGTCATCAAGAGGTCGAAACTCAGAGGCGTGGAGTCGAACGGAATGCTCTGTGCCGAAGACGAAATTGGAATCGGACACAGCCACGCTGGTATCATCGAACTGCCCGACAATGCAGTTGTCGGAACTCCTGCAGCACAATACTACAATTTAGAGAGCGACTACCTCATAGGCATCGGCATAACGCCAAACCACTCCGATGCCTGCAGCCACTGGGGTGTTGCTCGCGACCTCTATGCATATCTGCGGCAGAACAACCTGCCAACAGCACTCCACCGACCGTCGGCCGATAACTTCAAGGTGGATAATCACGACTTGCCAATCGACATCGTAGTAGAGCAGGCCGAAGCATGTCCGCGATATGTTGCAGTGACAGTGAAAGGATGCGAAGTGAAAGAATCGCCAAAGTGGTTGCAAGACAAACTCACAACCATCGGACTCCGTCCAATCAACAACATCGTAGATATCACCAACTACATCATGATGGCCTACGGACAACCACTACACTGCTTCGATGCCGATATGGTGACAGGACGTAAGGTAGTAGTAAAAACCATGCCCGAAGGCACACCATTCGTAACACTCGACGGCACAGAACACAAACTCTCCGACCGCGACCTTGCAATCTGCAACGCAGAAGAGGCGATGTGTATCGCAGGCGTGTTTGGAGGAAAGGGTAGTGGAACCTACGAAACAACCACCAACGTATTGTTCGAGTCGGCATATTTTCATCCAACATGGATACGGAAATCGGCACGACGCCACGGATTACAGACCGACGCCAGCTTCAGATTCGAACGTGGAATCGACCCCGACGGACAAGTATATGCAATAAAGATGGCTGCACTCATGGCAAAGGAACTGGCCGGAGGAACAATAGCAATGGACATAGTAGATGTGAAAAACGACACACTACCTGCCGATGCAACCGTCGAACTCGAATACAAGTACTTGTGGGACCTTTCAGGCAAAGAAATACCAACCGACACAGTCAAGTCGATATGCACCGACCTGGGAATGACCATACTGAGCGAGACCGACAAAACAGTCACACTACAAGTACCAGCATATCGCGTAGATGTAACACGTCCGTGCGACATAGTGGAAGAAGTGCTGCGAATCTACGGATACAACAACATGGAAATCCCAACACAGCTGCGCTCGTCGCTCACCACGAAAGGAGAGCTCGACCGTAGCCACAAACAACAAAACCTGGTTGCAGAACAACTCGTGGGATGTGGATTTAACGAAATACTCAACAACTCACTCACAAGAACGTCATACTACGACCAACTCGAAACATACAAGGCAGATAACCTGGTAAGACTTATCAACCCACTGAGCCAGGATCTTGGCGTAATGCGACAGACAATGCTCTTTGGTGGCCTCGAGGTTATAAGCCACAACACCAACCGCCGTATGCCCGACCTCCGACTCTTCGAGTTTGGCAACTGCTACTACTACAACGCAGAACGCCGACCGGCAGAAAAGCCAACGAAGAGTGATGCAGAGACATCAAAAGCAATATTGGCACCATACAGAGAAGACTATCACCTAGCCCTCTGGATTACAGGACACAGAGTGGCGGGCAACTGGGCACATGCCGACGAAGACACATCGGTCTATGAACTGAAATCATACGTGCTCAACATCCTGCGACGTCTCGGAACACCATTCGGAGCACTAGTATTCAGCGAAGAGAAAAACGATGTGTTTGCAAAGTCGCAGACCATAAGCCAGCGTGGAGGCAAACTTATTGCACAATATGGCATCGTCAGCAAAAAACAGACAGCAAAGCTCGGCATCGAAGCACCAGTATATTATGCCGACATCAACTGGAACAACCTCATGCGACTTGTTCGCGGCAAGGGAGTGAACTATTATGACATACCGAAATATCCGGCTGTGAGCCGCGACCTCGCACTACTCATCGACAAGAATATAGAATTCGCACAGATTGAAGCCGCAGCATATCAGGCAGAACACAAACTGCTGAAAGACGTGAAGCTCTTTGACGTATATGAAGGCAAAAACCTGGAAGACGGCAAGAAATCATATGCAGTCAACTTCATCCTGCAAAGCGAAGACAAAACCCTCAACGACCATGCAATCGAGGCAGTTATGAACAAGATTGAACAATCAGTCGTTAAGGCCACGGGAGCTGTCGTCAGAGGTAAATAAGTAAATTTTGCAATCGAATTAATAGAATACACAGAATATACCGACATATATGGGAAGAGCATTTGAATTCAGAAAAGCCCGTAAACTCAAGAGATGGGGCAATATGGCAAAGACATTCACACGTCTGGGTAAGCAGATTGCAATAGCAGTGGCCGAGGGTGGACCAGACCCCGACAACAATGCACACCTGCGTGCCATCATAGCAACATGCCGCCATGAAAACATGCCTAAGGACAACATCGACCGTGCAATAAAAAACGCAATCGGTAAAGACAAGTCGGCATGGAAGACAATGACATACGAAGGTTACGGACCACACGGAATAGCCATCTTTGTCGATACACTTACCGACAATACAACCCGTACCGTAGCCGATGTACGCAGCATCTTCAACAAGTTCAGCGGAACACTCGGAACAATGGGCTCGTTGGCTTATCTCTTCGACCATTATGCAATGTTCTCGTTTAAGAAACCAGAGGGACTCGATACCGACGAGATGATTCTCGAACTTATCGACCTCGGTGTGAACGACGAATTTGACGAGGAATACGACGAAGACAAAGACGAGACACTCATCACCATATATGGCGAACCAAAGAGTTTCTCTCTCATTCAGAAGTACCTCGAAGACCATAGGTATGAAATCACTGCAGCTGAATTTACATACGTGCCAAACGACCTGAAGGAAGTGACCGACGAGCAGCGGGAGACAATCGACAAAATGGTAGAGAAACTTGAAGAGTTCGACGATGTGCAGAACGTATATACCAACATGAAGTAAATGATGAAAGCAATCTATCATACCCACGGAACCTGCTCGAAAGCAATTGAGCTTGAAGTTGACAACGACCACACGATTCAGAACATAAACTTCGTTGGAGGTTGTCCAGGAAATACTGTAGGGGTAGCCCAGTTGACAAAAGGACGTAAGGCCGAAGATATCATCGCATTGCTCGAAGACGTGAAGTGCGGAACCAAGGCCACATCATGTCCGCAGCAACTGTCGATTGCATTGAAAGAAGCAATACAGCGAATTGATGCAAAGAAAACGGCAACATCATAAAACTGCGACATGGATATACACATCAGGCAGAATGCAAACATACTAATGGCAGGTTTCACATTGGCAGTGATGATAATGTTTACATCATGTCAGGAAACAAAACGAGAGCGTTTTGAACGTGAAGCACGCGAGTTTACAAAGAAGAATTGTCCTCGACCGGAATTTGAGGATATCATAATACTCGACAGCCTAGTCTGTCAGAACGACAGCAATAACAACTATGTGTATTTCTATTCAGTCAAGGCCGACTCGATAATGCTGGACGAAATGGAACGAAAGCACGACGAGTTGAGAGACAACTTACTGAAAGCTGTCAGAAATTCGGTCGATTTGCGACATGTGAAAGAAGAAGGACTAAATATCGTATATGCATACTACAATGCAGATACACACGAAAAGCTTACAGAGTTCTGTTTTACGACAGAAGATTACAGATAATATTACACCAGGCGAGGTGTATGACACACGATATTGAAGTATGTAACCGGCAATACAGAAATGTATAACACAAAAATAAAGAAGTGTGTACATTCAATAAATAATGGAAGGGTGGCAGAGTGGACGATTGCGCTGGTCTCGAAAACCGGTAAACGGGTAACCGTTTCGGGGGTTCGAATCCCCCCTCTTCCGCATTAAATTGTTAATTTTGCACACTGAAGATAGAATTGTTGCAAATAGTGCATAGTGGTGACGTAACCTTTAAGGAAAAGGAGAATTCAATATCAGTGAAATCCATTTTTCATTTTCGTCACAACAATTTAATGATAAATTTCAGTTGAAATTGTATTTTGTCATATACATTTATCTGTGTTCGCACACAAAAATGTACATAAATGTTTGATTTTTCTTAAAAAAAGTTTGGTGATTAATAAAAAAGACGTAACTTTGCAGCGTGAAACAAAAATCACATAGGTTTTAGAAGTATTAATTTGATTAAAGAAAAAAGTTATGTTACAGGAGAAAGCTGGAAACATTGCAGGTCTTATTTGGCATGCATTGGATGAGAACAATGGTCAGACTTACAAGCAGATTAGGAAATCAACCAAGCTGGCAGAGAAAGACTTCAATCTTGGACTCGGATGGTTGCTTCGCGAGGATAAGGTATCTGTTTCAGAATCAGGTGACGAAAAGGACCCGTATATCTATTCGCTTAAGTAATCTATTAGAAAACTACCAAAATACAGACGTGGGAACCGGCATAGCTGATTCCCTCGTCTGTTTCTATAATGTTATCTTCTTCTGTGTCTATAGTGTTATCTTCTTCTGTGTCTATAGTGTGATTTTGTTTGTGTCTATATTGATTATTGTTTATGTTTAGTATTATCTGAGTCTTTGTTATGGTCTATATGATTGCTATTTCATAGAATAGACTACGTCCATAATTTTCTTTCCGAGCTCATCAGCTTCTTGTATTGTTTCGGCCTCACTATATACGCGTATGATTGGCTCGGTGTTTGATTTGCGCAAGTGTACCCACTTGTCGGCGAAATCAATCTTTACACCGTCGATATCGTTGACTGCTACGTTAGGGTCGGATTGGAACATATCTTTCACCTTTTGCAGTATTGCATCTACGTTGGTTTCTGGGTCGAGGTCGATACGGTTCTTCGCTATTTGGTATTCAGGATAGGTCTTCCTCAGTTGTGACATTGTGCATCCCTTGTGTGCAAGATGTGAAAGTACCAGTGCTATTCCTACAAGTGCGTCGCGTCCGTAGTGTGCTTGTGGGTAGATAACTCCGCCATTTCCTTCGCCTCCGATTATTGCATTGGTTTCTTTCATCTTGGTCACCACGTTTACTTCGCCCACAGCAGCTGCGTTATACTGCTTCCCGTATTTCTCGGTCACATCTCTCAGTGCCCTGGTTGATGACAGGTTGCTCACTGTGTTGCCGGGTGTTATACTCAGAACATAGTCGGCAGCAGTGACAAGTGTATATTCCTCGCCATACATTGTTCCGTCTTCGCATATCATGGCAAGCCGGTCAACATCGGGATCGACCACAAATGCCACATCGTGTCCACCTTTTCTCATGAGGTTCATGATGTCGCTGAGGTTCTTCTCAAGTGGTTCGGGGTTATGCTGGAAGTCGCCGGTTGGTTCGTCGTATAGTGGTGTGATGGTTTCCACGCCGAGTTGTTTAAGCAGCATTGGCAGTATGATACCTCCTACGGAGTTGACAGAATCGAATGCGACACGGAATTGTGCTTCTTTGATTGCTGGCACATCGACGAGTGGCAGATTGAGTACGAGGTCGATATGTCGTTGGTTGTAGGTGTTGTCTTCGCGATAATGTCCGAGGTGGTCAACATCAGCAAAGTCGAAGTCTTCGCGTTGTGCTATGTTGAGTACTTCGTTTCCTTCGGCAGCATTGAGGAATTCGCCTCGGTAGTTGAGTAGTTTGAGTGCGTTCCAGTGGCGTGGGTTGTGGCTTGCAGTGATTATGATGCCTCCGCAAGCCCCTTCCATGGTTACTGCCAGCTCGGTGGTTGGTGTAGATGCTAATCCTATGTTTACTACATCGAATCCCATTCCCATGAGTGTTCCGCAAACTACATTTTTTACCATTTCGCCTGAAATGCGTGCATCGCGTCCCACTACTATCTTGTTGGTTTCAACTGTCGTGGTCCGGCGTATGAGTGTGGCATATGCTGATGTGAATTTTACAATGTCGAGAGGGTTGAGTCCTTCTCCCGCTTTGCCTCCGATTGTTCCTCTGATTCCGGATATTGATTTTATTAAGCTCATATTGTGTTTGTTTTATTTTTTGTTGCCTGTTTTCTGTATGAGCAAGCCCCCGACTCTCAGACAATATGTGTGTGTCGAATCATTGTCTCTGTCGTAGGAGGCATAGTTGTCGTAGTCGTTGATATATAGCAAACTCATGCCGCTTTTACTTTCAGCCTTGAAGACCCCATAATCTTCTGATGCAAAGTGTGCCCTTATTGTATCTATGTTGATGATGAAGGTGTCGTAGGTAATGCTGTCATTCTTCACCTCCATTTCTATTATTTTGTCAGTTTCATCATATTTCGTCGATTGTGATTGTATATCTACGATGTGTTTAAACCCATCGGGTATGTCTATCATGTAGTTTCGTATATAAGCATGTTCATCTTCAACGGGCTCTGCTATCATAGAATCGGCTAAATAGATGTTGGAGAAATACCCCCATCTGAGGTGCTCTCCTGATGCTTTTACGTATTGGTTGGCAGCGTAGTCGTAGTTTTTGGCAAGATATTGCAGGCGCATATTCAGTGTGGTCGCTTCTTCTTTGGATAGTGTCTTCAGGAAATCGGGATATTCGTCAGTGCTGATTGGCAGTTTCATTCCCTTCATCACTTGTTCCACCTTGCGCTGCATGTATGAGCGTGTGCAGCTTGCATAGTTGACAGGTAGTACCGATGTGATAAAGAGTATGACTACAAACGATGTCACTATCCATGTTATTCTTCGTGCTTTTGTTATAAGCAAAATGATACAGACAGCATAGAACCACAGATTTAGTGTTATGAGATATAGTCGCATTACAGTGATTCCATAGTCGCTCACACGGCGTATGATGCCTACCGTCATGAGCAAAATGAGTGGCAGCATCAATGCCGGAAGCCATTTTGCAATTCGGTTGTCGATTGCTTTGTTTTGCAGTTTCCTCACGGGATAGATGCCGAATTCAATGGCAATGAGTCCTGCCATTGATATTGTCACTAAGTTTGAAATCCATCCGTCGGGTAACTTCCATGTTACGACTATTTGTGTTGTATAGATGTACAGGATGAGCAGGTAGAGCGACACGAGCGGCACTATGAGGAATCGAACGACTGCGTTGAAGAATGTGGAATCGAGCGGTACTTGATTGTATTTATGTCTGCCTTGTGGAATACGTCCGAGCAGTAGGATGACTGGGAGCAGTAGTCCGCACAACACCTCGGTCGTCATGAAATGCTGAAATTCGTAACTTGTCCCGAATAGGGTGTGAACCGAATATAGTAGTAAGTTGATGCCAACAGCCATTACCTGCCCAACCAAAGCACATATCATGCCGCTAATGATGGTGTTAGCAGTGAAGTTCCATGCAGGGATGTCGTCTTTCTGTTTGAAGAATGGTAGCACGAATACTGACAGGGTCAGTACTGCTATCAATGCTATATGCGGCAGGTAGGACTCAATCCAGCTTGCTTGGCTACTTAATTGGCAATATAGCAATATTGCATCGGCAACGAGCAGGGCATGGGCTGCTATGTTGGCTATCAGTGCTTGTTTACGTGTGGCATGGTCTTCGTCCCATAGGCGCAGTGTTAGCGACAATATGGATGCAGCCGCGAGGTAGCATGTCAGCGTTTTGACTAAAGGGAGGTTTCTGTATTCGTCGGATGGTGATGCAAGCATGATAAGGTGTATGGATAGGGCTACGACAAATGTCACAACTATGGGGAAGCGCTTAATACACGTGCTTAAGTCGTTTCCTAGGTTTCTGACTGTTGACCCTATCTTCATCGCTTATCTTGCTTTATATTCCGAGTTGGTAGGATATTTCGTAGAACATTGGCAGTACGTAGTTGACTGCGTTTTGTGTTCCTGCCGAGTATGGCAGGATGAGCCTGACTTTGGCAATTTTACCTGAGTTGCGTGTCAGTTTGATGTATGGCAGTGGTTTCAGCCAGCCTTGGGGTACATAGGATGAATTGTAGGTTGACATCATGTTGCCTTGTGTGAATGATGCTGTGTACTGCAGGCTTCGGTGTGTGTATTTGCATAGCATCTTATCGACGATGCTTGAGCTGTATAGGTTGGTGTTGGTTATCGAGCCGGCTTTTATATCGTATTCCAGGAATCTGCACAGTATGGTTTTGCTGATGGTGCTGTCGGCTGATTGTTCTTTTGCCATTTCTACAAATGTCTTGCCGGTGCCTCGGTTGATTACTTGCATGTATATTCCGTCTTCCTCGAATAGTACGTATTCGTTTTGCAGTGTGTCGGTGGTTGAGTCTTGTGCTGCAAACTGTTCTTCGCTGATTACTTTTATAGGTCCGCCGAATTCGTTGTCTTGCAGGAATTTCTCGATTGCGCGTTTTTCCTTCTTTTTCATCTCGGCGAATGATTCATCGTCGTGGCAACTGAATGATAGGCAAATTGCTGCAATGGCTGTTATGATGTATATGATCTTTTTCATTTCGATGAGTTTGTTATAGTGCTTTGAGCGATTCTATCACGTCTTTCGGTTTTTCGGCTCCGAAGATGTAGCTACCCGATACCAATACATCCACTCCGGCTTCGGCCAGTTGTTGTGCCGTGTGTCGGTTGACTCCGCCGTCAACTTCGATTAGGGCTTTCGAGCCGGTGCGTGTTATCATTTGTCGCAGGTCTCTCACTTTTTTCAGCGAGTGTGTTATGAAACTTTGTCCGCCGAAGCCTGGGTTTACTGTCATGAGCAACACCATGTCGAGGTCGGCTATCACATCTTCGAGCATAGATATGGGTGTGCCTGGGTTGAGTGTCACGGCTGCTTTCATTCCAGCGTCGTGTATCTGTTGTATGTTACGATGCAGGTGTGGACATGCTTCGCAGTGTACATTCATGATGGCAGCACCGAGCTTGGCCAGGCGGTCGGTGAATTTCTCTGGTTCTACAATCATGAGATGTACGTCCATTGGTTTTTGACAGATGGGGGCAATAGACTCTAACACGGAGAATCCGAAACTGATGTTTGGTACGAACACTCCGTCCATGATGTCGAGATGCAGCCAGTCGGCACGGCTATGGTTAATCATGTCGATTTCTTCGCCAAGACGGGTGAAGTCGGCTGCAAGCAGCGATGGTGATACAATCATGATGTTTTTTATATTAAATCAACTGCAAAGGTAACGAATTTTTACTGATGTTGTATCACGTTTTCCTTATTTTTTGAAATGTTTAACTCACTTTTTTCAGATACGTCGTATTTGTTTCAAATCCAGATACTTTGTTTTTGTTTCCAGGAGTGCGCATTCCCGGAGCCGAGAGTGCGCACTCGTTTTTTTTTTTGCAAGAAGCTGTGTCTATACGGCAGTTTGCCAATTGCGGTGTGTGTCAGTGCAGATATGCGGGGATAATAGGTGTGGTATATACAACAGTTTGTTCGTTGATTAGTATTCCTCGTCTTTGTTAGGGAAATCACCGCTTTTTACGTCGGTGATATAATTGCCTATGGCCTCGGTCATGATTGAGTTGAGGTCTGCATATCTGCGCAGGAATTTTGGTGAGAATCCTTGTGACATACCGAGCATGTCGGCCACGACGAGCACTTGTCCGTCACATCTGCCGCCAGCTCCTATTCCGATTACCGGTATTTTCAGTTCGTTGGTCACTCTTGCTGCCAGTTCGGCTGGTATCTTTTCTAGTACAACGGCGAAACAGCCGGCATCTTCGAGCGCATGTGCGTCGCTTATGAGTTTTGCTGCTTCCGCTTCTTCGCGTGCACGCACTGTGTATGTGCCGAATTTGTTTATGCTTTGTGGTGTGAGTCCCAGGTGTCCGCATACAGGGATTCCGGCATCGAGAATTTTCTTTACGGTGTCAATTATCTCGACTCCGCCTTCGAGTTTGAGGGCATCGCAGTGGCTTTCTTTCATGATGCGTATGGCGTTAGTGACTCCTTCAGTGGAGTTTACCTGATAAGTTCCGAATGGCATGTCGCACAGCACGAGTGCACGTTGTGTTGCGCGTACCACGGCTTTTGCATGGTATATCATTTGGTCGAGGGTGATCGGCAGTGTGGTTACGTTGCCAGCCATGACATTTGATGCGGAGTCGCCGACGAGCACTACATCCATGCCTGCTGAATCGACTATCTGGGCTGTTGTAAAGTCGTAAGCTGTGAGCATTGCTATTTTCTTGCCTTCTTGCTTCATCTGTATGAGACGGTGAGTAGTCACTTTGCGTTTGTCTTCTACTAAGTATGCCATAGTTCTATAGAATTATATGTGGTTTGCTTAAATCGATATTGTGTTCTTGTCTGTTCATCTGTTCAGGATTCTTCATTACCGGCATTCTTCTTTGAGTCTTCTATGATGAATGGTCCTGTTGGCAGGAGTCGTTTCAACACTTCGAGCTGGAAGTCTTTGCCTGCTATTATTCCGAAGGAGCGCAGGTGGTATTCTATTGTTTTGCGTGCCAGTTCGGGGTGGTTGTTTTCTTCGCTCAGATGGCACAGCCATACGTTTTTAAGTTGTGGGTGGAATGCACCGGCAAGTGCTTGTGCTGCCTGATGGTTGCTGAGGTGTCCTGTACCGCTCATTATGCGGTCTTGCAGATTTTTGGGGTATTTCCCGCCACGCAGCATCTCTTCGTCGTAGTTGGTTTCAATCACCAGATGGTTTGATTTTCCTATGTATTCACGCACGGTATCAGTCACCGACCCCACGTCGGTCATGATGGTGAATGTTTGTCCGTTGTAACTTATCGCGTAGCCTACGTTTTCGGTCGAGTCGTGTGGTATTGAGAATGCAGTGATTTGGAACGAAGCAAGTGTGAAAGGTTTGTCTTTTTCGATAGTAACCACTTTGTCGGTCTCTATCTTTTTCAGCGAGTGGTAGTTGGCACTTATGCCTTGGTGAACCAGCCGGGTGGCATATACTGGCAGTGAGAAGTCCTGGCTCACGTTGCCTGCCGCCTTCACGTGGTCGGCATGGTCATGGGTGATGATTATGCCTTTGACCATGCTCATGTTGAGTGCGTATTCCTTTATACAGCGTTTGAGTCGGCGAATGCTGATTCCGGCATCGATGAGTATGGCCGCCTCATCGTTTGCCAGATAGTAGCAATTGCCGCTACTTCCGCTACCTATCGATACGAACTTCATCATTCTTTTTTGCTGTCCTTTCTGTTATATTTTGTTTGCATTAAGTCGTTTTGGCTTGCAAAGATACAAATAATTTGGCATTCGCTATTTACCATTTCTCCTTTTTTCGTAACTTTGCAGCGCTTTTTAACATTGGTTTAGCCCTTTGTGAACATCCACACATTATCAAATATTAATATCACATGAAGAAAACAACTTATTTTGCAGCCGTGGTTTTAGCGGCTACCATACTTGTCGGTTGTGGCCTTGGAACGACATCGACGTCGGGCACAACCTCTGCACAGTCTTCGTCCACTTCGGCCGGAGCTGGCATCCTTGGTGCAATTCTGTCGGGCGCTGGCGACGATGCCGCGTCGTCGGTCTTGTCGGGTGTCATTGGTGTCCTGACAGGCAGCTCAAAGTCGGCGTCAATTGTAGGTACGTGGACCTATCTGGAACCGTCGGTTGAGTTTGAGAGCGAGAATCTGCTGGCACAAGCCGGTGGTGTTGTTGCTGCCAATCAGGTGGTGAGCAAGGTGAAGCCTTACTATGAGAAACTGGGTATCACTGCAGGGACGGTTCAAATCACATTTAAGGAAGACAAGACCTGCGTTGTCAACATGAGCGGCAGAAGTCAGACTGCTAACTACGAATACGACTCGAAGGCTCACACCCTGAAGATTACAGGCCAGAACCTCGGTCTGTCTATCGGCACGGCTTATTGCACAGTGTCGTCGTCGCAGATGTCGCTCACGTTCGACTCAACAAAGCTGCTTGCCTTGACACAAACACTCGGTGCTGCTACGGGTAATTCCACATTAGGGTCGATCTCTCAGGTTGCCACTGCCTTCAATGGTATGAAAACTGGCTTCAAGTTTAAGAAACAATGATGCTTCCGACCTGAAACACAGTATTTCTGCTGTCTGCGAGTACGCACTCTCGAGGCTGAGACTGCGCACTCGCAGTGTCATGACTGCGCACTCGCAGTGTCATGACTACGCACTTGCAGTAACCGATAGGCGGCATTTAGGGCTTCAGCCGGTAAAAAACAGCTTTTAGGCGCTTGCCGTGTGCGGATTTATTCTTACCTTTGCAGCCGGTAAGCCCACGGGGAGCCTTACATTCCACCCGGCGGCTATATCAAACAAAATACTGAACCACCCGGGACAAATCGGGGCGTGTGCTTGACAACCACGCTAAAAAAACAAGAATCATGACCGAAAGACGTATTGTCGCAGTGGCCGACACAGGTGCCAGCACCAGCCATACAATAAAGAAGACCGTCAGTGTACCATTCATGCTGATGGGTATTTTGTTTTGTGTATGTCTCATAACCGCCAACTTGCTTGAGGTGAAATTATTCCACCTGTGGGGCGATATTAACCTCACATGTGGATTCCTGGTATTTCCCATTTCATACATCATCAACGACTGCATAGCCGAAGTGTGGGGTTATCGTAAGGCACGCCTCATCATCTGGATGGGATTTCTGATGAATTTCTTTGTTGCCTCACTCGGAGGCATAGCGTGCCTGCTGCCTCCACTCGAACCAGGAGCCGACACCGCCTTCTGCCAGATATTCGGCTTCGTACCGCAAGTGGTTTTTGCGAGCCTTGTTGCATTCGTCGTCGGCTCGATGCTCAATGCCCTCGTAATGAGTAAGATGAAATTGGCCAACCGCAACGACGACCACTTCAAATACCACTTCTCAATCAGAGCTATAGCATCGACCATTGTAGGTGAAACGGCTGATTCGCTGGTATTCTTCCCACTTGCATTCTACATCTTCCCACTCGTGTTCAGCGGGGAGCCGGCTGTGACGGTGAACGTGCTGACGTGGCTGATGGCAACCCAGGTTGTGGCAAAGACCCTTTACGAAATCATTGCCCTGCCAATCACCATACGTGTAGTGAGATTTATGAAACGTCATGAAAAAACCGACGTATATGACGATGGTATTTCGTATAACATATTTAGAATAACCGACTTATGAGAAAAGATGAAGGACTACAAGCCTTGGGACATAACACCCAGTACCGAAGCGACTACGCACCCGAAGTGCTTGAAACATTTGAAAACAAACATACTGACAACGACTATTGGGTCAGTTTCATCTGTCCCGAATTTACAACCCTGTGTCCCATCACAGGTCAGCCCGATTTTGCTGAGATACACATAAGCTACATACCGGCACAACACATGGTAGAGAGCAAAAGCCTTAAACTCTACCTATTCAGCTTTCGCAATCATGGCGATTTCCACGAAGACTGTGTAAACATAATAATGAAAGACCTCATCGGCCTTATGAACCCCAAATACATAGAAGTGACAGGACTCTTCACACCACGTGGCGGTATAGCAATTCATCCATACGCCAACTACGGGCAGCCTGGCACCCGATATGAAGAACTGGCAACGCAACGTATGCAGAATTACGCACTGAAATAAACCGACCGAGACAGGACATAAAACCAGAATACAGGGCTGCAGACACAAATAATTGCGTCTTAGGCTCTGTTTTTTTACGTTTCACAGCTTGTTTTTCATTTAATATTTGTAAATTTGCACATCCGAACAACAACTATAATTAAGCATCATGAAACATCCGGAAATCAAAACCTTGTTAACATTGCTTGCATTCGTCGTGACCAACATGCAGGCACAGGTGTCGAACGTCCAGGCAGGAGTTCCCGCCAATTTTGCCAATGAGGGTGTGCAGCCACAGCTTGAAGACTACTTCAGCCCTGCCACCAAGAACCCATCATCGCCCGATGCCGACGGCTTCATACGCCGTTGGCTTCTGCTCGAACCGATAAACAAGCCAAACCGCAGCAATACGGTGTTTACCGACAGCTATCTGCGCACTGAGTTTGGCAAAGAATATTTCAAGGGACAGTTCACAATTGTGCCTAAAGACGGGCAGACCGTCACCGTAGGCGAACAAAAACTGACATGGCACGCATTCGACGCCATTCGCTACAATGTCAAACTGTTCAGATTTGCGTCGGGACTGAAACTGCAGGTATATGGAGTGCTGTTTTGGGCTGTAACCGTGATAGAATGTAAGGAAGACATACCAAATGTCAGACTGGCAGTCGGTTCAAACTCAGCATCAATGTGGTGGCTTAATGGCGAAGAGGCACTCATCCTCTCGGGCGACCGGCGCATGGTGGTGGACGACTGCATGTCACCTCGTGTCACACTGAAGAAAGGACGCAACATACTGCGTGGAGCCGTTATAAACGGTCCGGGAATGAGCGACTTCTGCGTGAGATTTATCAATAACGACGGCAAACCAGTTACAAATGTCTCGGTAGTACTGACAACAAAATAAACAATTTATTCAACACACACATTTTATTATACAATACAATCATGAAGAAGACAGCAATTATCACCACAATACTTACCCTCAGCGGCATGGCATACTCAAACCAAACCATGGCACAGATAGGGGCACCCTACATCCACGACCCGTCAACCATCATGGAGTGCGACGGAAAGTATTACACATTCGGTACCGGTGGCGGCGGACTCATTTCGGCCGATGGGTGGAACTGGCAAGGCGGCGCACAACGTCCTGGCGGCGGAGCAGCCCCCGATGCAATAAAGATAGGCGACCGTTACCTCGTGGCATACAGTGCAACGGGTGGCGGATTGGGTGGCGGACACGCCGGACGTGTACTCACAATGTGGAACAAGACACTCGACCCCAACTCGCCCGACTTCAAATTTTCTGACCCTATAGAAGTTGCATTGTCAATTACCGACGAAGATTGTGACGCAATCGATGCCGGACTTATGCTCGACCCAACCGATGGCCGTCTGTGGTTAGTATATGGAACATACTTCGGATATATACGCCTTGTCGAACTCGACCCAAAGACCGGCGAGCGTGTGAAAGGCAACAAGGCACTCAACGTTGCCATAGACTGCGAAGCCGGAGACCTCATTTACCGCGACGGGTGGTACTACCTGCTCGGAACCCACGGCACATGCTGCGACGGTGTGAACTCAACGTACAACATCGTATGTGGACGTTCGCGCAATGTAACCGGTCCATATATCGACAATGTAGGCCGTGATATGCTCAAGGGCGGAGGAAAGATGGTGATGGCCGGTAGCGGCCGTACATTTGGAGCCGGACACTTCGGACGGACAATCATTACCGAAGGTATAGAAAAAATGTCGTTCCACTGGGAGGCCGACCTCGACCGCAGTGGCCGTTCGGTACTGGCAATACGCCCGCTTCTCTGGAAAAACGGATGGCCGGTAGGAGGCGATGCATTCCAAGAAGGTACATACGAGATAGAATCGGAACGGCGTGGATATTCGCTCGAATTAGTTGTAGATTTCGTCAGGGCTCAAGGCGGTATGCGTATGTTTGGAGGAGGAAACAATACCCAACTCACATCTATCCCTTCACAGAAACTGGCCGACGTAATCGATTCTTGGCCTGATGGCAATATTCGTGTCAGAATGGCCGACTATATGGCCCGGCCACATCAGCGCTGGACCATAACAGCGGTGTCCGAAGCTGGAGGGTATCTGGGAGGACCATACTATAAGATAGTGATTGCAGGCACCAACCGTGCACTCGCAGCAAATGCAGAAGCCGAACTTGAGACCGTGCCCGAGTTTACAGGAGCTCCCGAACAATTGTGGAGAATAGACATGTGTATAGACGGAACATATCGCATCATGCCTAAGCAGGTGCCTGGCACCGACAAACAATATGCACTCATATCGGCAGGCGACTGTACACCAACGCTGGCTCCGTTCGACTTCTCGAGCGACAATTCCAAATGGAATTTTAAGGATAGGGGAGAATAAAAATGATACAAGTATCGCATGTATATGTTTCACATACAGATACGCTCCTACGGTATTTCATACCTCCGT
>CALGGJ010000010.1 GCA_937915745.1 uncultured Prevotellaceae bacterium | reverse complement strand
CCTCGCCAAGGCAAAATGCAAGCACTTTGCTCTTCTGGCTTAACGAAAACGTTCTCCCAGAACGGTGGCTGATTCTTTTTTACAGTAATTAATTGTATATAGTAATTGTTAGTTAGAAATAAATAACGAACTTTGTAATGTGGATTTATTAAAATTAGATAACAGCTCAGAGAATGACGAACGTAACAAAACAAATATCGTGCTTGCTGTTTATAATATCAACACTATATTCATGTAATCAGCATGGCAGAATATATCGTGAAATAGACGATGCATACGGTATGATATACGACAATGTGGCGTATGCAGACTATATGTTACATCATATAGATACAACAGGTATTACAGACGAAGAACGTGCATATTATTATCTTTCCGAGGCAAAAATCTGGGATTATGAGGAGCGTTTGCATATTATGTTTGACAGCATCAAAATACAGTTGTCATACAACTATTACCTAAAGCGGGAGTCTGCCCCACAGTATGCTGCAACGATGTATTATATGGCACGATTTCTTGAAAGTCGTGACAGTATAGCCTGTGCTGATGTATGCTATAATATAGCATTTAGTACATCAAAAATGCAGGCCGACTACATTACAGCATATCGTTCGGCATACGGATTGAGCTTGCTTTTGGATAAGATACGTCCCGAAGCGGCATTGGAGTATGCCAAGCAAAGTGTCGGGCTGTATCGTAGTGTCGAACGTCGCGGCTTTGTTAAAGCTGCCAGGCTTTATGTAAATCTGGCCGACAAATTCTTCTTATGCAGTGAGCCTGATTCAGGCGAAGTGTATCTGGAATGTGCATTATCGCTAACCGATAGTATGCAACATCCTGAGAGCAAAGCGAAAGTATATGAAGACGTTGCATCGCTGTATCTCAATACCCTGGAGCAGCCTGAAAGTGCTTTAGAGTATGCAGAGATGATGAGCGACTCTGCTGTCGGCCTGACCAGGGATCAGTGGCTATTGTTGTCGAGTTGTTACGATGCTTCATCCCAAAATGATGATGTAGCCTATATAGAAAATATCATGTTTATCCCAATGTTCAGATATAGTGGAATACGATATATGAGCTATTACCAGAAAAACTTTAGGTATGATAGCCGCCACGGAACAGCACCAGACTCAATAAACGATGTTACTCATTATTACAAATCTGCCATGCGAGACATGAAATCGCTCGTGTCTCAGTATGCAGAAATGTCAGAACGGAACAGGTCTGATGCCAATCGTGCCATGGCTGACTCTCGTATATCAAGGACTGTGATGATTGTGACCATCATATCTGTCGTATTGCTTTTAGTAATTTGCCTTGTTGTCATGTTCAGGATTAAACGTCATACACAGAAGACGATAAATGATGCCACGGCAACCTACCGTAAGAATACTCAGGAGGTACGACAGCAATTACGAAATGAATTGGTCAGACGCGACCTGTCTATCAAGCAGATGCAAAATTATATATATGACCACCTGTCGATAGCCTCAAAGCTACTTTCTATAAATGACGAAACAATGAACATGCCGATGAGTGCTGCCGACTGGACAGAGCTGGAGGTATATCTCAACACCACGAACGATGACTTTGTAAAGCGTCTTCGCAATGCTCACCCCGATATTGAAGAAATGGTGTTGCGTTTCTGTATGCTGCTCCGTCTTGGGCTCTCCAACCGCCAGATGGCGGTGGTGTATGGCATTGCAGAGAAGTCGGTGAAGCAGAGGGCGTACATCTATAAGAATAAGTTGAACGTGGGGCCGGATGGCGTGTCGCTTCGCGAATATATCGAAAAACTGTAAGGAGAGGATTGTAAAATTGAAGATTGAAAATTGAAGGGATTGCCGGGTACGTATGATGCGTGTTTGTAGCCGGAAATGTGATTTTTTCTGCATGTTTGTAGCCGGAAATGTGATTTTCTTTGCATGTATGTGGCCGGAAATGTGATTTTCTTTGTAAATTTGTGACCTAAATGTTATATTGATATGAAACTGCATAAATCAGGTTTTGTAAACATAGTGGGGAACCCCAATGTGGGTAAATCGACGTTGATGAACCTCTTTGTGGGTGAGCGCATTTCGATTGCCACATTCAAGGCACAGACCACGCGCCATCGCATCATGGGTATCATCAACGACGACGATTGTCAGATTGTGTTCAGCGACACTCCGGGAGTGCTCAAACCCAGCTACAAGCTGCAGGAGTCGATGCTGGCTTTCTCGGAGAGTGCCCTCACCGATGCCGACGTGCTGCTCTACGTCACCGACCCCATCGAGACCGCCCCTAAGAACAGCGAGTTTCTACAGAAGGTGGCAAAGATGTCCATACCGGTCATTGTACTGATAAACAAGATAGACCTCACGACCCAGGACAAACTCATCGAACTGGTGGATCAGTGGCATGCCACATTGCCAAATGCCGAGATAGTGCCCATATCGGCAAAGATGCAGTTTAATGTCGATGTGGTGTTGCGTCGCATCAAGGAACTCCTGCCCGAGTGTCCGCCATACTTCGACAAAGACCAACTGACCGACAAGCCGGCCCGTTTCTTCGTGAGCGAAATCATCCGCGAGAAAATTCTGCTCTACTACGACAAGGAGATACCATACAGCGTGGAGGTGGGTGTGGAGAGTTTCAAGGAAGAGCCGAAACTCATACGCATCAATGCCGTGATATATGTGGAGCGCGACAGCCAAAAGGGTATCATCATAGGTCATCAAGGCAAGGCACTGAAGAAAGTGGCCACCGAGGCACGCAAGAGCCTCGAACGGTTCTTCGGCAAGAAGATATACCTCGAAACCTACGTCAAGGTGGATAAAGACTGGCGCAACTCCGACAAAGAACTCAACCTGTTCGGATATAACGACATCTGACGGCATGTGGGGTACCCGGGACAAATGAGAGTGTGTCATACCAACGGAGGTATGAGTTACTCTGGGCTTTCGCAAGCCCAGAGCAGAAGGGAATGGAAGAGAATGGAAAGGAACGTTTTCGTTAAGCCAAATGACCAAAGGGAGCTTGCTCACTTTGGCATGGCGAGAAAACGAAGACCGAAGGTCAAGTTAAAAGGATAGGAAGGGACGTTACTTATAGGGTGTTTACAAAACATTCGTCCCTTTAACTTCCCTTTAACTTCCCTTTAACTTCTCTTTAACTTCTCTTTTTCGTCCCTTTAACTCCCCTTCAGAGCCTAATATCAGATACACTCCTGCGCTTCGCTCCGTCGGTATGACAGGGCGGAGAGTTGCCGGATACGCTCCTGCGCTTCGCTCCGTCGGTGCTGTCAGTTGTTTTCAGGGCGCAACTGGCGTACGACCTCTGCAGTGCGCCACATCTCACTTTCGCGCAGTGCCCTGAGTTCTGCCTCAAGTTTCACGCGATAGTCGGGCTGACTGTTGCTGTCGATCGAGATTTGTGCTTCATGGCCGCTCTTCACCGATGCATAGAGTTTTTCCACAACCGGTTTGATTGCATCGTGGAACGGTCCCATCCAGTCGAGTGCTCCACGTTGTGCTGTCGTAGAGCAGTTGGCATACATCCAGTCCATACCCTTTGCTGCAAACAGTGGCATGAGCGACTGTGTGAGTTCTTCTACTGTCTCGTTGAATGCCTCGGATGGTGTGTGTCCGTTCTCGCGAAGCACTTCGTACTGTGCAAGCAGGAGTCCTTGTATTGCGCCCATGAGCGAACCACGCTCCCCCGTAAGGTCGCTGGTTGCTTCTCTCTGGAACGTGGTTTCGAACAGATATCCCGACCCTATTCCGATTCCGAGTGCCAGTGTGCGCTCGAGTGCACGTCCTGTAGCATCCTGATATACAGCATACGACGAGTTAAGGCCACGACCTTCGAGGAACATGGTACGCAGCGACGTACCACTACCCTTCGGTGCTACCATGATGACGTCAATATCCTTAGGCGGTACGCAGCCGGTGCGGTCGTTCCAGGTGATTGCAAAACCATGTGAGAAGTAAAGCGCATTGCCCGGTTTGAGGTGCTGTTTGAGTGTAGGCCAAACCGACATCACAGCTGCATCCGACAGCAGGCACATCACGATGGTGCCTTTCTCTGCAGCCTCTTCGATTGAGAAGAGGGTCTCGCCCGGAACCCATCCGTCGGCTTTTGCCTTCTCAAATGTCTTGCCCTGACGCTGCCCTACGATTACATTGAATCCGTTGTCGCGCAGGTTGCAAGACTGACCAGGACCCTGCACACCATAACCTATCACGGCAATGGTTTCGTCCTTTAATACTTCACGTGCTTTCTCGAGTGGAAACTCCTCGCGGGTCATCACTTCTTCGATAACGCCGCCAAAATTCATTTTTGCCATAGTGTTATTATTTAATGTCTGTTTTCTGTCTTTGGTTATATTTATCTAATTCCGCAGCACATCCTGAATGGCGGAATACCCGAAATTTGTCAATCGCGCGGTAGGTCGGACCTTCGCGCTTTTACGGCTGTCCCCCAGATGACATTCATGTTTCTGTCCTGTCCCTCCGTTCCTGTTCTCTCTGCGCCAGGTATTCGTCGAGTCGTTCGGCGGTACTTTTCGTGATACAGATTCGCCCAGAGCGCACAAACTGCAGCACGGCCCCAATCGAATGGAGGGCATTGTAGAGCGAGAGTATATCGTCTGTGGTACCTGTCTTCTCTGCTGTGGCGTATGTAGGGTTCACCTCTACCATTCTTGCTCCATGTCTGCGTATTTCGCCCGACACACGGCTGTCGGCCAGCATCACCGGTGTGGATATTTTCAGCAGCGAGGTCTCGATGATGAATATATCGTCGTCGGTATAGTAGTTGGCCTGCAGCACGTCAACACGCTTCTCTATCTGCTTTGTCAGCATCTCTGCCATCGACTGCGTGCAGTTGCATGTCACGGTGTACTTGTGTACGCCGGGGGTACTCGACGCACACACGTTGATGGTTTCAATATTTACCTGGCGACGTGTGAATATGGCCGAAATCTGCGAGAGCAGACCTGGCGTGTTTTCTGAATAGATAAGTATGGTGTAGAGGTTTTCACACAATTCCGTGTTCCTCTCTGTCAGTTCTTGGCACTTGCCGCATGTATTACAATCGTTTTTCATTGTCTATCGGTTAACGTCAGTTTCGTCGGGGGTTAGACCTGGATTTCCAATATCATCTCATCTACATTTGCTCCAGGCGGAGTCATCGGCAGTATGTTGTCTTCTTCGAGCACTGCACACTGCAGGAGATATGGTCCGTCGGTAGCAAGCATCACCTGTATCGCCTCGTCGAGGTTTTCACGCTCGGTTACCGTGGCCGCCGGTATGTTGTATGCATGTGCAATGAGTTCGTAGTCGGGATTGAGCATAGGGGTGAACGAATACCTGTGGTTGAAAAACATAGCTTGCCACTGACGTACGTTGCCCAGATAGTTGTTGTTGAGCAAGATGATTTTTACCGGTGCCTGCTGCTCCATGATGGTGCCTAGTTCCTGAATGGTCATCTGAAGTCCGCCGTCGCCTACAAACAGGCACACCCTGCGGTCGGGGGCGCCAAAGGTGGCTCCGACTGCAGCGGGAAGCCCGAATCCCATGGTCCCGCATCCGCCCGACGTGACTACACTATGCGGCTTGCTGAACTTGAAATACCTGCACCCGAACATTTGGTTCTGGCCTACATCTGTCACCAGTATCGCCTCGTTGTTCGTGGCCTCGCTCACACGGCGTATTACTTCGGCCATAAGCAACGGACCGCTCTTAGGATGTATGGCTGGGTCTATAACCTTTTCGTATTCGCGCTCTTCGTATTGACGGAACGAATCGATCCATGCGGTATGGCGTGTCTGATGTACCTTATCGGTCACAGCAGCAAGTGTTTGCTTGCAATCGCCCACGCACGCCACATCTACCTTCACGTTCTTGTTAAACTCGCTGGGGTCTATGTCGAAGTGTATTATCTTTGCCTGCCTGGCATAAGTGCTGAGATTGCCGGTGACACGGTCGTCGAACCTCATGCCTACAGCAATGAGCAAGTCACACCGGTTGGTCTGCACATTGGGTCCCAGGTTGCCATGCATACCCAACATTCCCTTATTCAGACGGTGGTCGGATGGCAGTGCCGAAAGTCCGAGCAGTGTGCACCCTACCGGTATGTCAGCCTTTTCTATCAGGGCGAGCAGCTCATGGTGAGCATTGCCCAGTTCGATACCCTGTCCTGCCAGCAGGAGCGGACGGTCGGAGTGGTTTATGAGGTATGCAGCCTGCTCTATAGCCTCTTCGTCCACGGCTGGCACCGGTTGGTAGCTACGTATGTAATCCACCTTCTGCGGCTGGTAGTTCACCAAAGCCGTCTGTGCGTTCTTGGCAAAATCGAGCACCACCGGACCGGGACGTCCGCTTCGTGCAATGAAGAATGCACGGCTCACAGCCCACGCCACATCCTCGGCACGACGAATCTGATAGCTCCACTTCGAAATCGGATTGGTCACATTAACCACATCAACCTCCTGGAAGGCATCGGTGCCAAGCATTGCAGCACCTACCTGTCCGCATATCACCACCATCGGTGTCGAATCAATCATGGCATCGGCCACACCCGTCACAGTGTTAGTTGCACCCGGACCGCTCGTCACCAGTGCACACCCCACCCTGCCCGACACACGTGCATAACCCTGAGCAGCATGTACTGCACCCTGTTCGTGGCGCACAAGCACATGGTTCAGGCGGTCTCTATAGTCGTAGAGCGCATCATATACAGGCATTATCGCACCGCCAGGGTAACCAAACAGAGTCTCCACACCCTCGTTGAGCAACGATTTCATCAATGCCTCTGCACCGGTAATCTGTTCCATATTCAATGTTTTTAGTCTGTCCTAAGTCAATCGTTCTTTTGTTTTTTTGAGTTGCAGGGAATAATCGAAGTGCAAAGGTACGGCTTTTTTGCCAAACCAACAACAATATCACACTAAAATCACATCAAATGCTTACATAATCACTCTCTTTTACGGTCATATCGTATCAAAACAGATAGGATATGAATGTTTAGATGGATAGCTCGCTATTTTTTCTTACAGGGATAAAAGAGGATGGAGAGAATGTATGAAGTGAACCCCCGGAAGCATTCTGTCTGACTTCCAGGGGTCCACTTCAAAACTGACACACTATCTTATAATTTCACTTTACCAGCACCTTGCGTGATGTTCCGTCTGTATAGCTGACGATGTACAGCCCGCGTTGACTGAGTGCGGAATTAGGATGTTGTGTGCCTGCGGCATCATACACTGTTCTCACACTGGCATTGGGTGTATCTCCGTCGGTGGTGTTGATGGTTTCAATGCCTACTGGTGTAGGGTCGTAGAGCATGATGGTGCGGAACTCTTCTACTTCTTCCTGACTGATGCCCACACGTTTCACCCAATAGGTCTCGAACTTATCGCGCAGGGTGGTTCCTGCCAGGCTTTGTACCTCTGCAATGCGTTCTTGTATGGCCGACTTGTTACGGTTGCCGGCAGGTGCCGCAAACGATGTGAACTCATAGTCGTGATACATATCGTTGAGCGTGAACCCGAGCAGTCCTTCGATGAGGAAAGCGAAGAATCCGGTGCGGTCGGCTCCGAACACGCAATGGAAGTGTACGCCTCGTCCCTCGCGTATGTGGCGCAGGAGGAATTGGAATTCTTCTTTCATGCGTGCCATGGTGGCTGTGTTGAGTACATCGGATGCTAGGTAATCGTTGGCACCTGCGAAGTAGTAGGTGTCGCCCTTGACGAATCCGTAGCCCGACTTGTTGGTCTCGCGGTCTTGGTCGTAGTCATCGCGCCAGCGCAGGTCTATCTCGGCTCCGATACCGAGCGACATGAGGGTGTTGAGGTCGTCCATAACCGGTGCGTGATAGCCGTTGACCTCGCCGCCGCGATAGATGAGTCCGTAGCGTGTGCGACGTCCGTCTTGCATGGTGTAGCCTCCGAGGTCGCGCACATTATACACGCTTGGTGCATACATCATACGCACGTTGCCTTCGACGGTAAATTGTCCCTTCGACAACACGTCGGTACCTGCCTCAACCTGATAATAATAGGTATTGCCCGGTATGAGGTTGGTTATGTAGCACACCGGTACACCGTTATAGACGGTGGCGGTCAGTGCATCGCTCATGTCGGCAGACAGTGCGTATTTCACTTGCTTCAACACGGCTGCATCGTATTCAGGCACTGGTATGCCAACAGCATGTGGCAGGTCGCGGCGTGCCGGTGACACGGTATTGTAGGTGGAAACGACTGATGATGAAGATTGTGTGTAGCTGACTGCCGTGAAGAGGCGCACCTGATAGTTCTCAATGTTGGCTGTGAACTGCATGTCGTCGAGACTGAGTACGTTCACATTGCTGAAGTATGCAGCGCCTTTCGTTCCCTTCGACAGGTCTTTCGTCCGCCATGAGAGTGAGCGGTAGTAAGGATAGACGAGTCCGCCATCCCACAGGAACTGTGCTTCGTCGGCTGTCTCGGCAATGAGCAGAGTTGGTCCCACCTCAAACTGGGTGACATCGGTGTCGAACTCAACATACGATGGCACTCCTGCACGCAGGTGGCTCACCGGATAGACGTTGACTGTGCGGTTGGTATAATCCACTCCTCCCACTTCATACACCTGCTTGAAACAAGAGCCAGGTATGTCGCATGGGGCACAGAACGGATACAGGGTACCTGCCGTATATCCTGAAGATGGTGCTTTTACAACTACCGGAGCCGGTGTGTCGTCAGGCATGGAGTAGGTTATATTGGTAGCGAGTACCACGGTGTCACGCTGTCCGTAATAGAGGCGGAAGTTGTCGAGTATGGCCCAGTTGTCCGAGAGGTCGGTTGCATCGAGGTTGACACCTATGGTGATGTCACCGTCTTCGGTCACTTCAGCCTCGAGCAGTGTCCAGTATCCGCCAGGGGTAAGCGACTCATTCACCTTGCTCAACATGAGTGGGAATCCGCGTCCATCGACCATAGCTCCGACGTCTTCGGTGCGTGACACACAGGCTGATGCGAGTGTGTTGCGCGGGTTGTCGAAGATGCTCTTCATCGGGGTGGTGTTGTTGTCAAGGAAGAGTGAGAGCTTGTTTGTCTCTTTGCCATGCTCGCGGTCGTAGAGGGCTTGTTTCCATGCCTGTGCCTGGTAGTAGCCTTGCACCTTGAGTGTATATTTGCCTGCAGGCATATCGTGAAGCACCTGATATACTTTGTCGCCACTCTTCACATTGGTAGCCTGAAGCACACCAATGCTGTTCCATGCAAAACCTCCGTTGTCGATGGTCCATCCGGCAGACCCGCTGTCGAACTTAGGATTGTTGATGATTGGTGTGAGGTCGAACTGTCCTGTAGCAGTCTTGCCTTCGTGGAGCACGGCCTTCAGAGCCTCAAGCACTTCACCCTTGATTTCATCAACCTGCTTGGCTGTTGCCGTACGCTCGTTCAGTGTTTCGATGGCAGCATTAGCCACTGCATCGAATGTTGTATGCTCGTCGGCCTGAGCCGCTATCTTCTCATAACCCTCAACCACGGCAATTGCATCGTCGTAGAGCAGGCCTGGGTCGGCAGGAGCATCGAGGGTGTAGTAGAGACGGAAGTTGTCGAAACCGGCATAGGTCTCGCTACCGCTGGAACCGGTTGCAGCATCGTTTTTCACACCGATTGTCAGCTTGCCGTCATCGCCTACGGTGCAGTAGAGTTCGTTGTCGTACATACCGCGGCTGAATGCATCGGCAAATGCGCTGGAGTTGTTTGGCAGATATATGGTTCCGCCATTATAAGAATAGCTCTTCCATGTGCCCGAGCCGGCCTCGGTGAGGTATTCGTCGGTGAGTTGTTTCACATATACCTTGGCATCATTTGCAAATATGTAGCAGTAGTTCTCCTGAGCCTGGCCGGCAGCAGCTGCAGCCCACGAGTTGTCAACAGTATTGGCACGCGAGAATGCCTGTACCTTGAGTATATAGTTGCCAGGAGTGAGTCCTTCGATGGTCTGATGTATGTCAAAGGCGCACTTGTAGCCGGTATAGACGGGGTTGCCCGTGTCTTTTGCTTTCACGCCATAGTTACCGCCACTGGCAGGAGTGGATGTTGCATCCCATCCGTTGAGGTCGTCGTCGAGTTGCGGGTTAACGATTTTGGCAGTTTGGTCAACAGGGCCGAGATAAATAAGGCGGAAGTTGTCGAAACCGGTATATGTCTCGTATCCGGAACTGCCGGCGCTGCTGTATGCAGCCTCGTTGCGCACTCCTATCTTTGCCTTACCATCGTCGGCCACGATGAACAGCAGTTCGTTGTCGTACATACCGCGGGTGAATGCATCGGCAAAAGCGTTGGAGTTGTTTGGCAGATATATGGTTGCGCCATTTACTGTGTGGCTCGACCATGTGCCTGAGCCTGCTGATGTGAGCCACTGGCTGGTGAGTGCCACTGGATGCACCTCACGGTCGTTGGCATAGATGTAGCAGTAGTTCTCTTGCTCATCGGCAGGAATAGTGACGGAGGTGGCATTGCTTGCCGGTCGCGAGAATGCCTGTACCTTGAGCGAATAAACACCTGGTTCCAGTCCTTCGACTACCTGATATATATCGAATGTACAGTTATAGCTGGTATAGACAGGGTTGCCGGTTGATGCAGCCTTCACGCCCTTGCTTCCGCCCGAACCTTCGGTTACGGTCCATCCGGTGGTTCCGTCGTTGAGGTTCGGATTGACGATAAGTGCTGTCTTGTCAGCCTGGTTTGCAAGGTCATCGCGTATTGCAGCGGCAAGTGCGGCTTCCACTGCTTCCACCTCTGTCTGCCCGTCACCCTCGATGGTTCCTTCATCATAGGCCGTCTGTATCTGCTTTACTGCATCGTTGTATGCAGCACGTGCATTATCGCTCAGGTCGGTTGCATCGGCCTTGTCGAGTGCTGCCTTTACTGCAGCATAGGCGGCAATGCTCTGCTTGGCCTCCTTATTGTATTTATAGAGTGCTATGTAGCTTTCGGGTGTTGGGTTGCTGCCAAGCGCATCCACCGTCTTATCTATGTTGGATTTCAGTTCCGCATTCATCTTCCCCTCCGGCACAGCAGCCACAAGAGCTTCGGCCATTTCGGCAGTCACCGTAGTGAGTGCTCCGTAGTAGTAGAGACGGAAGTTGTCGAAACCGGCATAGGTTTCGTTTCCCGAAGTGAAGTTGCCGCTTGTAGCCTTTGTGTTCTTCACACCGACAGTTATCGGAGTGTCGTCAAGCACAAGGAACTCAACTTCGTTGTCGTACATGCCGCGGCTGAATGCGTCGGCAAATGCATCGGAGGCATTTGGAAGATAGATGGTTGTGCCGTCAACGGTGTGGCTCGACCATGAACCCGAACCGGCCGACGTGAGCCACTGACTGGTGAGTGCCACCACATTCTTCTCAACGTCGCCTGCCACGATATAGCAGTAGTTCTCTTGATCTGCTGCTGCAATGGTGACAGAGTTGGCATTGCTGCCCGGACGCGAGAAAGCCTGTACCTTGAGTACATAAACGCCAGGTTCAAGACCTTCTATCTCTTGATGTGCATCGAACACGCAATTGTATCCGGTATAGACCGGGTTGCCCGACGACACGGCTTTCACGCCATTGCTGCCACCCGATGCCGTGATGGTCCATCCGGTGGTTCCGTCGTCAAGGTTGGGATTTGTGATTTTAGATGTGACATCTACGGGATAGATTTCTTCTGCACCCTCACCATCGTCACCCAATGCCCAGAATGCCAGTGGCAATGCGAGGCATGATACCAATAGTAGTAATTTTTTATTCATAGGATTTAAGATTGAGATTATGTTAATAATGTTTTTGATTGATTTCACCATGACACTTTACAACATGCAAAGATAGAGAAAAGTTTTGTAGCCGACAAACAAATACTGAAAATAATTAGTGCTGTCATCACATTTCACCCTTCTATAAGACTGTTTTACCCGCATAATTACATTCCCATACGCCACACCGCATTCTTACCATCGGTGTCGGAATAGATGAAGTAAGCCCTGAGTTCCGGATGCTGTTGGAGTACGGCTTTTGCCTTGTCGAGTCCCAACACCATGAATGCGGTTGCATAGGCATCGGCCGTGGCACAATCGGCAGCCATGACGGTTGACGATAGTATGTTATGCTGCACTGGCCGTCCGGTGCGGGGGTCGATGGTGTGAGCGTAGCGGCGGTCGCCCTCTTCGTAATAGTTGCGGTAGTTGCCCGATGTAGCCATTGACGTGTTTGTGATACTCAGCACCTCCTCTATCTCGCCGTTCTGCCCTGTAGGGTCGGGGTCGGGTTTGATGATACCTATGTTCCACTCTTTGCCTTTGGGATTGAGGCCTTTCACACGTACCTCGCCTCCAATCTCGACCATGTAATTACAGACGTGTTTAGCTTCCAACATCTGTGCAACGGCATCCACTCCATACCCCTTGGCAATAGCACTGCAATCGAGCATGATGGCCGTGTCGGCCTTATGTACGAGTGTGTCGTCCAGCCACACCTTGTCCATGCCGACCAGAGGCAGCAGGGCTGCGATCAGGCTGTCGGTTACGTGTTCCTTGTTTTTGAAACCAAAGCCCCAGACATTGACCAGAGGTGCCACAGTGATGTCGAACGCACCGTCGGTCTCGTCCGATATGTGTTTTGCGAGGTTGAAGACATGGCGGAAGTGTGGGTCGGTCGAACTGGAAGTGTTGTTGTTAATGGCCGATATCACCGATTGGGGATTGAACGGCGACAGCGAGTTATCTACCTCGTGCATCACACACTCTATCGTGTCTTGCAGGTCGGCGGCATACTGGTAGGTGATGTGGTAGAATGTGCCGAAGATGGCACCCTCACACTTTTGGTAGGCCACGGCCTGGGCCGGGGCAGCAGTTGTGTCGCTCCTGTTGTTTTGTTTCACAACGTATATGGTTCCTGCGGCGAGCAGGAGCAGCAGCGGGATGTGCCACCAGCGGAAACGATGTGGCTGGGCCGGTTGGTCGAGCTGGCGGTTGATTTCCTTATTTAGTCTTGAAAGCATTGACATGACACAATACTGATTATCGGTAGGTTGCGTTTTACAGTTTCAAATCAAAAATGATATTGTAGGTTCCACCCCAGCAGCTGGAGTTCACGGTGGTTCCATATCCTGGCACATAGTATGGCTTCGAGTGGTCGTTTTCGCCTATGCTGAACCCTGCCTTATAGCGCACGCTCCACCCCATGTGTATGTGTTTGAAGGCCCTTACCTGCACACCCAGCACCAGTTCGCCCCATTGGCATGTTGACGGTGCATCGGTGTATTTGAATGGCGCCGCACCTCCCCATACAGGGTCTATGATGTCGGGGCCCCGCATGTCGTAGTTGAACTTAGTTATTCCGTACCGCAGTCCTACCATGAGACGGTTGTCCTGGCGTTTGTTCTTCAGCAAGTTGTAGTCGGCTCCCACCCGTAAGAACGGTGCTGCCGCCGAGTAGTATATATCGGTGTTGCCATCGGTGTGCTCACACTTGCCATATCCCAGCTCCACGATTGGGAAGAACTGGTTTTTCAGGCTTACCCTCAGTGCGCCCTCTATGCTTCCGTAGTCTGACATGAGATATAGTATGGGGTTGAGCACATCGACGGAAAGTGTGAATCCCTGCAGCATCGGAATAGGTGGTTGCTCGTTGAGCGATGCCACATACTGACGCGGGTCCAGCGTGTCTTGGCCTACGACGATGTGTATGTCGTCGGGGTGGATTGTGTCGTTGCCCACGACGAGTGTCGGTTGGCCGTCGGTCTGAGCCATAAGGTTGACAGCGCACATCAACGCCACGATGCAGGTTGCTGCCCTACTCTGCCAATCCGTTGAAGTATATCTTGACGTTTTCCTTTCCTTCATAATTGACGAGTGGGTTGCTTATGTCTATGTGGTCGATGGCGGCATCGGTCGATTTTATTTGTATGAGTTGGTGGAAGTAGTGTGTCCCGCACTCGGGCAGTTCCACGTGTGCATAGCTTTTCTTGCTCACCACGATGGTGTCGTTGCGGCTTATATTGGTATATTTGAATACGAGTGTGTCGGCAGGGTTGAAGTGGCTCATAGGTATTTGCACGTATGCTCGTGTGGAACTCTGGTTCACCAGTATTGTGTCGCGCCGTGCTGTTTCGGTTGTCTCGCTGTATCCGTCGGCTATGTATGTAGAGTCGGGGTGGTCGAGGGTGACTGTAGTGTATCCCAACTTGCGATACTTATACAGGGTTTGTGTGCCTGGCATGAGTGTGGTGATGGTGATGGGCTCGGTGTAGGTTATCGGGGTGCCGTCCATGTCGTAGAAGTAGTAATTGCACAGCACGGTGTTCTCCAACGGGCAGTTGTTGGACGAGCACGATGCGGACACAAGTGCTATAACGGCAGATAGCATTAAGAGCGGCCTGATATTCATGTTGTGTGTCTCTATATGGTTTTCTCCACCTGATAGTTGTTCCTTTCGGGTGAGTTACGGCTTATCATGTCGCCCAGAAATCCTGCTACAAACAGTTGTGTGCCGATGAGCATGGTTGTCAGCGATATGTAGAAGTATGGCGAGTCGGTCACGAGTCCAGGATTGTTGCCACCGTACATGGCTATGAGCTTGTATGCCCCTACGATTGCAGCTGCAACGAATCCCAGGAGGAACATGATTGAGCCGAGGAATCCGAACACATGCATGGGTTTCAGTCCGAAGGTGCTTATGAACCACAGCGAAATGAGGTCGAGGTATCCGTTGACGAACCGGTTCCACCCCATGAACTTTGACACGCCGTGCTGGCGTGCCTGGTGGTGTACACGTTTCTCGCCTATGTGTGTGAACCCTGCGTTTTTTGCCAGATATGGTATGTAGCGGTGCATCTCGCCATACACTTCGATGGTTTTCACCACATCGCGCCGGTAGGCTTTCAGCCCGCAGTTGAAGTCGTGCAGGTTCTTAATGCCGCTCACACGGCGGG
>CALGGJ010000009.1 GCA_937915745.1 uncultured Prevotellaceae bacterium | reverse complement strand
CATCGGCCATAACCAAAAAAATAATCCCGAAAGTTGTCAGGATAGGTGCAGAAATTGTGCTCTTCCGTTCAATATTTTGGATTTTTGCCGGATGAGTTGTAACTTTGCGCCGTAAAATATTAAAAATCAATAACTATGGCACGACCAATCAAAGATACGCCCGTTCTGACGGGCAAGGATGCTGAACGTTTCCGTTGGCACATGGAACATCCGACGCCCGTGTCGGAAGAGGAAAAGGAACGGGCCCGCTTGGCTTACGAGTCAGCGAAAGCGTAATTCACCAAATTGCTCTCTCTTCCGATGAATAGGGACGATTTTGACATTCTGGATTTGACTCCAGATACGGAATGGTGTTCTTTCAAATGTGCGGATGAAGATTTGAAGGATTTCGCTTCGTAAGTCCCCATTGGCTATAACCAAAAAAATAATCCCGAAAGTTGTCATTGCGGCAATTTTCGGGATTGTTGTCTATTGCTGGAACTTCTTCAGGATGGGCGACGAGAAGAGAAAGTCGCGTAGCGGCTGGCACGGGGTCTGTAGGATGTCGTCTTTGGTGCCCGTCCACTCGATGCGGCCCTGGTAGAGGTAGGTGATGTGGTCGCCGATGCCGAGCACGGAGTTCATGTCGTGCGTGTTGACTATGGTCGTGATGTTGTACTCCTTGGTGATGTCGTCAATCAGCTGGTCGATGCGGATGGAGGTCTGCGGGTCGAGGCCGGAGTTCGGTTCGTCGCAGAAGAGGTACTTGGGGTTGAGGGCGATGGCGCGGGCGATGGCGACGCGCTTCTGCATTCCGCCCGACAGCTCGCTGGGCATCTTGGCCAATGCATCTTTCAGCCCTACGCGGTTCAGACAGAACTGCACGCGGTCGTCGATTTCGCTGTCGGCCATATCGCCGAACATCCGGAGCGGGAAAGCCACATTGTTGGCCACGTTCATCGAGTCGAACAGCGCCGAGCCTTGGAACAGCACACCGATCTCCTGCCGCGCGCGCTTCATCTCATTGGCCGATAGCGTGAGGATGTTGCGGTCTTCGTAGAGGATTTCGCCGCTGTCGGGTTGCAGCAGGCCGATGAGGCACTTCAGCAGCACGGTCTTGCCCGACCCGCTCTGGCCTATGATGAGGTTCACCTTGCCATTATCAAACACGGCACTGATGTCCTTCAGCACCTCTTTGTCTCCAAACGATTTATATAGATGGTCAACTCTTATCATGTCAGTATCTGTGTGAGGAATATGTCGGCAAACAAAATGAGAATGCTGCTGGTTACCACCGCATCGGTACTGGCCTTTCCTACCTCGACCGAGCCTCCCTCGACCGTGTATCCCTTATAGGCCGATACGGTTGTGATGATGAAGGCATAGACCACGGCCTTGATTATCCCGCACCAGAAGAACCACTGGTTGAACGAATAGCGGAATCCTTCGTTCAGCTCGGGCACGGTGGTGGTACCCATGAACGATGTGCAGTAGGCTCCGATGATGCCGGCTGCCACGCTGAAGGTGACGAGTATCGGCATGATGGTCATCAGTCCCGCCACCTTGGGCAATATGAGGTAATTGGCCGAGTTTACTCCCATGATGTCGAGTGCATCGATTTGCTGAGTGATGCGCATTGTACCCAGTTCTGACGCAATGTTCGACCCCACCTTGCCTGCCAAAATCAAGCACATGATGCTCGACGAAAACTCGAGCAACATAATTTCGCGTGTGGTATATCCAACCACCATGCGTGGCATCCATGGACTCTGGATGTTGAGTTTTATCTGCAAACAAATGACGGCTCCGATGAAAAACGATATGATGAGCACAATACCTATTGAGTTGTAACCGAGCTGAAACATCTCGGTCACATACTGACGGTAAAACATGCGCCAGCGGTCGGGCCGTGTGTGAACACGACCCATAAGCTGCACATAACGTCCCAATCCGGTCAATGCACCTTTCAGTGTAAGCATATTAGCACTATTAAAATACGGATGCAAAGGTAAGCATTTTAGCCGAAAATTGAAAAGTGAAATGTTAAAACTTGACACATCGCACAGGAAATAAGAGGCCGCAGCATCGTTTTTTTACTTTTCACTTTCATCTTTTCACTTATATTGACTAACTTTGCATTCAATAAACCCACAACCAATATGGCAGACGAAACAAGAAGACCGGTCCTCAACAATGCCGGTGATGCAGAAATACCCGCATACTCTGAACAACGGATGACCCTCTATACCCGCCACCTGATGAAGACCTACGGCAAACGCACCGTTGTGAACGACGTGTCGATACATGTGCGCCAAGGCGAAATAGTGGGACTGCTCGGACCTAACGGAGCCGGAAAAACCACATCGTTCTATATGGCGACAGGACTTGTGGTGCCAAACAGCGGACAAGTATTCATTGGCGACATGGATATAACCAACGATCCCGTGGCAGTAAGAGCCCGCAAAGGAGTGGGATACCTGGCACAAGAGGCGTCAGTGTTCAGAACCATGAGCGTGGAAGACAACATCATGACGGTGCTCGAGATGACCGGCAAGCCACGCAGCTACCAACGCGAGAAACTCGAAAGCCTGCTCAACGAATTCCGGCTGCAAAAAGTGCGCAAGAACCGAGGCAACCAACTATCGGGAGGCGAACGACGCCGATGCGAAATTGCACGATGCCTCGCCATCGACCCCAAATTCATCATGCTCGACGAACCGTTTGCCGGAGTTGACCCAATAGCGGTGGAGGACATACAATACATAGTGTGGAAACTCAAAGACCGAAACATCGGAATACTCATCACCGACCACAACGTACAAGAAACACTATGCATTACCGACAGGGCATACCTCCTGTTTGAAGGACGAATACTGTTCAAAGGCACCCCACCCGAACTGGCTGCAAACAAAATTGTGCGCGACAAATACCTGGGTTCAAACTTCGTACTCCGCCCTAAAGACTTCCAACTCATAGAAGAAAAGAAAATACGCGAGGCCGAAGACGACAACTGACAAACACACACAACAACTATGACCCGAAAAGAACTGATAGCCGAGATACAAAAAAAACGCACGTTCCTATGTGTGGGACTCGACACCGACATAAACAAGATTCCAAAACATCTGCTGTCGGAACCCGACCCCATATTTGCATTCAACCGTGCCATCATCGATGCCACAGCACCGTACTGCATTGCATACAAACCCAACCTCGCCTTCTACGAATGTGCAGGACTGGCAGGATGGCAAAGCCTTGAACAGACAATAGCATACCTGCGCATCACCTATCCACACCACTTCATCATTGCCGACGCAAAACGCGGAGACATAGGCAACACATCGGCCATGTATGCACGATGCTTCTTCGATCAGATGGACGTCGATGCAGTGACTGTGGCACCATATATGGGACAAGACAGCGTGACGCCATTCCTCGGCCGCAACGGCAAATGGGTCATCCTGCTGGCCCTGACCAGCAACCCCGGAAGCCACGACTTCCAACTCATAACCGACACAGGCGGTACACCACTGTTCGGACAAGTGCTGCAGAAATCACAACAATGGGCCGATGCCGACAACATGATGTATGTCGTGGGGGCAACACAAGGACGCATGTTTGAACAAATACGCCGCTTCGTACCACACCACTTCCTGCTCGTACCAGGCATCGGGGCACAAGGCGGAAGCCTCGAAGAGGTGTGCAGATACGGAATGACCGACGAATGCGGACTCATCGTCAACTCTTCACGGGCAATCATATATGCCGACCCGACGACCGACTTCGCACATGTAGCAGCAGAGCGAGCACAAGAAATACAACAACAGATGGATGCACTCTTATGAACGAAACCATAAAAATAAGAGGCGCACGAGTCAACAACCTCAAAAACATTGACGTCGATATACCACACGGGAAATTTGTCGTAATCACAGGAGTGAGCGGAAGCGGCAAATCAAGCCTCGCATTCGACACACTATACGCCGAGGGACAACGTCGATACGTGGAAAGCCTCAGCACTTATGCACGACAATTCATGGGACGCATGGGCAAACCCGAATGCGACTTCATAGAAAACATACCACCAGCCATCGCCATAGAGCAAAAAGTAATAAGCCGAAACCCACGAAGCACCGTGGGCACTTCGACCGAAATCTACGACTACATGAGAATGCTCTTTGCCAGAGCGGGACACACCTACTCGCCAATAAGCGGCACAGAGGTGAAGAAAAACAACATTGAAGACGTCATCGCATGTATGAAAAGCAAGCCCGAAGGCACGAAATTCATGGTGATGTGTCCGCTCATACCAAGAGCCGGACGCACCGAGGCCGGACAAATTGAAGCATACGCACGACAAGGACTCACCCTTACCGAAAACATCGAAGGAAAGACATACCTCGTCATCGCTCGCATGAAGGTGCGCGACGACAAGAACACGATAAGCCAACTAACCGATGCCTGCGAGACTGCAATCTACGAGGGCGAGGGACAAAGCGTCATACGTTTCATCGACGACAATCAGCTGCACCACTTCTCACTCAAGTTCGAGGCCGACGGACTTACATTCGAAGAACCAAACGAATATATGTTCTCATTCAACTCGCCAATAGGAGCCTGCCCCGAATGCGAGGGATTCGGCAAAGTGATGGGAATCGACGAGTCGTTGGTAATACCCAACCAGGAACTCAGCGTGTGTGAAGGAGCCGTGATATGCTGGAGGGGAGAGAAAATGAGTGCGTGGAAAGACGAGTTCTGCCGACAAGCAGCACAATACGACTTTCCTATATTCGAGCCATACTTCAACCTTACTACCCAACAGAAAGATTTGCTGTGGCACGGCACCACCACTGCCAATCGGCCTCAACCCACGGTATGCATCGACCGCTTTTTCGACATGCTGCGCGAAAACCAATATAAGATTCAATACAGGGTGATGCTGTCGAGATACCGCGGTAAGGCCACATGCCCCACATGTCACTGCACACGACTGCACCGCGCAGCGAACTACGTGAAGGTGGGTGGCCGCAGCATAACCGAACTGGTGGAAATGCCGGTAAACGAGCTATACGACTTCTTCGACACCCTGCAACTTTCCAAGCACGATACAGAAATAGCCAGCCGACTGCTGATTGAGATTAAGAGCCGTCTGCAGTTTCTCAAAGATGTGGGGTTGTCATACCTCACACTATCGCGTCTGTCAAACACACTCTCGGGCGGTGAGAGCCAACGCATCAACCTCTCTACCAGCCTGGGCAGCAGTCTGGTTGGCAGCCTATACATACTCGACGAACCCAGCATTGGCCTCCACAACCGCGACACGCAGCAACTCATTGCCGTACTTAAACAGCTGCGCGATTTGGGCAATACGGTAGTTGTGGTTGAACATGACGAAGACATAATACGTGCTGCCGACTATATCATAGACATCGGTCCTGATGCCGGACGTCTTGGCGGACAGGTGGTATGGGCAGGCAGCATAGAGGATGGCACGAAACCCGAACTCACACCCCCCACCCTTTCAGCACAATCACACACCCTCGACTTCCTCACACACCGTGAGGTGATACCGGTGCCCTACAGCCGCAGACCATGGAACAACTACATCATGATACGCTCGGCTCGCGAAAACAACCTGAAGGGTATTGATGTAAAGATACCCCTCAACGTGATGACGGTGGTTACAGGAGTGAGCGGAAGCGGGAAATCGACACTTGTGCGCGATATATTCTTCCGTGCCATGATGCGTCACATGGACCGTGTGTGCGAACGCCCGGGGCAATTCCTCGCACTCGAAGGTGATATCGACATGGTGCAGTCAATAGAATTTGTTGACCAGAACCCTATAGGCACGTCAACACGCAGCAATCCTGTGACTTATATAGGTGCCTACGACGAGATAAGGCGCCTTATGGCGGCACAGCAACTGGCCAGGCAAATGGGATATTCGCCACAATACTTCTCGTTCAACACCGACGGCGGACGATGCGACGAATGCAAGGGTGAAGGCACCGTGACCGTGGAGATGCAGTTTATGAACGATCTCGTGCTGACATGTGAGTCGTGTCATGGCAAGCGGTTCAAGAGTGATATACTCGAGGTGAAATTTCACGACAAAAACATTCACGACATCCTCGAGATGACCGTCAACATGGCTATAGAGTTCTTTTCCCAATATGGGAAGGATAAGATTGTGGGGCGGCTGAAACCCCTGCAGGATGTAGGACTGGGGTATATCAAGCTCGGACAGACATCATCCACGCTTTCGGGGGGTGAGAACCAACGCGTGAAGCTGGCATACTATCTCGGACAGGAAAAGACACGGCCCACAATGTTTATATTCGACGAACCGACCACCGGCCTCCATTTCCACGACATAAAGAAACTGCTTACGGCATTCCAGTCGCTCATTATGCGCGGGCACTCCATTCTCATTATCGAACATAACATGGAGGTGATAAAATGTGCCGACCACATCATCGACCTCGGCCCCGAGGGCGGTGCAGCCGGTGGGTATATTGTAGCAGAAGGGACACCCGAGCATGTGGCCGGATGCGATGAGAGTCATACCGGCAGATACCTTAAAAACTATTTAACGACCAAAACATAACGACAATGAATTTGCAAAAACTAATCAGAATCCACCTTGCAGTGTTCGCGCTTTCGGCATTCGCAACTGCAACCTGCGCACAAGACTTCGATCAATATTTCGAAGACAATACCCTGCGTATTGACTACATTCTGGGAGGTGACAGTGCTCACCAGTACATTCAGATGGAACAGCTGTATAAGCAACCACACTGGGCAGGACGCCGGAAACGTCTGGCTGAAACATATCTCCTGGGTAATGCCCAAATCAACGTGTTCGACCACGAGTCGGGGCGTCTTATCTACGTACACACCTTCTCTACCCTATTTCAAGAATGGCTCAACGAGACCGAGGCTACAAAGATGAGCCGTGCCTTCGAAGCCGCATACAACATTCCGTTTCCGAAAAAGGCTGTTGACATTCGTGTCACCCTTACCGACAACCACAACAAAGTGTGTGCGTCGATGACCCATCATGTTGACCCGAACGATATACTCATACGTCCGATAGGCGAAAACGGCATTCCCCACAAATATATCGTGAAGAGCGGCGACATCGATAAGTGTGTAGATTTGGCTATTGTGGCCGAAGGTTACACGACAGACCAGATGGATAAGTTCTACAACGACTGCCAGCGTGCAGCCGATGCTCTCTTCTCTCACGAGCCGTTCAAGTCGCTCAAGAGCCGTTTCAATGTTGTTGCCGTGGCAAATCCGTCGATAGAGAGCGGACCGAGCGAACCAGGCCGGGGCATCTGGCACAACACGGGACTGTCGGCTCATTACGACACGTTTTACTCCGACCGCTACCTCACCACATCGAAGGTGCACCGGCTGTTCGACATCTTGAGCTGTGTGCCGTTCGAACACATCATTGTACTCATCAACACATCACGCTATGGCGGCGGTGGTATATATAATCAGTGGATGTGTTCGTCGAGCGATCATGCCACGTTCAAGCAGGTGCTCGTACACGAGTTCGGACACTCATACGCCGGTCTGGCCGACGAATACAATTATGGTGACAACCACGTGGAATGGTATCCTGCCGACACCGAACCGTGGGAGCCTAACATAACCACACTGAAAGACTTCGGCAAGAAGTGGGCTGACCTCATACCTGCCGGCACACCAATTCCGACCACCACCAACGACCCGTCGGGTCGCGCACAGCGTCCTGCCAACACACAGCGTGGCGACAGACGCGAGGACTTGAATGCCAAAACAAAGGTTGTGGGAGTATATGAAGGTGCCGGATACATGCTCAAAGGAGCCTACCGGCCGGCAGAGTTGTGCAGAATGAATGTTAACGAAGTGGAAGACTTCTGTCCTGTATGCACACGGGCCATCATTGGCATAACCGACTTCTATACCGGCTCCGAGAAATAATAAGAGTGCGCAGTCGCGACCTTGCGAGTGCGCACTCTTTATACTGCGAGTGCGCACTCACGGCATCGAGCGTGCGCACTCAAACCACATCGGGTTTGATGCCTGCCGGCCGGCAACCATATCAGAAATATATTCCGATACCTACCTTGACACCAAGTTCGCTCTTGTGAGCCGTGTCGGTCAGGCTCATGTCAAGATATACTGATGGCTCAACTGAAATGTAATGATTGAGGTAATAGCAATAGCCAAGTTCGGGTGTGAGCTGTAAGTCATTGAAGTTCTTCTTCTCGTGCACGTACTGCAAACCGGCTGCATAGAAGAGCCCGTTCTCGCGTGTGTAGTAGCGCATCTTGGCTCCTATGAGCAAGCGGTCGAGGCCTTGCTTGGAGCTATTGAATCCAAAGATGCCCTCGGCCATCCAGTCGCGCGACAGAAAATAACCTCCGTGTACGTTGACGCCCACAGCAAAATCGTGTCTGTCGCTCACCGACATGTTAAGTCCGGTAAGTGAAGCTCCTACATATTTTGTACCACTCTCAAATTGTGCTTTCGCACCAACAGCCACCATCACAAGCAGCATTACTGTCATTAGTTTCTTCATATCGGTATTCATTTTCTGTTTTTTTCCATGATTTCCTTCTTGCGCAAAGCAAAAAACAACGCCACACATATTGCAAAGTCGATTATAATGAGCGGCAAGTTCTTCACCCACGCATTATACTCAATACCATAGTTCACGTAAAAAGCCGCACCTGCAAGAAACAGCACCAAGGGCAGCCATCGGGATTTCTTCATTACGCCTGTAGGTTGATTCGTTATTTTCGCTGTGCAAAGATAGTCAATATACGCGAAAAGTAAAAAGTAAAATGTAAAAAAACAATGTATCAACCCATGAATTCACCAGCTATACAACAAGTTTTCACTTTTCACTTTTCACTTTTCGCGTATAATGACTAACTTTGCATTAAATATAAGGATAAGTATGTACAAAGACACTATCAAGATAATATCCATAATAATAACTCTGCTTACTTCCATACCCTCATACGCCCAAGAACTATGGGACAACACATCCCCCAAACGTGAAGAACGGGCAGTGTGGATAGCCACCATCGGAGGAATAGACTGGCCTCGCACCAAAGCGACAAACGAACGCAGCACAGAAGCACAGAAACAAGAACTGCGCAACATACTCGACCGCCTGCAACAAGCCAACATAAACACCGTATTGCTGCAGACACGCATACGCGGCAGTGTGATATACCCATCGGACATCGAGACATGGGACGAAGCCATCACCGGACGTGCCGGACGCGCACCAGACTACGACCCCCTGCAATTTGCAATCGACGAGTGCCACAAACGCAGCATGGAACTGCATGCATGGCTCGTGAGCATACCACTCGGAACATACACCCGTCAACGCTCGTACGGAGCGATGTCGGTCATGAAACACCATCCGTCACTCTGCAAAACCACCAGGGGCGAGGTATTCATGATACCAGGACAACCAGCCACGGCCGACTATATTGCCGGCATAGCCAAAGAAATTGTAGAACGATACGACGTTGACGGCATAAGCCTCGACTACATCAGGTATCCTGAAAGCACATATGCATTCAACGATGACAACCTCTACGACACATCGACAGGTATGACAAGAGCAGAATGGCGGCGAAACAACATTACGCGAATCGTAGAACGCGTACACGATGTAGTAAAAGCAATAAAGCCATGGGTAAAACTGAGCAGCAGCCCTGTCGGGAAATACAATAATCTGAGCAGATATCGTTCAGGAGGATGGGACTGCTTCAACGCAGTATATCAAGACCCACAAGCGTGGCTCAGACAAAACATACAAGACATACTCTTCCCAATGATGTATTTCATTGCCGACAACTTCTACCCATTCCTCTACGACTGGGCAGAAAACAGCTACGGACACCCCATTGCTGCAGGACTCGGCATATACTTCCTCGACCCACACGAAGGTCGCTGGCAACTGAACGATGTCAGAGCAGAGATGTATGCTGCGCGCGGGTCAGGAATAGGAGGCATTGCATTCTATCGCAGCTACCACCTTACACAAAACATAAAAGGAATATACAACAGCGTGAGCAAAGAATTCTTTCCATACCCTGCACTCACGACACGCATGACATGGATGCCCGACACCATTGCCCCACCGACACCATACAACCTAAGACACGAAACCGGTACCATAAGTTGGCAATACGGCCACCCTACAACATACGGACAATGGCCATTCATCAGCTTCAACATCTACGGCAGCAACCAATACCCTGTAGATACCGATAAAGCCGAAAACCTGTTAGCCCACCACATCAAAGACACAGACTTCCCGATAACAGGCTCAGCAACAACCAAACGTTACTTCGCGGTAACAGCCATCGACCGCTTCGGCAACGAAAGCAATGCACTGCAAGAACCATCAACCACCTCCACACACCACACCTACGACAATATAATGGCCGCCATAGACCACCACTACAACAGCACCTCCACACTCAAGGCAAAATCCAGCAACACCAAAAGCACCCGAACCTCAGGCAAAACCGCCAAGCAGCCCAAACCTTCCAAGCAGAAAAAAACAGAGCAAAAGCCAATAATTATAGACTTCGGCAAGTATCTTAATTAGCCAGCAAGACTGCCACACCCATGTTCATGCGCAAGTTCACCTCAATACAAGGATGGACAAGATGCCTGTCGGTCACCAGCATATCGATACCCACAAAGCCACGATAGCGTCCAAGCAAGTGTCTTGAAAGTAATGCATGATGTATGGAAATAAGTTGTGAAAGGCACGATAAACCACCAGCTCCTGCTGGCGTACCATCTATACGCCCTGTCGTACCATCAGCCATACGCCCTGTTGCACCATCAGCCATACGCCCTGTTGCACCATCAGGATTTATATGCGACACCACCATTTGTTGCAGTTCGGCTTGAGGCAAATGGTAGTTGAACTCATACCGGCCTTGACGCGAAGCCTGAAAAACAGAAAGGCCGAGATAGCGCACCTCGGTCTTATTTATTTCAAACTCAAGCGCAAAATCGAGCGTCTTAACATAAAAGCGGTCGGCTAAAACGGGTGTCGGACGCAGCCTGTTTATAGTGTTGCCGCGTCCGCTACTCGAATACTCAGACTTCAATATATATTCATGGCCTATATTCTCAGCCATCCATGATGTCAATTCGTCGGTTGTCAGGCAAAAATGCATGTGATTATCCACCAGAAACCTGCGGATATCTTGATTGGCATAGAGCCATTCGGCATACTCTGCCGCCCAACGTCGGCTGGCAAACGAGCGCCACAACTCAAGCTCGGCATCTGTGGGCATCTGTTCCTCCCTGACACCCAGATTCAGAAATATGCGCTTCACCGCCTTATTCCATCCCCATGGTTCGGGTACCATATCGGCCGAGAGGGGTACGATGTTACCCCTGATGTCGATGATGCCGTCGGGGGTGAGTACAAAATCATCGGGTGCAGCCCATTTGAGTGGCAACCTACACATGTCGCGCTCCATCCTGGCAACAGTCTTGGTGGGTGTATATAGGGCTGTATTGGCTGCAAGAGCCATCTCGTGTGACGGGTTGAACAAGTATAGTTTCGACATGATGTATTTGGCTGCCTGCCTGGAAAAGCAGTTAGTTGCTGGTTGTCGCTTGTCTGTGAGGTTCCCCCCTTAATACGTGAACGAACTGCCTCCAAGGAATTCGCGCAAGAGACTTGTAGGAGGTATTTCATTATCGGGTACTGGTGTGAAGTAGTGTATGAACTTCAGCAGTCGGTGTGCCTCGCAGTATTCCGGACAGTTCTTTGGCACGCTGGCCAGTATTGGCTCAGCGTGGTTGCGCATTACTGCAAACTCGATGAGTAGTGCTGAATTGAACATCACGTCGGCTTCTTCCTGATAAGGATATATCCATTTGAATTCCGCCTCGCACACGTTTGGCCATTGCTTTATCGACTCGCGTGCCGAGAATGCGCCTTTGTTGTAGTCGCGCACTATGCGGCGCAGGAGTCGGTTGTCGGATGGTGGTATGTAGTTGTGATTGTCGAGGCTGATGCTGGTGAGTGTCGATATGAAAATCTTGAATTTGCTTTCGGCAGGAATCTGGTCGGTCAGTCGTGGATTGAGGGCGTGTATGCCTTCTACCAGCAACACGGTGCTCTTACCCAGTTTCATTTTCTTGCCGTTGTATTCGCGTATTCCGGTACGGAAGTTGTATTCGGGCACTTCCACGGTCTCGCCACGTAGCATACGAACGATATCGGCTTGCAGTGCATCGTGGTCAACGGTGTCGAAGTTGTCGAAGTCGTATTGTCCGTTAGGTAGCAGTGGTGTATCTACACGGTTGACGAAGTAGTCGTCGGTTGACATTGATATTGGCCTCAATCCGCAGGCTTTCAGTTGTACGCTCAGTCGTTTACAGAATGTTGTCTTACCGCTCGACGATGGTCCTGATATAAGCACGATGCGCAGTGGTGTCTCGCTTGCGGTCCTGCGTTCTATCTCTTCGGCTATCTGTACTATCTTTTTTTCCTGCAATGCCTCCGACACCTGAATGAGTTCGCTTGCATTTCCCGAGAGGCAGGCTTGGTTTACATCTCCTACATTGTTGAGGCGCATTATGAGGTTCCACCTCAGATTTTCCGAGAACATTGCGAATGTCTTTGGTTGGTCGATGAATGGAGCGAGTTTTTCTGGCTGATGCGGGTCGGGCATTTGCAACAGCATTCCGCCATGATAAGGCTTGAGTCCCCATACAGTGAGGTAGCCTGCTGATGGCAGGATGCGTCCGTAGAAATAATCCACATAGTCGCTGAGTGTGTAGTAATCTACATATACTTGTCCGCTGGTTTCCAGCAGTTTCACCTTGTCGTCGTATCCACGGTCGCGGAATATGCGTATTGCCTCGGGTGTCTGGACCTCGCTGCGTCGGAATGGTGTGTCTTTGTCTATGATTTCCTGCATACGCTGGGTGATACGTTTTATTTCGCCACGGCTTATGTTTCGTCCGTCGGGTTTCTTCACGCTGCAGAACAGTCCGTTGGAAATGGGGTGTTCGATGTAGATGCGGAAGTCGGGGAAGAGGTCGTGTGCGGCTTTTGCCATCACGAAACATAGCGAGCGGTTATATACCCTCATGGCACTGTGGTCGCGTATGTCGATATATTCCACATCACGATTTTGATATACACGGAACTTCAGTCCCTGCACCACGTTGTTTACCTTGGCTGCTACGAATGTGTATGGCTGCGGCAGGTTGAACTCGCCGATGAGGTCGAGCAGTGTGGCTCCCTCGGCCACACTTTTTGATGTCTGGCTGTTTTTACAGTAAATCTGTATCATCTGATGCTGAATTTATATATGCAGGTGTGTTGGTATTTCTGCCCGGGGTCGAGTCGTGCCGACGGGAATTCCGGTCGGTTGGGTGTGTCGGGATACATCTGCGACTCCAATGCGATTGCGGTGCGTGCCCCGGTGTAGAGTTGAAGTCCGGGATGGTTGTTCCACACTTCCATCACTCGTCCCGACTCGGGTGCATATACTTCGGCCACCTTCTCTACTTTCTTCGGGTCGGTGTGGTTGAGGCAGAAGTTGATGTCGTATTGCCGTACCTTGCCTTCGGGTATCTCCATGCGCTGTCCGAAGCCGAAGCCGGACCCCTGTACTGCTATTTGCCGTTCTGACAGTGTTACGGGTTTGCGGAAGTCGAAAGGTGTGCCTTCCACCGGAATGAGCTTGCCGGTAGGTATGAGTTCGCGGTCGGCCTCGGTGGTTTGGTCGGCCATTATCTGCAGTTGGTGGCCCAGTATGTCGCCGTTGCCGGCTCCGTTGAGGTTGAAGTATGAGTGTGTGGTTGTGCTCACCACGGTAGGCTTGTCGGTTGTGGCTTCGTATTCGACGCTGAGTCCTCCGTCGCTTGTTATTGTATAGGTGAGTATGGTGACGAGTGTCCCTGGAAATCCGTCGGTACCATCGGCCGATACGCACTTGAGTACCAGCCTGTCCTGGCTGTTGCTTACAACGTCCCATATAGTATGGTCGAATCCGTTGTTACCGCTGTGCAATGTATGGCGTCCGTTGTTGCGAGTCAGTTGGTAGGTCTTATCGTCGAGCGTGAACTGTGCGCCCGATATACGGTTGGCATATCGTCCCACAGCCGGACCGACCTGTCCCAGGTTGTATCGCAGGTATTGGCGTATGTTGCTGTATGAAGTGACGAGGTTGGCATATTGTCCGTTGCGGTCGGGGGCAAAGATGCTTACGACGAATGCTCCGAAATTGGTTACCTGTGCACCCACGGTGCCGTTTGTAATGGTGTAGAGCTTGATTTGCTTACCATCTACTATGGTGTCGAACGGTGCTGCATCGATAAATGGTATCTCCTGCCTGGCCTCGACAGTGCAGAAGGTGAGCAGTGCGGCTGCGATGAAGATCAGCATTTGTTTCATGATGTGGCTATTGCTGTTTCGTGTATTAAGTAGCCGCAAAGTTACGAAAAACTTTTCATAATATATAATATAGGTGTATTGTTTGATGAAAAAAGTGTATGAAAGCCCCTGTTTTGCTTTGTTTCTCGCATTTATGAGCAGCCCGTTGACGCATGGTCCACACGGCTTCGCTCCGGTCATTCCCCCGTAATCCCTCCGTCGTCTCCCTGTGGGGGACAGAGGGAGACAAGATTGGTTTCACTCCCCCCTCTTATTTCTCTTCTATCTGTCGTATTATGTCGTCGAGTGCTCCCACCAGGTTTCTGTGTCGCATCTGTCCCAGAATACATCCTATGATGCCTGCCACGACTATTGGTGCTATGATGATGAGGCTGTCTTTCGGGTCGGGGTGGTGCTGCATCACTTCTGCCACGAGCCATGCCAGCCATATTATGCTTAGTGGTATTCCGATGTTTCGCCAGTGGCGGTAGTCGTTCTTCAGACGCCTCGCATTGCGTGCAACGGCCAGCAGTTCGCCATCGCGTACGTCGGCCTCCTTCAGGCGGCTGTGTATCACGGCTGTGAGTACCATCATCACAAGCATCATGAGCGACGTGACGACTATGAAGATGGCCGATGCCCCCAGACCGCTGAAGGCCAGGGGCCCGACGGTCAGCACACATACCGCACCCACGATGCTCAGGTTGGCACGGCGGCGTATGCTGCGTACCTGACTTTGCATGGTGCTGCGCAGCAAGCGGTCGGACATGATTTCTTCTTTTTCGAGTTTCTCTTTCAGCACTGCCATCTGGCGGCGCATCTCGTCGAGTTGGCTGTTGTCTGTATTCTGTTCCATAGTCTTCACTTCATTTGTTTCAGCTGTTCGCGTATCCTTACCAGTTTCACCGATACGTTTTTTGTGGAAATGCCAATGATTTGACCTATCTCCTCGTAGCTCAAATTGTCGAGCCACAACAGGACGATGGCACGGTCGATGACCCCGAGGCGGCCGATTCGCTCGTAGAGCTGACGTATCTGCCGCGTGTCTTGATCGTTGTCTTCGTAGAGGTTGGCCTCCATGTCGAGTTCGGCATGACGGCCTATGCGCTTGCGTTTGCGGTCGGCCGATATACACGTATTGAGGCTCACACGATATATCCATGTATTGAGGCTGCTCTCGCCACGGAATTTACCGTAGCCCTTCCACAGGTTGACCAACACCTCCTGGAACATGTCGGCCACCTCGTCCTCATCCTTCGAGAACATGTAGCACACCGTGTATATGGTACTCTTATACTGCCTCACTATGTTGGCAAACTCTCTGTCGCCGGGTCTCATTGTCTGTCCTCTTTGTCTTGGTTTGTTATCGGTTTGCTCATTTGACGCACACGATATAGAAATAACTACGCACCAACTGAAGAAATTTGCCACACCGCCACACAAATCCAGTTGCAAGCATACACGGATTTGTATGCGAGTACACACAAATTCTTAAAATCGTGGTGCAAATTTAATAAATTCCCGCTCAATTTTAATAAATTCTGGGCAGAAATTATTAAAATTGCCACACAAATTAAAGAATTCCTCCGCATCCTCAACAGTTTTCCCCTGTTGGCACAGCCGTTTCCGTATTTAAGCATGAGTTTTGTTTGCTTGGAACAAAGTCAGAACGGTATAAGCAATTTGCAGTTTTTTATCGGTAAAAAAGCCACAATCAGCGTCAAAAAAACTCAATAGCCATCAAATTGCAGGCAAAACATTATACACCTTTCATCTAAAATCCCTATCTTTGCGGTCGGAACAAAACATATCACATATGGGCAACTTACTCAACATAATCAAGACGGTAAAGGATGTGACCAAGAATCCAGCCGCGATAGACAACCTGACCGAGGCCGCCAAAAATGCCAAGGCACTGAACATAAAGCAAATCATCGACGATGCCATCGAGAAGATAGGCCATGCAAACATACTGATTGCAGGCAAGACCGGTGTTGGCAAAAGCACCCTGATTAACGCAGTCTTCAAGGGCAACCTGGCCGAGACAGGCGTAGGATACTCAGTCACCCAACACATGAAAGAATATTCGAAAAGCGGCGAACCAGTACATATATTCGACACAAAAGGCTTCGAACTCGGCAACTACCGCGACGTGATAAAAGAGCTGAAAGGCGAAATATCCAAGCGCAAGCAGGCAGGCGACCCCTCCGGGCAGATTCACCTGGCATGGTTTTGCATCTCAAACGACGGCAAACGCCTCGAACATGCCGAGAGCGAATTCATAAGCGAACTGGCCAAAGACATTCCAGTGGTGGTGGTACTGACCAAAACAGTAGATACCAACCCCGAATTCTACAACATAGTGAAAAACGAATGCCACGCAGCTACCAACGTAATCCGCGTGCTCGCACTGCCATACGAAACCCCAATAGGCACCATCCCAGCCTTCGGGCTCGACCAACTCATCGAACACACCTACGAGATAGTGCCCGACGTAGCCAAGGCGGCCCTGGCCGCTGCACAGAAAGTAAACGACCAAATTACCAAGCGTGCGGTTGACAAAGTAATCGCCGTTGCAGCCACAAGTGCTGCCGCAATAGGTGCCACACCTATACCATTCAGCGATGCCGTTCTGCTCGCACCCGTACAAATCGGCATGATTGCCAGCATAAGCAAGGTCATGAAGATAGAAACCGACAAGACCTTCCTGACCACGCTCGTATCGAGTGCAGCAGGAGTGCTGGGCGCAACAATGACCGGACGTGCAGTAGCACGCGGCCTTATCAAGCTGATACCCGAAGCAGGAACCATAGTCGGAGGTACAATCAGTGCCGTAACTGCAAGCATAGTGACTTCAGGCATGGGATATGCATACTACAACGCAGTGAAAATAGTACAAGAATCGGGTACCGACCTCAGTCCGCAGAACATTGCCGATGCATTCCGCGAACAGCTGAAGAAGACAAAACTGAAGTAAGGCAGACCTACACTACGCACATAAACCTACACTACGCACATAAACACACAAGCAGGTCGCGACACGATGTCGCGACCTGCTTACCTTTATACGGACAGGAACCGTCGGGGTGTGTTGATTACTTCACCAGTACCTTGCGGCCTCCAACGATGTTGAGACCCTTCTGAGTTGCTGTGAGGCGCTGACCTGCCAGGTTGTAAACTGCAGACGACGATGCGGTGTCGGTAGCAACAGCATTGATTGCATCTGGCACATAAGAGTCAGGATCAGGAGTTACAACCACATTAAACTGGTAGCGCTTGCCTTCGTATTCAAGGTAGAGTGTGGTGGTGTAAGTGTTCTCGATGTTGATATCATCGATTACGTATGCCGTAAATACGCTCTCTTCGAAGTCATAGTTGACGAAATAAACGAGGTCGCTTTCGTCTTCAGAGATGAACTTACCATCGGCATTGAACTTGAATCCATCGAGTTCGTCGTAGTAGTAGCTACTGTTGAGTACTACTGTAGGACGGTTGTTCTGATTCAAACCATACCATGTAGCTGCATTCTCGAGTTCCTCGACAGATGCACCGAGGGCTTCGGCCACGTCTGAGAGGTCGAATGCGAGGCTGGAGGCCTCGTCGCCGTCTCCGCGGCATGCAAGCACAACGTCTGTTTCGCCCACTGCCTCTACGCTGCTGAGGCTGCTTACCCACGTGATGTTGAATATATATTTAATCTTCTTGCCGGTCTTCATGTTGACTACGTAGAAGTGTACGGTGTTCTCCTCATATTCTTCGAAGTCGTCTGCAGAATGCTTCCACCACTCTATCTGCGAATTGAGATATGAGAAGCCGATTGGTGCGGCTGAACCCCATGCACCGTTGTAGCCTTCCTTCGTGAGCCATGCACCGCCGTTGTTACCCGAAAGCGACTGGCTGCTGAATGGTGAGTCGGCTATTTTGTAGTAGATTGAGTCGCTGCCGTCGGTGGCGGTTCCCTGCACTGGTACGTAGTAGTCAGGGCTGCTTGTACCGATTTTTTCGGTAAGGAAGCTGGCATCAAGGTCGCTCACGATGTTACGCGCGTCGTCAACCTGCACACCGTTTTCTATCTTGTAGCGCGACAGAGTACGTGTCGAACCGCAGAGTACCAGCTCGATGTCGGTCTCGATTTCTGTCACTGTCTCACATGTTTCGAACGTGTATTCAGGTTCCGGCTCTACATAGTCGGTTTTCAGCACATAGTATGCAACGCCATCAACCACCGATGTGGCCTGAGTATATTCGTCGGTTGCCTCGTCGTAGGTGTAGATGGTCTTGCCATCATCAAGGTAGTCTTGTGGATTTGCCACTTCTACATACTCTGGTGCAGGCGGGGTGCTTATGAGTGTGATGTCCATCTTGAACTCGTAGTAGTATTTGTTCTGATATACTAGATATACCGATGCATCAAGATGTGCACCGTCCTCCGGAGCCGAGCCTGTGTAAGCAAAGTTTACATACTGGCTTGAGCCGCTGTAGCCTACCTTGCACTTCATGGATGAGGCACCCCATGAACATACCGTGCCGTCCCAATCCATGTAGAATCCGTCTGATGAAGTGAGTTCGTCGGTCAGCTCGCCTGTCTCCTGATCGGCAGTTGCCATGTAGATGAGGTCGGCTGTTGTCACTCCCTCAGGGAATGCAGCGAGTATGGTTGACATGTCGATTGTATAGCGTTGTTTTGCCATCGATGCAATATAGTTCTCTGCACTGCTGTTGTCGGTCACATACTCATACTGGAATGTCTGTTCGCCAACTTTTGTCATGTTCGATGGTGCTACGACAATGTGGTCGGTGATGATGAGGGCTATTTTGATGACGTATGCTTTTCCATCTTTCAGCAGATAGAGGCTTGTGTAGTATTTATCGCCCGACTCCAATGCATTTGCGCGCTGGTAGAGCGAGAACTTCAGCTTGCCGTCAGCATACGAAAATTTGTTTACATAGAATTTGGTGTAGGCCACATCTGTACCATTTACACACTCCGGACTTTCTTCGCCTGTAGTGTCATCCATGACAGTCATCAGCTGGAATGTAGGGTCGGAATAATCGGAAGCCACTGCAACGGTGTCCGACTTGCTGTCAGTTTCCTTATCGTATGATTCGGCGTGTATGATAAAGCCCAGGAACGAAGCGAGTTCGTCTTCTGTAAATCCGAGCAGCGATGTAGCGTCTTCAATATCCACCTCGATGTCATCGGCTGCAGATGTTGAGCGTGCATCCTGAACCACATTTACCTCAACGGTTTTTACTACCTGCAATTGTGCAATGACCCTGGTTGAGAATTCCGGAATTGCAACCACATTGAGTGTGATGTTAAAATCGACTGACGATTCTCCATACGTAAGTACGAAATGTGCCGACTGAGTGTCGCCTGTCTTGAGTACATTAGGATACTGTCCGACTTCAAAGCCTATTTCGTCGTCTTCGACTGAATAATACATGTCGGCATACCATGCAGCCTCGCCCGAGCCCCAAGTGGTACGGGCACCTTCACCGGTCATCCAAAAACCTGTGGTATTGGTCGTATAATCGGACGATGACTCGCCATCACCGTACTCGATTGACAGAACGGCCGTGCGACTGTCCAGGGCTGCACCGAGCGTTGCGGCATCGGTTGAAAGAGCCTCTGCGACCGCTGCCAGACTGAATGTGACATTCTCGGTAGCATAAGTGGTCTGCGGATACTGATCGGTGCTACCATTGAATTCGGTTGCATAGACATTGGCTGCAAACAGTGCTGCAACCAGCGTCAGTACAAGTGTAATTGTTTTCTTCATAGAGTAATTGTTTTTTAGTAAATGATTAAGTGAATTATAATTCTGCCGAAATATTTAAAGGGATTCAACATGCATTTAGTGGTTTCAAAGTTACGACAAAGTTTTTATATGGCAAAACAATTTTGCGATTTTCTGTATCTAACGACACAAGAAAATGTATTTGCTGCTCATCCTATCCCCCCAAATGACAAAATCCCTTGGCGGACTTCATGGCCTGCGAGTGCGGAGTCTCGGGGTCGTGAGTGCGGACTTTCGGGGCTGCGAGTGCGGACTCATAAAAAACTGTGTTCAAACATCACTTACCCTGTGCACGTTTCACCTCGCTCAGTTCACGCAACTGGCCGGTGATGTATTTGCGCAACATCACGATGGCCTGCTCATTATGGCCTCCGTTAGGTATTATAATGTCGGCGTATTGTTTGGTTGGCTCTATAAACTCGTCGTGCATGGGTTTCAGCACATTGCGATATTTGTTTACGAGCATGTCGAGCGGATGTCCACGCTCTGCCATATCACGCACAATCACACGCAGCAGCCGCTCGTCGGCACCTGCATCGACATAGATTTTCAGGTCCATCTGGTCGCGCAGGCTTTTGTCGTACAGGCTCATGATGCCCTCTACTATGATTACTTCCTTGGGTTCTACATGTACTGTCTCGCTCAGGCGCGTGCACGTGATATAAGAGTATGTAGGTTGCTCTACGGCACGTCCGGCCTTCAGTTCTTCTATCTGGTGCGACAGCAAAGTCCAGTCGAAGGCATTAGGATGGTCGAAATTGGTCTGCTTGCGCACTTCGAGCGGGAGGTCGCTCTGGTCGTTATAATAAGAGTCCTGTGGAATGACTGCCACGCTACCTTCGGGCAGTGCCTCAATGATTTTGTTTACTACGGTGGTCTTTCCGCTGCCTGTACCACCTGCGATTCCGATGATGAGCATATACAAATTAATGGTTTTAGTTGATAATCAGCCATCCTCCCGCTCCGGTGGTTTATCCGCCTCCGACCCGGGACGGGAGCCTTACTGAAGGCCCAGTATCTGCCTGGCCAGCGGCACCACTGCCTGGCGCAGGGCTTTCTCGTTGAGATGATGCTCGCCGTCGAAGCGTTGAGCATTAGTGTAATGTTTCTTGAAGAGGTCGTAGGTATTCACGGTATTGTCGTGTATGCCAAACAGCCCGTAGGTGTTCACGCGGTCGAACTCGGTGATACCCTTAAACTGCTGACGCTCCATCTGGTTGTGGTGCTGTATGATGTCTTTCGTAATCCTGAAAGTCTTCTGCCCGTCTTTGCGACCATTGAGAAACTTATGTTCGCCTGTCTTAAGCACCTTCGACATGGCCGACATGTTGAATGCCGGATTGACAAGTATTTTCTTGTAACCATACATCTGCTGGGCATACATGGCACCCATCGATGTTCCGATAATGAGGTCGGGCTTCGACTGCTCACACAACTGGCGTAGATAGGGCAGGGCCTCAACGGGGTCAACCGGTATGTCGGGCGAGATGACCTCCATCTCGGGCATCAGTTTACGCAGGAACTCGGCAGTACCTGTTGCGCCCGACGAGGCAAAACCATGGAAATAGAGTATTTTCATTTGCTTAAATCTGATTTTATTATATCGTTACCCGGATATCCGATATGCTTGGCCACGATGCCTCCTTCTTTGTCAACCACAACGTATGTAGGAATTCCCTGGCTTTCAAACTGCCCCAGCAGTGCCGAGTATTGCTCGTCGGTCACATAGTAGTGGTCGCCGTGTATGTCGGGTATTTGGGCTTCCCACGCCTCTTTAGGGCTGGTAGGTCCGGTGACGTATATGAAGTTTACCTTGCCCTTAAGTTCTTCCTTCAATGGCATGATGGTCTTCATGGCAGCCTTACACGGTCCGCACCACGTTGCCCAGAAGTCAACCAAGAGTGGTTTGCCCTTGTACGGTGTGACGAGAGCCTTAAATATATCCTCGCCTTGCAGCGATGGGTCGAAGTCCTTCACGAAGAACTGCGGGTTCCTGCGGTTTTCCTCAATATGTGCCAACAGAGCAGCATTCTCTTTCAGCACACCATCTTTCAGTACAGGACACTTGCTTTCCAATGCAGCCACCTGTTCGTCTTTGAGCGGTATGTTGTTTCTCACGTCGCTCATACACGCAGTTGCCACCATGAGTTGTTCTAATGCCTTTGGTATGTCGAATGGCCGGCCTATGGTGACGTTACCCATGAATGTGGCGTACGTTGCTGTCTGTGATGCCGAACCGAAAGCATACAACATACCGTTGTCGGCAAACGGCTGCCATTCTTCCATCTCGGCAAAATAGTCGTCGGGGACAGCCACATCAGCGGTTGACTGCGTTGCCAGTTGCTTTCTTCTTGAGAAATTGAATAGGTTGTACAGAACGACATACTGGTAAGTCGAGTTTACATATTGCTTGAATGCCCCCGATATACGCTTGTCGGCGTTGAGAGCCCTTGCCGCTTCCTGATATGTGCCGAGCAGACGCGTCTTGTATTGTTCGGGGGTGAGTGTCTGCACCAGTTCGGTAGCTGCATTGCCCACCAGCGCTGCAAACGGTTTGGTCGAGTCGTATTCACCCACATATTTGGCAAAGTCGGTGTTGAAATCGGCCATGCTGCCGCCAAAAGTGATTGCGGGCTTCTTCGCATGCTCGTCGTATAGCAGTTTCATGTCGATGGTTATAGTGGTTTCTTCGCCAGGCACAAGCACGAAGATGACAGACTTGTCGCGGAACGACAGTGTGACACGGTCGGTGAAGAGGTTCGTAATCTCAAATTCAAACGTGCCGTCACCGGCCTTGTCTGGCGACATAGCAGAGATGGCGGCATTTACCTCTTCGTCGGTCGAGCCGCCAAAGGGCATGTACTTCAGGATCACAGCCTCCTTATGGGTTGTGGTATATCCCTTTATCACGCCCTTCACCCGGGCAGGGCTGTTGCTGTAAGCTATGTCGGGAATTATCGACAGGCGGTCTTTGGCTTCTGCACTCATACCCACACACAGGCAGGCGAGCATCATCATTACTTTTTGTTTCATAGTTTGTATCAGTTGTTATGCCTATTTGTTTATTTCCTCACGTATGACGTCGTTGCCCGGGTATCCGATGTGTTTGGTCACTACGTTGCCAGCCTTGTCAACCACCACATAGGCCGGAATGCCCTGAACACCGAACTGCCGCAGCAGGGTGTCCCACTGTGCAGCCGTCACATAGTAGTGATCGCCATGTATGTCGGGTGCCATCTTGTTCCACAATGCCTGCGGACTTGTCTCGCCCGTCACATACACGAATGCCACCTTGTCCCATAGCTCTTCCTTCAGCGGCTTGATGGTTTCCATTGCTGCACGGCACGGTCCGCACCATGTGGCCCAGAAATCCACCAGCACCATTTTGCCTCTGAATGGAGCAACTATCGCCCTGAAGATGTCTTCGCCCTTCAGCCCGTCAGACAACTCATGGTGCGAGAAGAGGTGGTTGCGGTTGTTTTCTTCCACACGAGCCTTGGTCTGGTTGTTGAGGTTAGTGAGCATTTTCTCAAACACCGGGCATTCGGTCTTCACGGCCGCAAAGTCGTCGGAAGTGAGAGGCGTCAGTTGTTCGAGTTTGGCCACATATTTCCTTGCAGCGGTGAGGGCCGACAAACTTGCCGGCACGGTGAATTGTCCGCCGGTAGTGGCCGACAACTGTCGTGCGTAGTCGGCTGCCGTACCTCCGTTGGAGTAGAGGAATCCGTTCCGCGATGTGAAGTTCCAGTCTTTCACTCGGTCGTAGTAGCCGGCGGGCTGGATGTATTCGCCCTGTCCCTGGTTGGCATACTTCAGTATTTTGTCGTATCCGGTCATGAGGGCCACGGTTACCAGTTGATAGAGCGGTGTCATGTATTCGCGGAACTCGGGACTGAGCCTCTGGTCGTCGTCAAGGCGTTTCATTCCGTCGTTGTACAGTTGCATGAGTTTGTTGCCATAATCGGCCACAGTCATGCCTCGCAGCGTGGCAATACCCTGCCCGTTGATTTCGGCGTTGAGCCTGCGTTCATTATACTCGTCGTAGTAGTTTGCCATTGAGTTGTTGAGTGCAGCGAGTGGTCCGTCGCATTTTATCTGTTTCGTCTGCATGTCGATATCGAGTTTTACTTCGCCACCAGGCACAATGATGAACTCGCGGCGCATCTGTCCGCCAATGACGATAGCAGTCCTGGAGTTTACACACACGTCGAATTCAGCAGCAAACAGTCCGTCGGCATCCACCTCGGCAGTCTGCGACAGTTCGTCGGTTGACCACGACGGATTCGTCACTATGTTGACCGACAGAGGATGCTGGTCCAGGCCCGAAGTGTTGATTACCCGGCCGCTCACACGAGCCGGCCGGCTGCTGTAGGAAAGCGATGGCAGCAATTGGCTCTGGGCCGACATGTGTGCGATGGTCAGCAAGAGCAACAGTGTAGTCAGAGTAATACGTTTCATAATTATATTCATTTGTTTGTGTTATTTTGTTTTGGTATCAGTCGAAGGCCCGAGGGTGAGTTCGTGGTCGATACACCTGGGGAATTCGTCGGCATAGTGTGTCACCATCACCAATGTGCGCTCTGTGCACCTGCAATAGGCATCGATTACTCGCCTCACGTAGAGTCTTCTGCTCATGTCGAGTCCGTGCAGCGGCTCGTCGAGTATGAGCAGAGGCGGCCACTTAACGAAAGCCCGCGCCAGCAGCACGAGCCGCTGTTCGCCACTCGACAATCTAAGGAACGACGTGTCGGCATACCGTTCTACACCAAACACCCTCATCCAGTACAGGCACGGTTCGTTGTCTTCCCGGCGCCTGCGTCGGTAGAGCCCTATGCCATCATACAGGCCACTGGCCACCACGTCTATGGTTGGATAGTTGCGCAGAAAAGCCCGGTGCAACTCGGGCGACACATATCCTATGTTGCGCTTGATATCCCATATAGACTCTCCGCTGCCACGACGCCGGCCAAAGAGGGATATATCGTTGGCATATGCCTGTGGGTTGTCGGCACACACCAGGCTCAACAGTGTACTCTTTCCGCTGCCGTTGGGTCCGGTCAGGGCCCAGTGTTCGCCCTGGTGTATTGTCCAGTCGATGGAGTCCAATATGTTTCGGCCGCCATATGCTATCGTCACGTTGTGGAAGTCGAGTACCGACGGTCTCTCACGTCTGCTTTCGTTCGTGTCGTGAGCATCAGTGCCATGCGGCCATACCGACGAGTCTGCCTGCAGACAAGACAGGCCGAACATGCGATCGATGGCATCTGTGTCGGGCACATCGTCGGTCGGGTCGGCCCTCAGTTGCTCCCACACGGTGCGTTCCTGCTTTTCGCCCACACGGCCCTCGCTCACCTCCACCACATGAGTCACACACCGTGGCATATCGTCGGTCTTCGACAGTACGGTCACCACCTGAAGGTCGGTCTGTGCAGTAAGCCGTGTGAGTGTGTCGTCGAGCATACGCCGTGCCTCGACATCGAGTCCGATAAACGGGTTGTCGAGTATCAGCACCCGAGGGTTCCCCTCGAGCACCTGCCTCAGCTGATGTCGTCGCAACTCACCACTCGACAGCCTGGCTATGTGCCAGTCGTCGCCCATCTCGCCCTGGTTGTAGCGCATCTGGTAGTAGTAGCGTCCATCAACCGGTCCGTAGGCATCGTCGAATGTGATGCAGCGTATGTTGTCGCTCACCATCTTCGATGCCCTTGGTGCAAAGTCGTAATGTATGTACGACCCGTCGCCGCACTCAAGTATGGGGTGTGCACCGGTAATGATATCCACCAGCATCGACTTACCCGCCCCGTTACCACCCACGATGGCCAGCTGCTCTCCATCGAGCAGCCGGAGACTGACGGGTCCTGCCATACGCCATGCAGGATTGCGTACCACGGCCTTATGTATGTCTATAACAGCGTGTGCCATGTTTTTCGGCTGCTCCGGGCTTGTTCTGACGGCAAATTTACGAATTGTTTGCAAATACAGCATCACCTCACACCTTAATTTGTTATAAAAAAAGACATTCTAAACTGCAACTGCCACATTTGTCATTATTCAAATTGCAACCAGAGAGGTTTGTCATCAGACGTTTCCTCGCCAAGGAGGGTGTGTCATACCGACGGAGGTATGAAATACCGCAGGAGCGTATCTATATACTAAATCTGGGCTTTCGCAAGCCCAGAGCAGAAGGGAATGGAAGAGAATGGAAAGGAACG
>CALGGJ010000008.1 GCA_937915745.1 uncultured Prevotellaceae bacterium | reverse complement strand
GAGGTCGGAAAATGAAGTAGGAGGAAAACTACTTCATTTTCCTCCTACTCGATTGTACAAACCGGTCATCACCCGAACACTGATGACCGCTTTGGGCTAAAATAAGTGGAGAAAAGCAAAAAACTCTCAAAAACTTTTGGTCAGTACAATGAAAACATCTATCTTTGCACCGACGGGATTGAATACCAGTGTATTTGCACGTCAGCAATAAACAACAAAATAAAAAAGGCTTACAATAATATCAAACAAATAACAACAAATTATTTTTACGTTTAACTTTCAAATTACTTATTATGAACAAAAGATTACTTTTTCTTAGTGCATCTTTGTTGATAAGTGTTGCAGCTATGGCACAGTGGACACTTCCGGTGCCGGAGAAGTTTGAGACACTTACAATAGAGCATGCTGACGGTTCGACCGGGTTGGCCGCAAATATCAACACCGACTATGAACCATCAACCTATTACTATCTCTACAACAAAGAGTCGGGCCTTTTCCTCCGTCAAGGTAACTCTTGGGAGACACAGGCCAGTGTCGGAACCAATCCTCTGAAGGTTTATTTCGTTTCTGAAATCGAGGGCGACGACACCGAAATCCTCATCAAGCCTTGGGCTTCAGACCGTACATCGTATGCATGGCGCACACTATTCCTCGACTCTAACGGAACATGCTATGTTGACCATGCAAGCCAAACCAACTATTATTGGTATTGGGATGATTTGGGCGACAATACCTACCGCTTCTATGGTAGCGCCATGAACCCCGACTACAACCAATTCAACAACCCCGACTGCTACTTCGGATTCGACCTTTATGGAGGAGCTTCGTTCACTGGAGCATGTGCATGGAAACTCGACACCGGCAATGTGCCCGATGGCCACAAATATTGTGTCGAGTGGCAACTCGTGTCGGAAGAAGAATATGCCAAGATAGCCGAGCAGTATGCAGCAGTCATTCCTGGAGCTGAATTCCAAAACAGAGTGAACTATGCAAAATCGCTCGAAGGCATCGACCTCTCCCGCTACATGCCCGCTCTGAGCAATGCAGAGACAACAGTTGCCGAGTTCGACTCGCTGCGTGCAATACTCAACTCGGCCATATCGTTGAGAGAGACTGTGAACTCAGCTGCCGAGAAAGACCCTGCAATCAATCTCAGCCGTTTCAAAGACTTCTACGGAAGTGCTGATGCAACAATTGCCGAGATGGACTCTGTACGCGCTCTGATTAGTCCTGCTGTTACACTGAGCAACTACATCAACACCCTCATCGAAGACTATCCTGACATCGATGTTACCGCCGCCACCAACTTGCTGGCAAAAGCCGACTGGACCGTTGCCGAAATCAACTCTATGACCAACGACCTCAAGTCGCAGGCTCGTCGTCTTGACGTGGCTGTATATCTCGACGGTGCTACCGAAGACGACCCTCGCGACGGTACTATGCTGCTTGAAAACCCACGGTTCGACCTTGGTAACATAAGCGGATGGACTGTTACCATACAGGGTCAGAACATTGGTTATCAGGAGAACTCCGGTAACTTCACCAACGTCACATTGCCAGACGGAACCGTGGTGCGCGGATATGCAAACACCGACCGCAATGGCTATTACAGCTATCTGCACAAGTTCATAGAGTCTTGGGCTCCAAGTGCAGTGCTGCCCGACGGCACGATACATCAGGTTATCACCGGACTGCCATCGGGTAAATACACATTTGCGTGCGATGCTATCGCCACATATCAGCCGGATTCCAGTCGTGAACCAAAGGGCGTATATCTCTTCGCAAGGAGCGGACAGTACGAATTCCGTGAGCCGATCTTCAGTGGCAACGAGGCTCCCGAACATTTCGAACTCACATTCATCAGTGTGAACGACACCATCACATTCGGTCTGATGGCCGAGGATGCCAACACCAACTGGCTCGCTGCCGACAACTTCGAGATTACATACTTCGGACCAGTAGAAGACAACCCTTACAAGATTGCACTCGATGCAACTATTGAAAGCTACGAACTTAAATATCCTAACCTGGATGACGTGATGGCCAATTCAGACATGAAGGAAGCATTTGAAGATGCAATGGACAAAGCACGTGAAGCATCCGACACAGGGTCGGAAGACAACGACTTCCTCGCAGCAAGCAAACTGCTGACCGATGCTGCCGATGCACTTGCTACATCAATAAGCGAGTATGAAATCGTGGCTGCAGCAATCACGCGTTGTGAATATGAACAGGAGCGGTTCGAAGGTACGTCGTTCGCAGGACTGGGCGAGGTGTTCGGTGATGTGCTCATGAACATCGAAGATGGATACAACGACGGTAACGTAGAAGAGATTCTGTCTGATATTGAACTGAATGGTGAAACTTACAGCCTGACTATTGCTGAATTGCCTACATTCATGGATAAACTGATAGTTGCCTACATCACAGCCAATGTGAGTGCTGGCGACGAAATCACACTGCTCATCGACAACCCTTCATTCGACAGCAGATTCAGCGGATGGACCAAGGTTAGCGGCTCTAAACCGGCATGGGGTGGAAACAAAGGCTCACAGGGTACAAACCTTGCCATCAACTACGACACAGGCGAACCATACGTCGATATGGAACTCGTCGGTGGTTGTGCCGAGGTCTATTGTGCCACATTCGACATCCAGCAGATAGTCAGGAACCTGCCAAAGGGTAGTTACACACTCACCGTACAGGCATTCGCTCGTCACGAGAACAGCGGTGGTTATGTCGCTGAATATGAAACTGGCCCTGAGACAGGCATCACTGCAGTGCTTTACTGCAACGACTTTGAGAAGAAGGTTTGCAACATCCTATCTTCAGCCCAGCCTAACCCAATCTTCGGCTACGACGGGTTCTCTTGGGATCCGGAAACTCAGAGCTACACCAAGGGCGGATGGGCCGGTGACAACCTTGTCGAGGGTTACGGCTTCTGTCCTAACGGAATGGAAGGAGCCAACTACTACTTCAATGTAGATAAGTCCAACTACGAAAACAAGATAAACTTCGTGCTGACCGAGGATGGCGACTCAATCGTTATCGGTATCAGAAACACGGCAGATGACAGTTGGGTACTCTTCGACAACTTCCGCCTCTACTACAACGGAGCCGACGATGTGACAGTATTCAAAGAGACAGTTGACGGCCTTGTTGCCGACCTCACCAACGCATTTGTCGATGCCGAAGGTGATGAAGTAGCAGCCGGTGCAGATGCCAAGTTAAAGGCAGCGGCAACTATTGCCGACCTCCAGGCCAAGTACGACGAAGGTAACGTAGAAAACCTCATCGCATCAATTGCCGATGCCAACGAAACATTGAAGTATGTGAAGGAGTCGGTAGAACTCTATGCACAGCTCTTTGATATATTCGATAACATAATGGAGAACGAGGTTGCACTGTCATTAGTGACCTATGAAAAGGCAACAGAAGCAACCAATATGATTGATACTATCGAAACTACATTAGACAAATGCGACAAGAACAACGAAGAGGTTGAGGAAATTATTGCCGAGGCACAGGCTATTGCAACTTATCTGGCCGAAGCTAACGCACTGCGCGACCAACTGTTCGAGGCAGGATTCAACCTTGAAGATGCAATCTATGCATATGGCAGCACAGCAGCCGAAAATGTAGTGGCACAGGCTACAGCACTCAATGAGGAAATCAACGATAAGTTGAATGCACCGCTCGATAACGAAGAGGTGAATGAGCTCATCAGCAAAGCCAACTCTTATATCAACTGGCTCTCGGTTGATATATCGGGTGCAGTCGATCGGTCAGCTCTCCTGCCAGACGATGTGGCCGATGCAACGGTGGCCAACCCGGTTGACGTATCAGCCGTAATAGAAAATGCCACTTTCGATACCATTGGCGACTTCCACGGATGGACATCAGGATTCGGTGCCGGTGGTGCAACATCCACTCAGGCAGAATGCTACAACAAGACCTACAACGTATATCAGGACATCACCGGACTGCCAGCCGGATACTATGTAGCAGTAGTACAGGGTTACTACCGTCATGGCTCGTCAACCAACGACTGGAGCCTCTACAATGCAGAGAGTAAGGCCGGACAGACTCAGGCTTACTTCTATGCAATCTCCGGCGACGACATCCAGGAAACAGAAGTCGCTTATTGTAGCGAATATGCCATGCCGTCTGACTCTACATGGCGTCAGGGTGTTGAAGCAGGCGCCGGCTTGTATGTTCCAAACACCATGCAGCAAGCTAAGATATGGTTCGACCGCACTACCGATACACCGGCAAGCAAGTATTTTGCAAACAAGGCATACTACAACAACTACGTTCAGATTCATGTTGATGAGAGCGGATTCATTCGTATCGGTGTGAAGAAAGATGCAAGAATCAACGACAACGACTGGTCAATCTACGACAACTTCGCACTCTACTACATCGGTACAGAGAAAGACCCTAACCCGGTTAGCCCTGTTACAGCAGTCGAGACTATTGAGACTGATGGCAAGACTGTCATCACCGATGGCATCTACAACCTCCAGGGTCAGAAGCTCGCTGCTCCTCAG
>CALGGJ010000007.1 GCA_937915745.1 uncultured Prevotellaceae bacterium | reverse complement strand
GTGGATGCTCAGAGAAAGGTAAATGAAATACAAGAGAAGTATATAGAACTTAAAAAGGGTCTTTCAAAACTAAATAACATCAGTGATATCCCTGATAATAAATTAATTTCTGAATTGGAAGGTTATAAAAGATTAAAGCATCAACTAAAAACAGATTTTGACTTTTTAGAGCAAGTCATAGATGAATTTAATTATAATTTAGAAGATGAAAGTCAAACTTATTATTCAACCAAGACAAGGAAAGAAATAAAAGATGTATTAGATTTAATATATCAAGAATTAAGACATAAACATCAAATATACGTTATTGCTCCATTAATAGAGACATCAGAAAATAGTGATATGGAAAATGTATACGAATTAAAAGATAAGATGGATAGAGCATTTTCTAAAATATGTAAGACTGATATATTACATGGTAAGATGTCTTCTAAAGAAAAAGATGAAGTAATGGAGAAATATAAAAATAATGAGATTAGTATATTAATTAGTACTACTGTAATAGAAGTTGGTGTAGATGTTAAAAACGCTACTGTAATGGTTATATTTGATAGTTTTAGATTTGGGTTATCACAACTACACCAACTAAGAGGTAGAGTAGGAAGAAATGAATTACAAAGTTATTGTGTGTTGATTTCTGATAGAGAAGCAGAAAGACTAAATGTATTAACTGAAACTAGTGATGGGTTTAAAGTAAGTGAAGAAGACTTTAAATTAAGAGGTAGTGGAGATTTATTTGGTACTAGACAAAGTGGTGATATGCAGTTTAAACTAGCAGATATAAAGCAAGATTTTAGTATTTTGTTAAGGGCAAAAGAAGATAGTAAAGAAGTGTTAAGTAGTAAAGAATATGTAAACGATAAAAAATATTTAAATTTAAAAAATGAATCCAAAGAAACAAACCAAACAAGAAGTAAATACTTTGAATCAATCAGTAGAAACATCCAAAACTGAGAGAAGAGCCAAAGACTTAGAAAATTTGAACAGAAATTTAATGAAAAAATTATACGCAGATTTATATGTTAGAAACATTGATTTATATCAAGAAAAAAATTTAACATTTGAAAATTTTTTATATCATTTTTACAGAGATTTCGAATCATTATTAGATTTTGAAAATCCTGATTATAAACTCCTCTTAGAAAGGATGGATTTAATTGTAAAATCCAAATTTGACAGAGAGAATCGTTTAAATTCAGGTAAAAATAAATTAGAAATTTTAAAAGAATTGAATTATTTATCAAAAGATGATGAATGGGCTTTAATAGATAAATATAGACAAGCTTTATATGAAGAAGAAGAAGCAAAATTAAAGAAAGAAAAGGAATTAAATCATCAAAAATATTTGAATGATTTAGATAATCAAATAAATGAAAGAAAAAATTATGTGGACCCCATTGTTAAGAAAAAAGGAGAGATATATTTATTTAAAGAAAGAGAAGAGAAAAAAAAATTGGAACAAAAGAAAATAGAAAATCAAGAAAAACTCATTGCATTGAGGAAGAATATTATTAATTATAAATGCATATTAGTTGATTATTTGAATAAATTAGAAAAAGATAATTTTGATATTAATGAAAATAATAAAGATTTAATATGTTATAAAATTGATTATTTAATTGGAATTAATAATGAGAAAAGTATGGATAATATTAATCTACCTATATATACTGAGCAAATAATTAATGAAAAAAATTTGGATAAAATTAAAAAAGGAGTCGCTCATATTGAATATCAAAAAGAATTAATTAATCAAATGGATTATGCTATAAGACATGCAGAAAGACCTAGTAAGATGAGTATTGAAGAAAGAAAAATAAATAAAGATTTACTTGAAGAAGCTAAAAAATATTTCAATCAAAAATATAAATTATCATATTAATTAAAAATATTTATGTATATAAAAAATTAATGAATCAAATGAAAGACAATAACACTCAATATGAAACAAAATTCAACTTAACTGAATTATACTCTTTAGACGATTTAAAAAAATTATTTAAAATAATTCCGGAATTGTCCAACTTATGTAAGCATACTTATAATTCAAACATATCTTCAATAAGCAAATCAAATACGTTCACCAGCGATTACTCAGAATCTACCAAATTTTCTAATAATACCACAAAAATTAATAAATTTTCATTTATTAAAGTAATTTTATCAAAATTGAAGTCATATTTTGAAGTCAACGAAAGCTTTATCATGATGAAGACCTTATCCTTGCTATTAAAAGAAATTGAATACATAGAAAAATACATGATACCTCTTGGGTCGAGTTACACCACATCCAAAAGCACAAAAAAAAGTGAGCCAAAACACCAAAACGATAGCAGGTTCAGTATTAAATATGAAAGCAAAACTCAAAAAAATAAAAAAACAATCAATAACAAAGTGAAGTTTGCCAAAGGCAGAGAATTAAATAACTCTACTATATTAAATTATGGCGAGTATAATCCTTTTGAAAGAAATGGCAAAAAAAATAAAGTATATTTTAGGGAAGTGGAAAATATTATAAGAAAAGAAAACATGAATGAATTCAGCTCAATTACTTCAAAAAATAAAAATTCAGCTAATACAAGTTGCAACTTGAATAAAACTGAAAGGAGAATAAACAAAATTAATTTAATATCATCCAAACTAAAAAAATATGATGTCCCAATAAAATTTGAAAAAAATAAAACATCGTCCGAATTGGGCTTCAAAGCTTGCAATGATTCAAATAATGACAGCAGCACAAATTCCCATAATTATTTAAATCATTTTGATAGTATTAATGTCAAAGAGTTTAGAACTATAGATACAATTAATAATATTAATAAAAATAAAGTTGTTTCATTTTCAAAAAAAGTGAAAAATTCAGATAATAGCAAAAAAACTGACTTTTTCAAGAATATGAGTGGAAAGAAAAAAAGCAATGGTAATATTTCTACTGAAACGAAAACATATGAAGAAAATAGTATCAATAATGACAAAGAAAATTTAAATGTAAATATAAATTTAAGTATGAGTGATTTTAATTTAAATTTATCTTTGTTGAACAATATAGAAAAAGAAGACTTTAATATTTTTGAATTAGATAAAAAATCAAATAAAAAAAGTCTAGTCTTAATAAGCAATTATATATTTAATAGATTTGGATTTAATAATATAATAAATTATTCCATGTTTGAAAATTGGACTACAAAAATTTCAAATGGATATAATAGGGGGAACCCATACCATACCGATTTGCATGCGGGGGATATCACCCAATCTTGTTTAGTCTATTTTAAATCTGGTAAAATTAATAAAATATGTAAATTAAATCAGTTATCTAAGTGCGCCTTATTCTTAAGTTGCATTTGCCATGATTATAAGCACCCTGGAGTCAACAATAACTTCTTAAAAGATACTAAAAATATCTTGGCCATAAAGTACAATGACACTAGTATTTTGGAAAACATGCATATATCTGAGTCATTTAAATTAACTATAGATCATCCAGAATGCAACATTTTTTCCGGTTTAAATACAGAAAAATATAACCAATTAAGAAAAGAAATGATTTCTTGTGTATTATATACAGATATGACAAAACATAATTTAACTATTGATTTCATGAAAGAAATTACAAGTGATAAAAAAAGCGATGAAAAAGATTATCATCAAGATTATATGAATTTATTAATTCATTCTGCTGACATAAGCAATCCCACTAAGAAGTTTCATTTATATTTTAAATGGGCAAAGATGGTCGTGGAAGAATTCTTCCAACAGGGTGACAAAGAAAAAGAATTAGGATTGAAATGTTCTTTCGATAGAGAAACCACTACTATATATCAGAATCAATTAGGCTTTATTAATTACATTGAAATTCCATTTTTTAATTTATTTGTACAAACTTTTCCTAAACTAAATTTCCTTATGGATAATCTTAATGACAATAAAGCTGAAATTTTAAAGCTTCAAGAAAAGGAAAAAGAAAAAGAACAAAAAAAGAAATTGATAAGAAAGGAAAAATAGATTAAATATTATATATGTTATTTTTTAATAGAATCCTATGATGATATATATTGCAGTACAAAAGTGTTTATAACTATTTTTTTAAATTAATATTTATTTGTTTTTCAATTTTTTAATAATGAATGGTTGAGTTGAAAACTTAGTTTATAAATATTTATATTTTTTAACAAGTACTTGCAAGTTTATAGTATAAATGCCTGGTATGTATAATAACTTATGAGTTATTTATTATTTATCTACTGGTTTTCCACTCGTTTTCAACATTTCACAATACTTATCAATGATATCTTTGGCACATTCTTTCTTTGTCTTCAATGGATATTCGTATTCTTTATATTTATCTATTATGGTAATTTTGTTTGTATCATGGCGGAAGCCTGCACCCTCGTCGTTAAGCGAATTAAGTACAATAAAATCGAAATTCTTTCGTTGCATTTTTCCTTTTGCATTTGTTTCTTCATCGTCGGTTTCGAGTGCAAAACCTGCAAGCAGTTGATTTTCTTTTTTTATATTGCCAAGACTGGCAGCAATGTCATTTGTAGGTTTAAGGCGTATAATGAGTTCATCACCTTCACGTTTTATTTTATGGTCGGCTACTGATATGGGTGTAAAGTCGGCCACTGCTGCACATAATATAGCTCCCTCACAATGGGGATAAAACTGCATACATGCATCATACATTTGTTTGGCCGACTCTACATTTATGATTTTTATATGTGGGTTGTTAAATATATGTGATGTAATATTAACGGGACCGAGCACAAGTATAACATCTATTTCACGGTTCACACATTCTTCGGCAAGTGCTATACCCATTTTACCAGAAGAGTAGTTACCTATAAATCTCACTGGGTCGATGCGTTCGTAGGTTGGACCTGCTGTTATAAGTATGCTCATATATAAAAAGGGTGTCACTTATTGATTAATCATAAAACCTTAATAGACATTTATATAATTTTAGCATCAAGCAGTTTTACTATATTCTCTGGTTCTTCCATACGTCCCTTGCCCTCAAGTCCTGATGCTAAAAAACCTGTTTTAGGTTCTATTATATAGTTTCCCCACGAGCGTAGTGTTTCCAGGTTACGCTGTGTAGATGGATGTTTATACATATCGAGGTCCATTGCCGGAGCAATAAATACAGGTGCTTTCATAGAAAGATATGTTGTAAGAAGCATGTTGTCGGCTACCCCACTTACCATTTTACCTATTGTAGATGCAGTGGCAGGTGCGATGAGCATTGCATCGGCCCATATTCCTATATCTATATGACTGTGCCATGTTCCGTCTTGAGAGAAGAAATTGCTTATGACAGGATTCTGACTCAATGTGGAGAGTGTGAGTGGTGTGATAAATTCTTTACCCGATGGTGTTATAATTACCTGTACCTCTGCACCTGCTTTACGCAGCAGACGTATTATGAAACAAGATTTATAGGCGGCTATACTGCCTGTTATACCGAGAACTATGTGTTTGCCTTTTAACATAATAAAATATATTTACTATCATCTGAATACTCATTTTCCTATCATCTACATGCTAAGTTTTATTTTTTTAAGCACTTGCTTTGTGTTTAGTGTAAAATCACCCTGAAGCATCCAGTTGTAATATCCTGTGTCATGGTGTAGTACCTCGGCCACGAGTTGTCCTTTGTACTTGCCGAAGTTGAATATAGGCTTACCTTCTGCATTTTTTATTATTTTCCCTGCAAAATCCATATTATGATTATTTGTGGTAAACTCTGAAAGACTTGACACATCGTTGTTAAGACAATCGCCATACATAGACAATTGTGATTCGAGTACCTCAATTGTTGCCCGTGTATCGGCCAGTGCAGAGTGTGCATTTTTGAGTTCTTTATTACAATAGAACTTATATGCGGCCGACAGTGTGCGTTGTTCCATATTTTTGAATATAACGCACACATCTATCATTTTTGTATTGTTGAAGTCTATATTTATCCCCACTCTCAAAAATTCTTCTACAAGCAGTGGTACGTCAAAGTAGTTTGAGTTGTATCCGGCAATGTCGCACTGACTGAATACATTTTTGAGTTCTTCGGCCACTTCTTTGAACGTAGGGCAGTCTTTTACATCGTCGTCGTATATTCCGTGTATCAGGGATGTATTGTGTGGTATGTGTATAGTATCACCGAGCGAATTTACCGGTTTGATTCGCATGGTCCTTGATTCTTCGTTTCCGTCGGGATAAAGCTTGATGTAGCAAAGTTCCACAATATGGTCCTTTGCTACATCTACTCCAGTAGTCTCAAGATCGAAGAATACTATAGGTCTTTTAATATTTAATTTCATGCTAAATGAAATTATCTCAGTCGTTGAGCATCATAGGCATGAGCAGCATGAGCAGGTCGGACTTTTCTTCTTGCTCTGCAGGTACTATTACTCCGGCTCTGCTTGGATCGGCAAGTTCGAGCACTACTTCAGCCGACGAAATGCTTGAGAGTATGTCGATAAGGAATGTACCTTTGAAACCTATGTTCATTGTATTGCCGTCGTATTCACAGTTTATGCTTTCTTCTGCTCCTGTAGAGTAGTCTATGTCTTGTGACGATACGAGTAATGTGTTTGTAGATATGCGTATCTTAATGAGGTTGGTGGTTGTGTTGGCAAATACCAATACTCGTCGCAGTGCGCTGATGAGCGACTGTCGGTCTATTCTTACCTTAAACGGGTTGTCTTTTGGTATAACTGAGTTGTAGTTAGGATATCTGCCTTCGATGAGTTGGCAGCTGAGCTTGAAGTTTTCTATTGTGATTTCTGCGCAATTATCATCAAATTTGATGATAGCATCGCCCGAGTCTTTCACAAGTATGTCTTTCAGGGTCTTTGCGGGTTTTTTAGGTAGTATGAACGATGCAGGTTCTTGACTGGCATTGATGGCAAAGTTGCGGTTGCGTACCAGTTTGTGTCCGTCGCTTGCAACGAATGTAATGCTGTCGGGCATGATGTCGAAGTATATACCGTTCATCACCGGACGCAGTTCGTCTTCGGCTGTTGCAAACAACGATTTAGTGATGCCGCCAAGCAAAACATTACTGCTTATCTCTACTTGACTGGTAGATTCGCCTACACCCTTTGGTATAGGATATTCTTCACCACTTTGGCCTATGAACTCGCATTTACCGTTTTGATATTTGATGGTTACTTTGTAGTCGGCCTCACCAATGTTTATCTTCACTGGCTGGTCTGATATTTCTTTCAGTCCGTTGATAATCTGAGCTGCATTGAGTGCAAATTTACCGCTGCCCTCAGCCGAGTTTACCTCGAGTGTGGTGACGAGGGTGATGTCACCGTCAGAGGCTGTCATAGTCAATGTACCTGCTTGAAGGTCGAAGAGTATTGACTCAAGGATGGCAAGTGAGTTTTTTGCTGCAATAACCTTGTTGAGTGTTTGCAGGCGATTGCAGAATGTTGTGCTTGAAATAGTGAACTTCATATCCTTATGTATTTATTTTTAAGTCTAAAGTCTAAAGTATGTTTTGTATAGCCAATTTAACTCTCGGTGTCAATTGGACTACAAAATTACGCATAAGTTTTGAAATAGTAAAAGAATTGTAAGGAAAAACATTGTCGCCTGCTGTTTTTTTCGTAAATTCGCACCCAAATTCATTAATACAGTTAACAGATATACCAAAATGGAATTAGCAGGAAGAGTTATAGCAGTGCTCGAACCAAGGAGCGGAGTAGCGAAGTCATCGGGTAATCCTTGGATGATTCAGGAATATGTGATAGAAACCCATGAGCAGTTTCCTCATCGCATGTGTTTCAGTTTGTTTGGTGAAGATAAAATAAGCCAGGCAAACATACAGGTCGGAGAAGAGATAAACGTGTCGTTTGATATAAATTCACGTGAGTATCAGGGTCGTTGGTTTACCGACATCCGTGCATGGAAGGTTGACCGTGTAGGTGCCGACCAGCCTGCTCCCGCAGTATCGGATAATGATGCACCAGCTGGTGCACCAGCTGCCAGTCCTGCTGCCAATCCTCTGCCACAGTTCGACCCGTCAGAATCGACAGACGACCTTCCGTTCTGAGTCATGGGATAAGAATTAGACGTAAGGCAAAAGTAAAAGCCATGCAGCGCTGAGGGTTAGCGCTGCATGGCTTTTTTTCGTCGGGTGAGTGACGAGTTTTATTTTACTATTATCTTGAATACATCGCGGTTTTTTCCGTAAGCAAATGTCACTACATACAATCCTCCTGGCAGTCCTGCCGGTATGGTGAGCGAGCCGTCGGCATTTAGTTGGCCTCCTGCTACCACAACGCCCGAAATACCTACCATACGTACGGTCACTTCGCTCGGATTGATACCTCCGAGGTCTATCTGTATGTTCTGACCTGCATTTATCATGCCCGAGAGTATTTTCACTCCGCCTTCGTTCACCATCTCTGCACAGTCGTTATCTACTGTCTTTATTCCTGTCTCGAATTCAGTGTCGTGCAGGGTATTTTCGTAGTAGAACCACTTGATGTAAGGGTCGGCCGTCTGAAGTGCTCCTTTTCCAAGTCTCAGACGGTAGTCCCAGTGGTGTTTGCGTTGAGTGTCGCCGGTATATACGTAGTCGGTATTGATTACTACACAGAACACGACACCGTTTGCAGGTCCGGGTGTTAGGTCGATGCTTATGTTTCCACAGTTCACAGTCTGGCTGTAGTAGCATTCACCGCTCTTTGTGCGGTAGCAGAGCAGGGCTCGCATGTTGGTGTCTTCGGGTCTGAACTCTACGTTGGCCACTGTTCCGCTCACATGAATTGGTATTATGTTAGAGCCACTCCATCCCGGGTTAGTCAGGGTGTCTGGAGCCATCCATCCGGCCGAGTCGTTGAGTTCGAGTGTTTGGTAGGGTGTGATGCGGTATGGTGCCACGTTTATCCAGTAAGGCGACCATTCGGCTTTTACTGTAGTGCCGAAGTATGAGTTGGTCACCGAGCGGTATGAGTTGTCCCATCCTCCGAGGTCGAAGAGTGCTTGTTTGGCTCGGTATTGTACTATTACGTCGCGCATTGCCTCGTCGCCCAGAGAGTCGCCCATGGTTTCGAGTACTCGGTTTTTGCAGTATCGCCAAATCCATGGAATACTTCCGTCGCCGCATACGTTGGCCACAACTGTAGGGAATGCGTTGGCATACTGAACACCTCCCAGGTAGTTGCGCCATGTACACACCTGCTGTCCACCGTTATACATATTTACGCCTTGAGCGGCCGGACCTCCGTAAGAGCCGTCTTGCAGCCATCCCGAGTAGCATTCGATAGGCATGTGTGGTGCGAGGAACGGTCCGCCGTCGAGGTATCCTGCATCACCATACCGGCCGTCGCGCCGTGCATACACCTGACCCTGCAACCAAGTGTTTCCGCCTTCGTGGAACCACGATGAGCCTTGACATGCGCCCAGGTCTGCAAATGTGGCATGTATGCCCTCGTGTATCATGGCTCCGCGTTGATATTCGCCGTCGCTCCATTTTTGGTCGGCATCGTCGCGGAAGCGGCTGAACGGGTAGTATGATGCCCATACGCAAGCCCACGAACGTCCATCGACTGTGGTTGCACTTTGGTAGCCACCTTTTTCTGTGTTCGAGGTGTTGTCGTTAGCCAGTCCTGAACCGAATATATATACAAACGACTTGTAGCCTTGGCGGGCACTGAGGTCGGGAGGCCAACCCATGTAGTCGCGTATGTATGCAAAGTCGTATTCGTATTTGTCAACCAAATTCTTGGCTGCCTTCATTATGATTTCGTCGTCGCGGCCCACTTGTCCCACTTCGGTATTGAGGTTGTCGCCCCAGAACACCGACCACCATTCGCCTACATACTGGTTGGCGGGCGTACCGTCTTTCTTCTTTATGTTGTGTACCTTTTGTGGTTGTGCCAGTGTAGGATATTCGGTGTGGAAGTCGTAGGAGAGGTGGTGATAGTCCCAGGTCTTGAATTCGCCCGGATGCAGCTGTACATCGACGTAGAACATGTAGTTCCTTATCACGAGTTTGCCTTCGCTGTCGGTCAGTCGGACAGTGAGGCGGTACATGCCGCCGTCGGTGTATTCGGCATTCTCGGTCAGCACGAAATCGTCGGACTTATACGAGCGCAGTGTCTTGGCACCGTCTTTCTTTTGTTTGGAGTCCCAATACAGTTTTGTCCACGAATATTTGCCCGACGTGTAGGCTTCGGTGTCTATTATCTCACATCCGAGGGTAATCTTGTCGCCGGCGTTGACCGATATAAAGTTTTCGTACTTCACCTCGCCCTCGTTTCGTCTCACAACAGGTCTTACGAGCCATCCGTCGGTCTGGCTTTTACGTCCCATCACGGCCGGTTGGTTGTCGGTCACGCTCATTGCCGAGCCCTCGGCGCCGATAGTCACGTTAAACACATAGACAATGGTGTCGGTTTCGTTTACAATAGCCTCCTTCACCGTGTAGGTACTTCCCACCTCCACATTGGCCTCGGCATTATGCGACACCATGAAGCGCGGTGAGTTCCACACCACCTTTATGCAATAATTCTTAGCTTTGGTTGTGGCTATACCAGTCTTGGTAAACCAGTGTCCGCGTTCGGTACTCACGTCAGAGGTGGAAGACTCGAAATACGTGTCCTTGCCGGTCGAACTGGTCCATGTAGCCCTCAGCAGTACGCTGCCTAGGTTTGCTGCCGACACGCCGATGAGACTCCTTACGAGAGCCGGCTTCACCTCACACACACTTGGCTCGTCGGCATCGATGGCACGCTCTATGTCGAACGTGAATACATACTTGCTCGCTGCATTCAGCGAGGGCAGACATATGGTCGCCTGAACGACACACACGAAGAAAAGTAAAATCTGTTTCATTTCAAATTATTTTTATTGTTAGTATTGATTGTTATAGTCGGGACATGGATTCAGGGAAGCATTATGCTTTTCGATGGTTGCACAAGAAATACGGGTAGGATGTATCCTTGCACACCTCCATGTGTGCAAAGGTACAAAATAAAAAAGTGAAAACACAACATTTATGTGATAAAAATGACTTCTCGCCACACTTTTTTTCATGGAAAAGAGTTTTTTTGCGTGTTTGGGAACAGTAAATTATGGAGTATGACTATCTCTGAAAATCGTTGTCACATTTGAAGGCGATTAACTATAATTGTTTA
>CALGGJ010000006.1 GCA_937915745.1 uncultured Prevotellaceae bacterium | reverse complement strand
TAATGGGGTTCCATTATGACTGAAAGGCCGTGAAAAAGATGCCAAAAAGAAAGTTATAAAAGGGCGAAACAGTCTAATGACCGATTTGGGTTTAAGTCATCCCTCGTCAAACATGCTGTCGTGTGCCACAAGCGACAACGTTGTTGCGGAAAAAAGAAGCAATAGTTCTGTGAGATTGATTGTAAGACTGCGCACTCTAAGGGCCGAGACTGCGCACTCTAAGGGCCGAGACTGCGCACTCGCAGAAATGAGACATTTCAAACCAAAGGCGGAAGGCTGCAAAAACTGTTGCTTGCCTTCCGCCATTTCTAACCCAAACAAGATGTTGGCTGTAGGGCGGCATCCTGTAGGGAAAACTTACCTGCGTACAGGTCGATGTATCAGTGCATGATCTTATATACACTTCCGGCCTTGGTCTTCAAGTCGTATTCATAGACCTTCCGTACCTCGGCTATCGGGGTCGTTGGCAGTTCGGGCGATACGAGCGGAGTCTTCACCTCGGCCGGCATCATGAGGAGGTTCGGACAGTCGCCCACAGCCGGCATGAGGCCTTTGCCCTTCAAGGGTACATATGACCGCAGACGCACCGTACCGCCTATCTTCGAATGTATGGTTGCCGAAGTCAGTTGAGCGTTCTTCCATGTCATATCAACCTCAAATCCGCCACGGGCCAGCAGCCCGCTGACACTACCCTCGTTCCATTCCGCAGGCAGTGCCGGCAGGAAGTGTATGGCTCCATCGTGGCTCTGCAGCAGCATCTCGGCTATTCCGGCTGTTGCACCGAAGTTACCGTCGATTTGGAACGGCGGATGGGCATCAAACAGGTTAGGGAAAGTGCGGCCGTCGCTGCCCCTCGCCTGCTCCGACGGAAGCAGTTTCAGCATGTTGCCCAGTATCTTGAACGCATGTTCGCCATCGAGCATACGTGCCCAGAAACATATCTTCCAGCCCAGACTCCATCCCGTCGCCATGTCGCCACGCTGAATGAGTGTCTGCTTGGCAGCGGCAAAAAGCTCGGGATGTGTGTAAGGACTGATTTGGTTTGACGGGTACAAGCCGTACAGATGTGATATATGGCGGTGTTGGTCATTCGGGTTGTCGCCATCTTCAAGCCACTCCTGCAACTGCCGGTGACGGCCTATCTGCATAGGCGGCAACTGTGAAATGGCACTCTGCAGCTTCTGCTGATATTCACGGTCGCGACCGAGAATCTGCGCTGCACGCAGTGTGCTTGAAAGCGCATCGAAGGCAATCTGGTTGTCCATGGTGCAACCTGCCGTTATCGGTGTACCCTTGCCCATAGGCCCCTGTTCGGGACTTACCGACGGCACAGCCACAAGCCATCCGTACTTCGGATGACGCTGCAGGTAGTCGAGGTAGAAGTCGGCAGTACCCTTTATCACCTCATACCACTGGGCAAGGAACTGCTTGTCGCCCGTGTAGAGGTAGTGTTGCCATAGGTGTGTAGCAAGCCATGCACCACCGTTAGGGAACATGCCCCATGCGGCTCCATCGACAGGTCCGGCCACTCGCCAGAGGTCGGTGTTGTGGTGTGCCATCCATCCGCCGCAGTCATACATCTGCCTGGCAGTAACGGCACCCGTCTCGCTCAGGTCGCGTATCATGTCGAAGAGCGGTACGTTGGTCTCCTGTAGGTTGCACACCTCCGCAGGCCAGTAGTTCATCTCGGCATTGATGTTGATGGTGTACTTCGAATCCCACGGTGCATCGCGTTTGTCGTTCCACACTCCCTGCAAGTTAGCCGGTTGTCCACCAGGCTGCGATGATGATATGAGCAGATAACGTCCATAGTTGAAGAGCAAGGCGACCATGCCCATATCGTCGCTGCCGGTGAAACTGTCGAGGCGGCGGTCGGTAGGCAGCAGGCGGTTCAGGCCCGAAGCAAGATGGAGCCTGACACGCTTATATTGCCGTGAGTAGGCCTCGACATGACGCGCAAGCAGTTTGTCATACTTGTATGAAAGCGCATCGGCCATATATTTGGCGTTGCGTGCCATCGCGTTGCCGCTTACATCATGATAGTTCACATAGTTTGTAGCAGCCGATATGTAGAGTGTGGCTGTGCGTGCACCGTTCACTTTAAGGGCTATTTTGCCATCTGATGTATCCTCCACCGACTGCAATCCATCGGTTTCCACCCTGTACGTACACTCGGCTTTCAGCTTGGCAGCAATGCCCTCATGTGCCACTCCGTCTATGGTTATGGTAACAGTGTTAGCAGCTGTGGAGTATGTGGTTGGGAAGATGCAGGAGTGTGTGAGTGTGAAACTGACCGGTTGCGATGCCTTGATGCGCACCACCACCACTCCGTCGGGCAGCGAAGCAAATGCCACGCGCTCATATTTCACTCCCTTTGCCTCGTAGCCTACAGTGGAGAGTGCCGAGGTGAGGTCCAGCTCGCGCGTATAGTTTGTCACGTCAGAGTCGGTATATCCGTCGAACGTGGCCTTGATGCTTCCCAAGGTGAGGTATTTCATGCCATGCGGTCCCTTGATAAACTCGCGGTTGATGAGGTCTTCGGCTTCTTTCTCCTTGCCGTCGAAGATGAGGCGACGGGCTTCAGGCAGGTTTTGCAGGGCCGTTGACGAGTTGTTGTTGTGTGGACCTCCACTCCAGAATGTTTCCTCGTTCAGTTGTATTTCCTCGGTCACGGTTCCACCATATATCATGGCTCCCATGTGTGAGTTGCCCAACGGCAGGGCTTCGAGCCATATCGTTGCGGGCTTGTCATACCAGAGCCGCTCGGTGTTGTCTTGTGCAGGGAGGCATAGGGTGGCTGTAGTGAGGGTCACGGTGAATAGTAATCGTTTCATATCACAAGAGTTTTTATGCCGTTGATAATATTGATGCCAGGCTGCAGACGGTCATGTTTCGTACCCCGCAGGTCGTAAACCGACCGTATGCCCGGTCTGTCCGTCTCATCTGTGGTGTCGATTGTGTGTATTGCATTGGCATCCGAACCATGATGGAACTTATATGAGTCGAACCTCATCTTTGCATTCACCTTGGTGAAGACAAAGTAGAGATTGTGCTTTCCGGTGAGGTGGGTTCGCAGCTTGACGGTGTTGAGCGGATGAGCCGTGGCAATATTGACGACGGCTATCGGGTCGGCCGTGGTTCGGTCGGCAAACACCAGAATCTGTCCGTTTCCACCTACCGTGCGTGTGGTTATAGAGTCGGCCCCTTCGCTTCCGAAGTCGATGTTACGCACGTATGTCCAGTCGCCGGGGTCGATTGATGCCACCACGGTATTGCCGCGCACTGAATAGTTCTCGGTGGTGATGCCGGCGCTGTTGGCTATCATTTCTGCTTGAACAAATTCATAGGGGTCGATGGTGTTGCTCAGTGCTGGTGCACCAGCGGTGGTCATCGTCACTTTCGATATGCGTGCAGTCGATTCCTGTACCACCATCCGATTGATTGCTATGCTGCGATATCCGCCGCTCATGCCTTGTTTCTGTGCAAGCCAATGGGTGTGATACACCAGATACCAGTTGCCGCGGAACTTCTGCATGTGTGTGTGGTTGTTGCCCCATGAGAATCCGTATGTACCGGGATTGGTTGCCACGTCGCCCTTATATACCCAGCTGTCGCGGTTGAGTGGGTCGTCAGATACCATGTATGGTATGCTGCATGTGCCGGGAGCTGCGAGCGAGGAGTTGTATTGTCCCCAGTCGTTGCGTGTACCCCAGTTTGAACTGTATGAGAACACGAATTTCCCGTTAATTATATTGAGTTCGTTGGCTTCGAAGTGATAGGGTGCAGGTATTTCTACCATATCGCTTGCAAGCGAAATCATGTCGCTTCCCAGTTTCACGATTCGTGCGTTGCCTGGAATGAGGTTTGACCCTGCGCTGTTTGGGTCGCCTCCGCCGAAAGTCAGCCATCCTACTCCGTCGTCGTCAATAGCCACTCCCGGGTCGATGATGTTAGACTGGAGTCCGCGGCCGCTGGTGCGTCCGTCGATGAGTGCATGGCCCAGTGGGTCGCGCCAAGGTCCCACAGGCGATGTGGCCGTCATCACTCCGATGCCGCTGGCCGAGTTGGTGAAATACATGTAGAAGTGTGTGCGTCCGTCGGCTTCGACGCGGCTTGCTATCGATGGAGCCCACGATGTTCCAATCCATGTGCATATTGAGCCGACATCGATGGTGCCGTGGTGTGTCCAGTTGACCAAGTCTTCCGATGAGAACATCACAAGTTGGCGTATGCGGCTGTAGGTGTTGTTCGAGGCATTTCCTGTCGTTTCGTATTCTTGCTGGTCATTGGTGCCATACACATACAAGCGGCCCTCGTATTCCACGGCTGTCGGGTCGGCACAGAGCATCCACGGACTGAGTGGATTACCCATAGCAGTTGTCTTGCAGGCTGCAGTGAGTATATAGTCGGGAATGTCGTCATCGGCTGTGGCTTGTGCCGAAACCGGTTGACACGACATGCCGAGAAGACTGATAATAATATAGGCTTTCATTTTACAGGTCGTTTGATTAAGTGAAAACGAGTGCGCACTCTCAAGGCCGAGACTGCGCACCCGAGGGCCTGCGAGTGCGTGCTCATGATGTCGTGAGTGCGCACTCATTGCAAGGTCAGTCTTCATCTGAAGAGTTTCTGAGCCATCTGGTACAGGCTGCGACGCCAGGTAAGGAACTCGTGGGCTGTGCCTTCGGATACATACGACTCGGCATTGTATCCGGCCGATTTCAGCTCGGTGGCGGCTCTTGTCACACCGTCGGGATTTTCCTTGCTGCCACAACTCATGAAGATATATTTAGGTGCATTCTTGCCCTCAAGCCCCTTCTCCTTCAGTTCGTTAGAGTTGTATGTGCCGCCTGAAAGCAGACCGAACGAACCGAATGTGTCGGGACGTGCCAGCGTGATGTTATGAGTTTCCATGCCACCCATCGAGAGGCCGGCCATGGCACGGTGGGCCTTGTCGGCAAGGGTCTTGAAGTGACTGTCAACATAAGGCACAAGTTCATCTACCAGTACTGTCTCAAACTTATTATAGTTGAAGCCGCCAAGACCACCGATGCGAGTGTCATTGGTCATTCCGTAGGTCATGACTACGATGAACGGCAGACACTTGCCCTCGGCAATGAGGTTATCCATGATGAGGTTTGCATGTCCCTGCACCGGCCACGACGTCTCGTTTTCGCCCCAACCATGTTGCAGGTATAGCACAGGGAACTTCTTCTTCCCGTCGTATGTGGGCGGTGTATAGACAAATGCCACGCGCTCGCTGTCGGTACTTGGCGAATGGAACAGAATCTGCTGCAGGTTGCCATGAGCCACGTTCTTCTCGGCATAGAAGTCTTGGTCGTGAGCCGGTATCTCGATACCGCTTTCCCAACGTGTGGAACCGAAGAAATTGCCTGTACCCGGGTCGTTGAACGTACCTCCGTCGATGAGCAGGTGATAGTAGTGGAAACCTTCGTCCATCGGTCCGGCAGTGGTTCCTTCCCACACTCCTTCTGCATTCTTTTCGAGCACCGTGCCGCCGGAGCCGCCCAGTCCGAGTGTCACGATGACTGAACGTGCCTGCGGTGCATTGATGCGAAATCGGGCATAACCCTGGGAGTTGACCATTGGATACTGCTGTCCAGGCTGGTTTTTGCTCGATGGCACAAAGTCTTCTTTGATTACAGCATTGTCGAGTTTGGGGTCGAAGTCGCGGATGATGCGATATACGCGCTTTGGGCGGTAGTTTTCGTCGAACGGCAGAGGATAGTTGCGCACACCCACCCATGAGTCGCGGTCGCCGAGGTTCCAGAAGGTCACGTTATCAACCTTATCTTTATGACGGCGCATAATCTTGAACAACTCTGCATACTGGTGTTCTTGCATCACGCGCACCTGCTCGGTTACTTGCACGTTCTCGCCACGGCTGAACTGTAACTGTCCTCCCATCTCCTCGTTGGCGCGTATGTCGAGTTCGGTCATTTGTATGTGGTCAACAATGGTGCTGTACTTCTCTACTGCGGCCTCGATGTTGGCAGGTGACGGACCATAGATGTTGTAGTGGCCTTGCATTCCAATTCCGTCGATAGGCACGCCGGCAGCCTTCATGGCCTTCACCATGTCGTAAATGCGGTCGCGCTTGTCGGGGTTGGCTGCATTATAGTCGTTGTATATGAGTATGGCGTCAGGGTCGGCCTCGCGTGCAAACTGGAATGCCTTGGCAATGAACTCGTCGCCACAGAGTTGATAGTGGCGCGACTGACGGAAGTGTGATGCCGGCAGTCCATACTTCGATTCGGGAGTTGCAGGCTGCTGTTGCTGTGCACGCCCGAATCCGAAACCTCCCTGCTGGCCTCCGCCATCGCTGATGGCTTCGTTCACGACATCCCATGCATACACGATGTCCTTATAGCGGTTGACCACAGTATGGATGTGAACACGCAGTGAGTCGTAGAATACCTCCTTGGTCACCGGCTTTCCTTTGGCATCGGTGAACATCCAGTCGCAGAACTGGCTGTGCCAGCATAGGCAGTGTCCGCGCAGTTTGATGTTGTTCTGGCGGCAGAATTCGGCAATGCGGTCGGCATTATCCCAGTTCCAAACACCCGGACGTGGGTGGACAGAACCTGGTTTCATGTCGTTTTCGGCTGTGATGCTGTTGAAGTTACGCTTGATCAGTTCCACTTGTTCGGGTGTCTTTATGTTGTTTTTATTGACTGCCACACCGATTGTGAAGTAATCTTTGTAAGTGTCTTTGTAACCGATTTGGTCGGCTTGCCCCTGGCCAAATCCGAAGCCCTGAGCCGCAGCACACAGTGCCACAAGCATTGCATTGATTGTAAAAATGAGTCGTTTCATTCGATAAATTGTTGTTTTATTTATTTTTGCTTGATTGTATATATCTTCTTCAGTCCGTTGTATATGCCTGTAACCCATGCTACGTCGCCCTTGATTTCGACTTCGGTCTTCACGTCGGGGTTGTCGCATGTGGCATGAAGGTCGGCAATTGGTCCGTCTATGGTCACTTCATAGCGTGTCACGTCGCATATCCCGTTTTGGTTGGTAGAACGTACGGGGGTCTTTGGCAGTTCGATTTCCGTGCCGTTTGCCTGTATGTGCATTACTGGTATCTTTGGTTGGTTGATGGTAATGTTCTTCGACGAGAAGCCTATTCCGTTGAGGTCGAACAGTGGTTCGCCACCTTGCCCGCCTTCTGCCACGAGGTATATGGCGTGTTTGCCTTTCAGTCCCTCTACTGATGCAGCCACGTTGTAGCTGAGTTTTGTTGCCGTTTTGGCCGATGCTGTTGGGAGGTTGAAGCGTGCTATTTCCTTGCCTCCCCATGTCGGACTGGCATAGGGACCGTCAATCATCACTTTGATTGTGAATGCGTTGTCGGTGCGTGGGGTGATGAACAGGTTGACGGTGGTCTGGTTGCCTTTCTTTGCTCCTTCGAATGCCTTTACGCCTTTGCTGTCTTTCTTCAAGCCTTCGAACCCGAAGTATTTGAATCCCACGATTCCGCCGGCATTGATGCCTGTCAGGTCCATCTGGTTGCCCCAGTTGTCCCAGGTGTCTTGCATCCATCCCGGATTTGACATGTAGCAGGCATATCCGGCCGAGTAGTAGGCGTAGGGGTTGAGCCCGAAGATGTTGAAGCCCTCTGATGTGACTTCTGCACCTGTGTATTCGTTTCCGTCGGTTGCCTTGGCTGTCCAGGTTTCATCTTTTGCGTATGGGTCGTAGCCGCGGATGACGAGTGTTCCGCCTTCAGCCACTGGTTTCTCGTCCCATGTGATCTTCACTGGTGCCACCATCGACTGCCGTGCATTGCCGAATCCGCGTGGCGGCCTGTGGTAGAATACATACCACTGTCCGTTGATTTCCTGTAATGAGCCGTGTGTGTTGTGTGCCGAGTTGGATGTGACGAGCTTGGTGCCATCTTCGTTTGTGACGACTCCTCGTGAGTCAACCAGCACTCCACCGCTTCGCCATGGACCGAGCGGACTGTCGCCGAACGCGTAGCGCAGTGCCGAGTTGGTGCTGCCGAGTCCGTAGTCGGGACCGCTGTAGCCCGAGAATACCATCACGTATTTGTTGCCCACTTTGCGTATTGACGATGCTTCGAAGAAATTGAATTCGCCAGGGTTCTGTCCTTTGTAAAGGGCAGGATACTCTGTGCCTTGGGGGTCGCGCACCACGCCGTAGCGTGCACTTGCGGGAATGAAGTAGTCGTGGGCGCTGGTTCCCGGCCGTACGCTGTACATTGTGTTTTGGTCAAGTTCGGCTGCCGTAGAGCGCTGAAATCCCCAGAAGCAGTATGCGCGGTAGCCTACGGCGTAGTCGGGGTCGTTTTTGTCGGTTATTTCTTCTATGAAGGTTGATGGGTCGAAATCGATGACACTGCCCTCGGCCAGCCTCGTACCATCGCCGACGGTATTGATTGGTTTGAATGGTCCGTCAGGACGGTCGCTCTTGCACACCATGCCTGTCCGTCCCCATCCGCGGCTGTGGGGATAGAGGTAGTATGTTTTCTTTCCTGTCTTGTCTTTTACACAGACGAGGTCGGGGGCATACATCACATCCCACTGGTTTTGTATGTTGTAAGTGAATATGGGTCCTTCGTCGCGCCACTGGCTGAGGTCTTCTACGGGAGCCGACCACATGCGTATGTCGGGGCCGCAATAGCTGGTGGCTCTCACATCGTGCGAGCCGATGATGTATGCACGCAGTTTTCCCGGATGGTCGGGGTCTTCAAAGACGCGTGGTTCACCGTCGGGTACATGTTCCCAAAGCGGGAGATACGGATTGCCGCCGCCGTGGAACACATATCGGTCGGCCACCGGCACCTGGGTGCTTGACGGGGTTGGTTGGGCACAGAGGCTTAGTCCCATACCCCATACGCCAATCAAGGCGAAATGTCGTAGTGTAATGTTTTTCATACAATGTTGTTTTTTTGATGTTAAAAGCTGTTTGATGTGCAAAGATAAGGTTTATTTTCTATACTGCAATGCGTTTGACGCGCATTTACAAGCATTTGTATCAAAACTTACAATATGAGGCTTGGCTTTACTACCCTACGACCTGTTATCCACGAGTGCGCACTTGCGAGGCCGAGAGTGCGCTGTCGCATGGCTGAGAGTGCGCAGTCGCAGGACCGAGAGTGCGCACTCGCGGAGGGGTTTCCTGATGCCGGCCGGAGTGGGAGCAGTGCGAAAGCGCGCTTTCAGCTGGTGCCGAGCGCCAAGCCGGTAATTCAAAGAGCTGCGATGAGTGTATCGACATCGCTGGCCGTAGTCGCCCAGCTGGTGCAGAATCTTACGGCAACATGCGTGGCATCGACTGTGGCCCATCGCTCAAAGAGGAACTGGCTACTCAGGCTCTGTGCCTGCTCGTTGGTGAGGATTACAAACTGCTGGTTGGTAGGGCTGTCGGCATAAAGTGTGTAGCCTTTTGAGATGAGTGCCTGTTTGAGGCGCATGGCCTGCTCGATGGCGTTTTTTGCGATACGGAGGTAGAGGTTGTCGGTGAACAGCGTGAGAAACTGCACACCAAGCAACCAGCCTTTGGCCAGCATACCTCCGTTCTGCTTTATGTGATAGCGGAAGTGTGGCTTGAGGTCGGCAGCCGTAATGACTACTGCCTCGCCCATCATGGCACCTACCTTGGTTCCTCCGATGTAGAACACATCGGCCAGACGCGCTATATCTGTGAGTGCAACATCACACTGTGGCGAACACAGGCCGTAGCCGAGCCTTGCTCCGTCGATGAACAGTGGCAGATGGTTGGTATGGCATACGGTTTGTATGGCTTCGAGTTCGGACAGCGAATAGATGGTACCCACCTCGGTTGGGAACGATATATATACCATTCCCGGCTGCACACAGTGCTCAGGCCCTTCATCAGCAGAGTGGGCATCGACAGCCTGCTGAATCTGCTGTGCTGTAATCTTGCCATTGGTGGCATGCAGGGCAAGCACCTTGTGGCCGGAATGTTCGATGGCACCCGTCTCGTGCACATTGATATGTCCGCTGTCGGCACTCAGCACACCTTGATATGGTCGCAACACCGACGAGATGACAGTGGCGTTGGCCTGTGTGCCACCCACGAGGAAATGCACATCGGCATCGGGCCGGTTGATGGCCGACTTGATTGCAGAACGAGCCTGCTCACAATAGAGGTCGCAGCCGTAACCTACGTTCTGCTCCATGCCAATGACACGCAGCGCATCGAGGATGGCTGGATGGCATGTCTGATTGTAATCACACTGAAATTGAATCATGGTTTGTTTAGTATTGTCAGTAGTTTCGAATAGCTCATGCCCTCGAAGTTTGGAATCACATAGTTACACTTGTCGCGTATCGCCTCGGGCGTGTTGCCTGTAGCGAGACCTATAGTGAAGATGCCCGATGCCATGCCAGCCGCCAATCCGGTGAACGCATCTTCAAACACCACACACTCTGATATATCGGCACCGAACACGCGTGCTCCGAGCAGGTAGCAGTCGGGGGCAGGTTTAGATGCCGTGAAGTCTTCGGAAGTGAGTACACGGTCGAACAAGGTGTCGAACTCGGGCATCTGCCGCCGCACACTGTCCATCTTCTTCTGATTGGAACTGGTGACTACAGCACAACGCACCCCATGACTGTGGAGGTCGTGCAGGAAGTCGAGTGCTCCGGGAATGAACTCATAGTGCATGTCCTGCTCCCACTCGTCGAGACCGCTTACGATTTCGGCACGCACTGCGGGGTCGGGGAAGTATGTGGCGAAAATCTGAGTGAGAGTCGTTCCCTTTATCATGTATTCCAACCCAGGCACATCGGGACGGTATCTGCGTGCCGTACGTCCCCAGAAAATGGTATATTGCCCTTCGGTATCGAATAGGGTGCCGTCGAGGTCGAACAGGGCGGCTTTTATGGTTGGTTTATGCATAACTCTATACATTAAGATCGGAATAAATTCAGGCTACTGCCCATGATACGCACTGCACGCGTAACTTTGCAGTAGCCGCAAAGTTACGGAAATAAACCGACACACACACTAACTACCATCGAATAAGTGTTGCCGGCATGAAAAAAACTTCCTGCACATCCATCGTTGTAATCTGTGAATTTCGAAACATCTTGTATAGTGAGGCGGGTGTTTTCATCTTGAGGGTCGGGTCTTTTCGTGCAATCAAGTTTGTGTCTGCATCGTGTTTTGGTGGTGTTATTTGGTGGGTGCCGGTGTTTTTGGGGTTCGAAATGGCCGAAATAGCTGACGCTGCATTGTGGTTTTCCGTTTATTTGTTAACTTTGCGGTGTTTTTATGAAATGATGTTGTAATTATAAACAAAAAAGAAATAGACATGAGTAAACCGATTGCTTTATTGACTTTATCAGTAATTTGTATGCTGGCACTCTGTGCCTGCAACGACGACGACTCGGCAGGGAATGCGACGTCGGGCCAGGCGGCTACCGAGAAACACATCGACCGATATGTGTGGATGGAGTATGTTCGGGCAGATACCGTACCTCAATCACCGTTCGTACTTGGCCGTGCAACCTTTGTGGATTGGACTTCGCAGGGTGGCAGCTATACATCGCATACCGAGGATTGGGATACAGGGTTTAGGCCGGCAGATAGTTATAAGGGGCTGACGGTGTATCAGATATACTTCAATTATGGTTTGGCGGCAGTGGTAGGGAAGACATCCGAGGGGCATGTCTCGCCTTCGCCCGATGCCATCGACGACGACACGCAGTACTTCCTCTCTCCAACTGTTGATGCCAGCAGCCGTGTGGTGAAGTGGAGCGAACGGATTGATGATACGTTGATGGAGTTTTACACAACGTATAATGTGTCGGGACAATTGGCCGAAATCAGAGGTTTCAGCGGAGGTGTGCAAACGGGTGCAACGGCCACTTGGCACTCGACCCTCACATGGACCGGTGGCAACCCTACAGCCGTACATACCGACGCCGACCAGGCAGTTGGTGCCGGGCATGGTGTGTTCAGCCACGACTATCGACTTATCTATTCGTCGTCGAAACACGATTATGGCCGTACGGTGCCTGTAGTGCTCAGGTGGCTTGGGTGCGGGGTGTTTGCCGACTTCAGATATCGTGATATAGAAAACGGACTGTGTGGAGCATTGCCGCAGAATGTGATGGAGAATTTCGTACATACTGCCGGCACTTCAACCGGTAAGAACGGTGGCAGTGCCTACGTATTGGTGGCCACCTACGATGCCGACGGGTATGTCACCCTCTACGACATCTACGATGCGACCGACGGACACATGAGTTACCAATGTGCATTCCATTATGCCAGGTAGGTAGCAAAGGATGTCGGAAACGTAGTTTTTTTGTGCCTTTATGTCATATTTCCGCCAACGGACGAGCCGTGCCTCACGATTTTTCCTTACCTTTGCAACGTAAAATATAATCGACGAATAAATTATGGCACTTATCACAGTAAACTCATACGACGAGTTTGCCTCATATCTGGGCAAGGAACTCGGCTCGTCAGACTGGCTCGAAGTGAGTCAGGAACGTATAAACATGTTTGCCGAAGCAACGCTCGACCACCAATGGATTCACGTAGATGTGGAACGTGCAAAGGTGGAGAGTCCATACCACTCGACCATTGCCCACGGTTACCTCACCCTCTCGCTCATGCCTTACCTGTATGGACAGATAATAGAGGCAAGGAACATCAAGATGCTGGTGAACTACGGCATGGACAAGATGAAGTTCGGCATCCCGTTGCTGGCAGGCAAGCGCGTGCGCCTGTCCTGCTTTTTGCATGATATCGTTAACCTGCGCGGCACGGCAAAGGTGGAGATAAAGTTCCGGCTTGAAATCGAGGGCGAACGCAAGCCGGCCCTCGAAGGAATCGCCACGTTCCTCTATATGTTTGAAAGCTGAAGGTAATGTACAGGCGTCAGCTTCTCGACTATGCGGGCGTGCTTTTCGGCAGTTTCCTCGTTGCTGTAGCCCTGGTGTTTTTCATCAACCCCTACAAGATTGTGCCTGGCGGGGTGTATGGCACCAGTATAGTGCTTCATACACTCGTACCGTCGATACAGGTCGGTACGTTCACTTACATGATAGCCATCCCGTTGCTCATCGCCTCTTATTTCCTCATAGGCAAGGGTATCGGCGTGAAGACCATGATGGTAACGCTCGTGGCTCCACTCTTCATGAATATCATCACCTCCCTCGTATATCCCGACACTGAGTCGATGCAACAACTCGACCCGGCCAGGCTGGTTGACGGACGCCTCAATCTGAGTAACGACCTGATGCTCGCCACGATTATGGGCGGAGTGCTCTTGGGAGTAGGCGAGGGTTTGATTGTACGCTGCCGTGCCACATCGGGAGGGTCGGATATTGTAGGGCTCATCATAAGCAAGTACCTGCACGTGAAGTTTGCATGGGCGCTCATGGCAACCGACATGACCGTCGTGTTCTTCGGACTGCTGGTCATCGGTATGGGTATGGGTACGGGACATTCTGGCTCAAACTCATGGCTGCTCACATGCTATTCGCTCATCTGCATCTACGTCATATCGAAAAGCATATCGTTCGTCGTGTCAGGATCGAAGAACAACAAACTGCTGTTCATCGTGACACAAGGCAACCACGAAGAGATGCAACAGTTCATACTCAAGCGACTCGACCGCACTGCCACCGTCATTCCAACCCACGGACTCTATTCGGGTATCAAGCAGGAGACGCTCATGATGGTGGCACAACGACATGAAGTCGATACGATAACCAAGACAATTGCCGAAATCGACCCTGGCGTGTTTGTAATCGTGACCGACTCTTACGACATCTACGGAAACCGCTGGAAAGACTTCCCCGAGAAGTCCGACCTGCAACTCTATTGACACATCAACATACACCTTCCATGTTTCGTTTCGGGATAAGCGTTTGCCACTGATACACCTTACTTAATATATATGCAACGAAAACTTTGTGCAAAAATAGAATTTTCTTCCCGTTTTTGTGCAGGTATCTGGCGATTTATCCGTAACTTTGGGGCGTAAAAACAATCCTTTTTTATTAACCATAGCTATAAAACCAAACTGACAATGAAAAAAATCTACACAAACGCAGTCATGCTGGTTGCACTGTGCATGGTCGGTCTGGCAGCAACAGCACAGACCATCATGCCTCCTACACCATCGAAACTGGAGGCAGGCAAGACCTACACAATGTTCAACTACTGCACACTATCAAGCTACCTCGGCCGCACAAGCTGGGACGGAGCACTCGTCAACTGGGGTGCCAACGAAAGCAACTACCTCACATTCACCGCACAGAGCAACGCTGACGGCACATGGTCGTTCTATCGCGATGTCGAAGAAACCACCGACGAAGAAACCGTGACGGTACGCTATTATGTAAACCTGCCATCAGGCACTGGCAATGTGAACATCAACTCACAGTCGCAGTGCGACTGGGTAGTGACAAACGGAACTGAAGCAGGATTCTATTATCTGGAACCAACCACAGGCAACAACACAGATGCCTTCGGGTACCACGTGCATCTCAATGCGGGCGGTGCATACATCGTTGTGTCGTATAACGGTGACGGATGGTATCCGGATTTCTATGGCGGACGTGCCAAGGATGCCGACGGAAACGACATCATGATACCGGTGGTAGGACCTCAAGGCGAAGAAGACGTAATCTACGTCATGGCCGACTCTGCATCATGCAACTGGGCATTCGTCGAGACCGACGACGTGCAAGACTTCATCACCAAGGCACAGGGGTTTGCAATAATCAACAGCTATGTGAGCAAATACATCGACGACGAGTCGTATGCCGACTATGCAGATGGTTTCAAGGTAACACTCGATGCCGTGCTTGAGGTATATAACGGAGTTGAATTCTTCGATGAAGACGTAGAGACACTCAACCGGCTCATCAGTGCAAAGACCGATTTCTATCAGGAACTGGAGAAGGCAGAAGCCGTAGAAGATGCCGACGCAGTGCTGCTCGCAGCCATAGCCAATGCAATGCAGGCATTCAACACCCAGACAAATCCTGAATCGCTCGCTGCTGCACAAGCCACACTTGCAGCCGCAGTAGAAAACTTCGCACTGGGTGCAGGCGACATCACAAGCCTCGGACAGAACATGTCGTTCGAAGACCTGAGCGCACAAAACGGCAGCATGACTACCAGCGTGGCCGGAGCACCTGCAGGATGGAACATATATATCAACGGCAAGCAGGTGGTTACGGAAGCAGAAGTGCGCAGTGCCGGTGTAGGTGGATGGCACGGAGTCAACGACGATGCTGATGGTAAGGACGGAAACTACGCATTCGGTATCTGGGTAAGCGGAATTCCTACCTACGAACTGAGCCAGACTATAGAAGGCCTCGAAAACGGAACCTACACAGTGAGCGCACAACTCATGGTGGGTGCAAACGGCAGCGGGTCGAGACGTACGACACAGCGCGTGTTCGGAAACCTCAACTCTACTTACTTCGGAGCTGAAGACGAATACGACCTCGACAAACTGGCACAAGACGAAGTATATGCATTCCAGGGTAACATAGAGCCTGTAACCGACCGACAGCTTCAACCAATCGAGGTGAAGGCATACGTCTATGACGGAACACTCACATTCGGTGTGCGCACAGATGGCAATATCGCTGCTGCATTGCGCTCAAGTTCAAACGGAGCCGGTGGCGACGGATGGTTCAAGGTTGACGACTTCCGCATCAAGAGCGAAGGCTATAATGTCGCTGACGCTCTTGCCATCAACGACTTCTTCCAGGCCAAACTCGACTACCTGCTCGACGACTACGACACCAAGATGTATCCAGGCGTTCGCGAAACAGCAACTGCAGCCCTCGAAGCATCAAAGGCCGTTGATTCAGGCAGCAGTGCCGAAGACATCAACAACGCAATTGTCGCCATCAATGCAGTCATGGCCGATGCATTCGAGTCGGCTGACAAATACGCAGAACTGGCTGACGCCATATCTGATGCATACGAAAACCTTGAAATATATTCAGCCAAGATGGGTGCCGAAATCTTCGGCGACGCTATCATGGAAGTGGAAGAGGGTTGGGAAGACCAGGTTTACACCAGCAACGAGGAAATCGATGCTGCAATACAGAAACTGGCCGACGCCCTGCAGGCTTGCATCGAATCTGACGAGGTGGAGGAAGGCATGGATCTCACCGAATACATCAAGAACAACAGTTTCGAAGACTGGAGTTCTACACAGGGTAACGATACGAGCGGTGGTGTGGAAGACGTGCCTAACGGCTGGACACTCGTGCTCAATGGCAATGTGGTTAAGACCAGGAGCGATATTTCAGCCAACGGTGTTTCAGCCTGGTGCGCAATCAACCGCGGCGACAATATCAGTGTAGAGTTTGATGGTGAGGTATATACACAGCAACCTACCGACGGCAGTCACCTCTGGGGCATTTGGAGCGACAATATACCAGAAGTCGAAATCTATCAGGAACTCCACCTCCCTGCAGGTGTTTATGAACTGACAGCCGACTTGATGGTAGAACACAACTGGGCAGGTATCAACATTACGACCCAGCGTCTGTTCGGAAACCAAAGCATACAGATGTGGGGACGTGAAAGCGATTATGCCGACAACTTCACTCAGGACATCCTTGATGCACAGGTGCTCGAAAAATATAATACAAGTGATGCCGTTACTTACTTCTCATACGCAGGTTACGACAACGATGTTTCGGGCGACTACACATCGCTGTTGCGTCCGATGTCTGTCAAGTTCCGCGTTGATGAAGACGGTATTGCAAAGGTTGGTTTCCGTACCAATAATGTCGGTGCCGGAGGCGTTGTGAGGCCAGTGAGCGGTGCGGGATGGTTCAAGCTCGACAACTTCCACCTTACATGTATCTCGCTTGGTGAAGTTGCTGCCCCTGAACTGCCTGTGGCGGTTGGCGGAGTGAAGGTGGAGACAACCGACGATGCAGCAATCTACGATCTGACCGGCCGTCGGGTAGAGACCCCTGCAAAGGGTATCTACATCAAGGGTGGAAAGAAAGTGGTAATCAAATGATGCTGCAATCAGGCAATAGGCCCCAAACACTAATGACCGATCTGGGATAAGTACCCACAATCGCAGGAAAGGGGTGTATCAAAAGTCAATCGGCTTTGATACACCCCTTTTGCTTGCTGCATTGTCATCATCGGTGATTACAGGAATTCTTCACCCATATTCATCTGTACATCGTTCACAATCATGCGTATCGCACTTTGATTGTTGCGTCGGCATACCAGGAGTATGCTGCCGCTGTCAATCACGTTGTAGTCGTGCAACCCCTGCAACACGGCCAGCTTGCCTTCAGGCAGTTTTACAATGCAGTCGGTCGTGTCGTAATACATGGCCTTTGCACCGATAGTCACATTGTTGCCATCTTGTTTTGGCATCACGTCGTATAGTTTGTCCCATGTTCCGAGGTCTGTCCATCCGAAGTGGCACAACATCACATCGACGTTATCTACCTTTTCAAGCACACCTGTTTCGAGCGGGATGTTCGGGCTGATGGCAAATGCATTGTTTATCAGTTCAGAATGGTTCTGACCCTCCATGAGTCTCACCTCCACTTCGTGCATCACCTCCTGAAACTCGCTCGATATTTGCATCACTGTGTTAAGGAATGTGTCGGCACTCCATGCGAATATGCCGGTGTTCCACAGAAACTCATGACTCTCCATGAATATCTTTGCAAACTCTGCTTCCGGTTTTTCGATGAAGCTCTTGACCTTGTGTATATCATCGTCGGCTGTGTCGGCCATCTGTATGTATCCGTATGTTGTGTCGGGTCGTGAGGGCCTGATGCCCAGTGCAAGCAACCTCTGGTTACTTTCGATGTAATCGAAGGCCTTCAGTACATTGTCTTGCAGTGCGGCTTCGTTGGTTATGAGTTGGTCAGAAGGACTGATAATCAGTAGTGCGTCGCGGTTACGCTGTCTGATGTTGATTGCAGCCCATGTCACACTCGGCACCGTGTTGCGGCGCATGGGTTCGAGCAGGAGGTTCCAGTCGGGAAGCTGTGGCAGTTGTTGGCGTACGATGTCGCGATGCATTTCGTTTACTAATACTATTATGTTTTCCGGACTGATGAACGATGCATATCGCCGGTATGTCGCTTGCAGTAGGGTCTCGCCGGTCCCTAGCAGATCGAGAAACTGCTTTGGACATCGTCGGCTGCTGCTGGGCCAGAGTCGTGTTCCGATTCCTCCGGCCAGGATGACACAATAATGGTTGTTATTCATAGAGATGGTTTTAGTTCAGACAAATTCAGGTTCTCGCTGTGTCAGGGTGAGCAAGTTTCTCTTGGTCATTTGGCTAGGCGCAAACGGGTTAAAAACCTTGCTAATGTAGGCATTTTTGTCGGTGTGTACAAATTTTTTTAGATAAAGTTTGTTAAAAACTCGCTTATATGCTCGTTTATCCGTTTTTTCTCCCTATATTCGCATGTCGGAATTTACAATGGGCCGTGTTTTCCGTGCGGTGCCGGTCGGTCGTTGTAAGAAACCGAACAGGTTGTACGATTAATACAGAATTCTGAATCGAACAGGAAGACAGCGTTATGTTACCATTTTTTATCGTCATTGTCATTTGTGCTCCGTTGCTCTACTATGTGGCTGTATATCGCGACAAGAAGAAGCGTGCGGTCTGGGAATCGAAGTATCCGCCTTATCTGCCTAGTTCTTCGCTCGGCATGTATTCCATTCGTGTGGCCAATATCCGCTACCAGTGCAACCGCGATGATATAGGGGCTGTGATAGTGGCAGTGAAGTCCGACCCCGACAATGGATATAATGCCGATTCGATGTCGGTGATTCGCGATGATGGCAAGCTCGTCGGTTTCGTTTCCAGGCGCGAGGCGTCACGTTTCAACCGGTGGTCCAGGCGCGATGTCTGCAGCGGTGTGGGGATGATACTGTATGATGAACCTACTCACAAGCTGTGGGGCGATATCCATGTGTTCAGACCCGACACTGACGATGAGCTGATGGAGGCTGAGATGCGTCGTTTCCTCGGATGGGTAGAACGTGTGTATGGTGCCGACTACATACCCGAGCGTTACCGATAGTGTCGGTGCCGGGTGGCTATAGGGTCCCGAATACAGAGTCTGAGGGTGTGTCAAAACGTTTTGGCACACCCTCAGAAAATGAATTAGAATGACAAGTGTAATATGGGCGTGTATTTCAGAGAGAGGGGGCGGGGCTGTCTGAAATATGTCGGCCTGGGCTTATGGCTTATTTCATCTCATACCTCTTTCCTGTCTCGTTTACCACTCGTTTCCGGTATTCGGTTGGATATCCGGGGCGTGTCGGCGGTGCACCGAGTCCGTCAGGGGTTCGGGCGAAGGTTCCGTCGTCATTCTCTTTCTTCACCACCATGTCTTGATGTTTCACCACGAGGTAGCGGTAGAGCTTATCCCATGTCTGCATCATGTGCTGTGCGGCTGCCTTGCTGTAGCGTGCGAGCATCGGACCGACTTCTGTCGGATTGTTTCCGGCCAGTGCCTGTGCCTGGCGGTCTATGTCGGGGGTTTCGCGTGTGTATTCTTCTTCGAGTTGGTCGATGGCCCGACGCAGGTCGGGGTACATCTTCGAGTAGTATGGATATACCATGTTGCTCACTACGTTCTGCATCCAGAATGCCGATTGCCATGAGAAGGTCACTTCGTCTTGTATGTCTTGCTTGCGCAGGTAGCACTGTGGTACATCGCTTGCTCCGCAATATATAGGGGTATATGGCACCATGTTGGCATCGTCGTTACCCCACCACACGATACCGCCGATGGCATCGGGCAGCCATGAGCGCATCTGCCCCACAAATGTGAATCCTGTCTGCTGGGTGCTGGTTGGGCGTTCGTTGAAGTATTCTTGTTCGCCTACCTTGAAGCTGAGGGGGCTTGGACGGTACGGCATCGAGTAGGCTCCGGCTCCGAGGTCGGATGTGATGTCGAGCGGTGTGCCTTCGTAGTGGTCGCGCATACCGTTTTTCACATCTGCCACGCTGAGTTTGTGGTTGGGGCGGACGTAGAGCGGCATCTCGCCTGTCATGTCTTCACCGTTGATGTATGGCAGGTATTTGTCCATGCCGTCGGCATGCCGTCGCATGAAACTCCATGCACGTGCATCGCAGTAGCGTATTCCACTGAAGTCGAGCGGGTTGAAGGCGTCGCGGAAACTGAAGTCCTGGTCTTTTCCTGTGAAGAATCCCTGTTGGCGTGCGAACTTCACGTTGTCTTTGTTGTATATCACATCGGTCTTGGGGAAGAGTGTGAAGTAGCGTGTGATGCGACTTTGGTTGGCATGAGCCGATATGCAGTCATCCGGAATTCTTACAGCCACCCATGCAGCATTCTTCGACCCGGGGCCCATGCCCACCATTTCCATCAACCACACTTCGTTCTTGTCGGCAATGGTGAATGTTTCGCCTTCGCTGCAATAGCCATACTCGGCCACGAGGTCGGTCATTATCTTGATGGCTTCCCGGGCTGTGCGCGAGCGTTCCAGTCCTATGTATATAAGGCTTCCGTAGTCGATGATGCCCCCTGGATCGACCAGCTCCTCGTGTCCGCCGAAAGTTGTTTCGCATATTGACACTTGGTTTTCGTTCATCTGTCCTATTACGTTGTAGGTGCGCTCGGCCTGCGGAATCTCGCCCAGGTACTTGTTGGTATCCCATTCGAAGACCGGGCGCATCTCGCCCTTCGGGTGTGTGCCGCCCACATGGTAGTAGAGGTTGCCGTACATGCCGTATGAGTCGGCATTGTAGCTCACGATGACGCTTCCGTCGGCCGATGCCCCTTTACCTACGATGAGGTTGGTGCATGGGTAGGTGGAAGTCAGAACCACCGATAAAAAAAGCGTAAGTATGAATGTCCGTTTCATATAAGAAAATAATTTAAGTTTCGCAAGCTCTGGGCTTATTAGGCTCAGAAGGGGAGTTAAAGGGAAGTTAAAGAGAAGTTAAAGGGGAGTTAAAGGGAAGTTAAAGGGAAGTTAAAGGGACGAATGTTTTGTAAACACCCCTGTAAGTAACGTCCCTTCCTATCCTTTTAACTTGACCTTCGGTCTTCGTTTTCTCGCCATGCCAAAGTGAGCAAGCTCCCTTTGGTCAATTGGCTTAACGAAAACGTTCCTTTCCATTCTCTTCCATTCCCTTCTGCTTTTTAGATTCATGATTGGTTAGAATCCGCCTCCGCCGAATCCGCCTCCGCCTTGCTGCATGGCGCGCATCATTGGCATCATCATGATCATCATGAGGTTATCGACGGTGAGGTCGGTTGCTTCTACGAACGACAGTGCGCTGTTCTGTCCGGTAGTTAAGAAAACCACCTCGTTGAACTTGTTGTCAACGACTTTGGCGTATGCCTGCATTGAGCCACCCTGCTGCTGGAACATGTCAGGGAGTTGCAGACGGCGTACTCCGTCGGCTCCAGTCTTTGGTTCAGGCATTCCGAACCCGCCCTGTCCGCCGGCGTCCTCTACAAATTCGATGAGCGACTTGTAGTCTTTCAGCGCCTCCACATCGGCCTTTACGGCAGCTACCTTGTCGGCAGGGAGCGTATAGACGGTGTATGTCTTGATACCTTCGAGGGCTTTTGTCACGGCTGCCATGTCGGGCATACCGGGACCACCCTGTCCGCCTGCATCCGGCATGTTCTTGAACATCTCGACCATGCGCTTCACGTCGGGCATGTAGTCTTCGGCCTTCACTCCGTCCTGACCCTTGTACTTGTTTACTAACTCGGTTGCAGTTTGTGCGTTGGCAGCCCATGCGAACAGTGCGATGAACACTGTCATGATTGCTCTTGTTGCTTTCATAATGTTGCTGATTTTGTTGTTAAGAAAAATTATGTGTATTTTGATACATCCACCCCGAAGTCATACCGATTGGGCTCTGAAGGGGAGTTAAAGGGTAGTTAAAGAGAAGTTAAAGGGACGAATGTTT
>CALGGJ010000005.1 GCA_937915745.1 uncultured Prevotellaceae bacterium | reverse complement strand
ACGAAAACATCACGTTTTTAGTGTGACTGGTTACACGCAGTTATGCAGGTGACCCTACATCAGTCGGTGCTTGTCCTCAGTTTCAGTGTAGCACCCTTCAGAGTAGGCGATGTAGCGGTGAGTACCACATTGCCCGCATGGCGTGTAGCCCTCAGCACCACCAGCACCTGACCCTTGTACAGTTGCTTCGGATTGACGTCGAACAGCTCGTTGGTGTAGTGGTCGCCATTATCTATGGCATGAATCGTGGCCTCACCCTTCACGTCAATATTCACCTCTCCGGTGGCAGAAGGCACCTTATTCCCGTTGGCATCCACTGCATATACGTGAATATACTTCAGGTTCATGCCGTTGGCATGCCATCCTGTCTGCTCCTCTTCTATCTTCAGACGTACAGCCTTGCCTGTGGTTTTCAGTTGATGTCGGGCCACTTCGCGTCCGTCACTACGTGCAATGGCCAGTATCGTACCTCCGTTTCCATACTCCACATCTTGCCACAACACGCGGTTCATGCCTTTGCCACGCCCGTCGTTGGGTTTCGTTCCGAGCGAGTTGCCGTTGACAAACAGTTCGACCTCCTCGGCATTGGTATATACATATACTTGCTGACGTGAGCCTGCAGCCCTATTCCAGTGTGATGAGATGAATGTGGTACCCACCAGGTTGTCGTTCCACATCATCTCCTCGCCTTTGCCGTCTTGCACACCGATGCAGCAGACGGGTTCGTCAGTCATCGCGCTTTTTATGAGATATGCTTGTGGATAAGGGTCGAGGTTATGGCTGAAGAACGAGTAGTTCCATCCTTTTTTTGGCCAACCGTTCGATTCGCCCCAGTATTCTATGGCACCCCAGTAGGCCAGGCCTACCATCTTGTTGCGGTCCATGCCGTCCCATGGTCCCAGCAGGTCGTTCACTGTTGCTTCGCTTTGATAGATGATGAGGTCGGGATTATGTTCGAGGTATCCTTTGTATGCCGGATATTGATAGTTGTAGGCAGCAATGTCGGTCACACACGACAGTTCGGGTGGATTGAAGTTGCCCTCCCATTCGGGGTCGTTGCGTATTGCGTTGGCTCGTGCCGGGAACATAGCCACCATGGTTTTCCGTGTGGCATCGTAGCGTGCGGCCAGGGTTTTCATCAGCCTGTAGGTGGTGATTCCCCAGTCGCCGGTAGGAAGTCCCGACCACGACTCGCTTGTCTGCAACTCGTTGCCGAAGCTCCACATGATGACCGAAGGGTGGTTGCGGTCGCGGCGAATCCATTCGGTTTCGGCTTTGTACCACAATTGGTCGAACGGCACCGATGCTACCCAGCAATCGCCTCCTTGCTGCCACTTGTCGAACAGCTCATCGACAATGAGTATTCCATACTTGTCGGCCAGTCGCAGGAAAGCGGGGGAATAGGGGTTGTGGCTGGTGCGTATGTGGTTGTAGCCGAATGCCTTGAGGGTTTGCATCAGTCGGTGTATGCCGTCTTCGAATGCGGCTGCACCCAGCACACCGAGGTCGTGGTGGTTGGCTATGCCTTTGAGAAAGACCTTTTTGCCGTTGAGCAGTAGTCCTTGTTCTTTGCTGAACTCGATGGTGCGTATGCCAAACTCGTCAGACACACGGTCTATCACCTCACCGTCTTTCTTCAGGATGACTTCGGCCCGGTAGAGGTTGGGTTCTTCACACGACCAGAGGCGTGGTGCGGCGATGTTGAGCCGTGGCATTTTCACCTCGTTGACAGCCAGTTTGATGTATTTCGGGACCTCGCATTGCCCTTCGGCCACGATGTGTCCGTCGGGGTCGTATATGCGGCTTTCGAGTGTCATGTCGTATCGTTGGGCGCGAGCACCCTCGATTTCCACTTGCAGTTCTACCTGTGCCTCGGTTGCAGTAATGGCCGGGGTGGTGATGTATAATCCATGTCGGGTTACGCTGATGGGATTTTTGGTGCGTATGTAGAAGTCGCGGAAAAGTCCGCCGCCGGTGTACCATCGTGAACGTCCGGCCGGTGCCACGTCGCATTTCACGGTAATGACATTCTCGGCATCGTAGCGCAGGTGCCGGCTTATGTCGAATTCGGCACCGAGATATCCGTAGTCGATAGTTCCGAGCAGCTGTCCGTTGATGTAGAATGTGCCGCTGGTCATGATGCCCTCGCAGTCGAGCAGCACCTTGCGGCCTTTCCATGAGGGGTCGGCATCGAAATGGTTGCGATAGACGGCCGAGGGTGTGTCCTTGAATCCGCGCGCACCGCTGGCGCGCTGGTTCCACGGCAGTTCCATCTGATAGTCGTGAGGAATATCGACAGTGCGCCAGGCGGCATCGTCGGTCAGGGTGGTGGCGTCTTCACCGTTTTGTAACAGGCGGAACTTCCATCCGAAGTTGAGAAGAAGGTCTGTGCGTTCCTGTGCCGGCAGCATGAGTGTGGCACATAGCAGCAGTGCGGTTGTCAGAAGTCTGTGCATATTAGTTCGGTTGTTAGATTTGTTTCAGCATGTATTTGCCTGCAAAGATAGTAAATATGATTGAAATAACGGTCATGTTTGTGTATTTTCTTTTACCTTCACAGCCAATATGTGTTGGGGCTATGTGGTAATCAGTCGGAAACTGAGTGCGCACTCACGGGCCTGCAAGTGCGCAGTCGTGGGCCTGCAAGTGCGTGGTCGTGGGCCTGCAAGTGCACACTCATGCGCAGGTGCCGCCCCGTGGCCAGCCTTGGTTATTGCATGGATTTACCGTTGTTACAGAGCGTCGAGTCAATTTCTCACATGCGGTTGCGGCTTTTTACGCAAATGATGATTGCGGTATCGAAGTTTTTTCATATATTTGCACGGCATAATAATATATCACAAAAAGAGAGAACCGAAACTATGAGAACATTTGTAATACTGGCCATGCTATGCGCAGTACTGGCCGTCGGTGCCCAAGACCGGCCCCGCTATGAAGGCATGAGAGATGTTAACAACGTGACCGACAATACAGCCGACTCGCTGGAGAAGGCCAACCAGGTACGTCCGGTGAGCGGGTCGAGCCGTAAGGGAAACAATCCGGTGATATTCCTCGTGGGCAATTCTACCATGCGCAACGGCACACTGGGTAACGGCAACAACGGACAGTGGGGCTGGGGCTACTACGAGCACCTCTTTTGGGACGAGAAGAAGATAACTGTAGAGAACCACGCACTGGGCGGAATGAGTACCCGCACATTCTACCGCGACCTGTGGAAACCTGTGCTGGCAGGTGTGAGGAAGGGCGACTATGTGTTCCTCGAACTGGGTCACAACGACAACGGACCACTCGACTCCGGACGCGCGCGTTCATGTATAAAAGGTGTGGGCCACGATTCGACACTTGTCACCATCAAGGAGACCGGACGTCAGGAAATGGTATATACCTTCGGTGGATACATTCGCAAGTATGTGGCCGAGATTCGTGCCAAAGGTGCCATACCTGTATTACTCACACTCACTCCGCGCAACGACTACGAACCCAACGACCCTACTCGCATACAACGTAAGCTCAGTGACTTCACACCATGGATAAAAGCGATGGCACAGGAACTCAACACGCCTATGATTGACCTGAACGACATATCGGCCACCAAGCTCGAGAAGTATGGCCGGTGGAAGACCGACTACCACTTCTTCGGCGACAAGATACACTCGTCGGAGTTTGGTGCAAAAATGAATGCAGCATCGTGTGCCGAGGGTATCGAGGCTTGCAGCCACCCCGATGTGGCCCGGCTGAAGACCTTCCTGAATCAAACGGCCATACATCCCGAGCGTATAGACCAAGGCCGGAAGAAAGGACAGCCTGTGGTATTCACTACAGGCGACTCGACAATGAAAAACTCCGACAAGGAAGAAGACGGCATGTGGGGCTGGGGTGCAGTGGCCGGCAGTGTATTCGATGAGTCGAAATGCACGGTCGTCAATGCCGGCAGGGCCGGACGCAGCACACGCACATTCCTCTACGAAGGACTGTGGGACCGCGTATATAACTCGCTCGAACCAGGCGACTACGTCCTCATACAATTCGGACATAACGACATCGGAGGCATCGACCGCGACAAAGAACGCGGAGTAATAGCATCGGCCGCAGACACTTGTCATGTCTATCGACTGCAGTCGAACGGACAATACAAGGTGATTTATTCCTTCGGATGGTATCTGAAAAAGTTCATACAAGACGTGCGCGAGAAAGGCGCCACACCAATACTGCTCTCGCTCACACCACGCAACGAATGGCCGGGCGGCAAGATTGAACGCCGCAACGACACATACGGCAAGTGGTACCGCGAGGTAGTGGCAGAGACAGGCGTGGAGTTCGTGGATGTACACAACATCACAGCCGACTATTTCGACTCCATCGGACGCGAAGCAACAGCACCATACTATAAGAACGACCACACCCACACCTCGCGCCAGGGAGCCCTGCGCAATGCACAGAGCGTGGCCGAGGGACTAAAGAAGAACAACAGCCCACTGGCCAAGTACCTGAAATGACACGCGAGCAAACGCTGGGCAATCTATTTTGTCCTCATGGCGTTGCTCACCACACTGTGGGTAGTGATATACAACACAATGGCAGGAGTCTGCACACGGTTAATACGCAGGCAGCAAGCGAACTCAGCCCATCACAACTGACAGACATACACAATGAGACATTACATACACCACCTGACTGCAACAACGCTCGCCATCATCCTCGGCCTCGTGCAGCCGCAGCAGACACAGGCCCAAGGTAGGCAACTGCGCATACAGCAAGGGCGCGAGGGTTTCACCATCGTCCACCAGGCCGACGGACAAGCGGTCGTGATAGGCCGGGCCGACCAAGGCACCTACGGCGAGGCCGCAGCCAACAACCCCATATTCCGCAAGTGGATGGAAGACATCGACCACGAGACAGCCGCCTCGTCCACACGACTTCCACACCACACACCGGCCCATCCCATAGCCTACACACCCCGGACCTATGCCGACGCAAGCACCGACGACAGCCCACTCGAGCGCGACACGCCTCACCTGCTCACCGACCTATGGGGACAAGACAACCCCTACAACCTGCTCTGTCCCGAGATTGACGGCAAACGATGCAAGGTAGGGTGCGTAGCCACAGCCCTGTCGCAAGTGATTTACTACTACCACTACCCCGAACACGGCACAGGCAGCCACACATACATCGACTCACTCGGAAGCGGACAGACCCTCACCGCCGACTTCGCCGCACACACCTACGACTACACATACATGCTCGACACCTATGCCGACATCGACCACACACAACGCCAGGCACAGGCCGTCGCACTGCTCAACTACGACACCGGCATTGCCGTCGACATGCGCTACGGCATCAAGGAGAGCGGAGCAAACTCAATACGACAACCCATTGCACTCACCCAATATTTCGGATACGACCGGAGCATACGCCAGATATTCCGCGACTTCTACAGCCGCAGTGAACTCCATTCATTGCTTGTCGATGAGATAATAGCAGGCAGGCCCGTATTGTGCAGCGGATATGGCATCGACGGTGGCGGACATGCGTTTGTCATCGACGGATACGACCCCGCAGACGGATTCTTCCACATCAACTGGGGATGGAGCGGATATGCCAACGGTTTCTACAACATCGACTACATGACTTCACACCAGCCAGAGTGGAACCTGTTCCGCGACCGGCGCGAGAACGGTGCCAACATCATCCAAAGTTTCACTATAGGAATACAGCCACTTTTGTTGACTGAAGAAATACGCGAGAGCCATGAATATGCGTTTTCACACATCGAGCTGCTCGAAAACGAAGAAAGCAAAGCTGTTGTGGTTACTCACAACCTGGCAAACGTAGGGTGGAATAGCCACCATGGAACTGTTGCATTGGCACTGTGCAACCCCAGCGACGGGTTGCCTGTGAGCATATTTCACGATTATGGACGCGAGTTCGAACTGGAGGAACTGACCGATACATCATATACCGATACCATATCGATCGACATCAACGACCACACGATACCCGACGGAACCTACCGGCTGATGCCTGTATTCTGTGACGATGACGGCACATGGCGCGAGGCACGCACCTCGCGTGGCACGCCAAACTACCTGCTGGCAACAGTCGGTGCTGCAGACTTCCATGTGCGTCAGGCACCCGAAGCGACCGCACACCTGCGACTCGACGACTTCCAGTTTCCCGACACCGTGGTGCGTTGGCAGTCGCCACACTTCAGCATGACCGTCACCAACGACAGCCCAGCCGAATACTGCGGACGCATTTACATAGGCTATGAACTGACGGAAGGCAGTGTCCCGTATGTGGTATTTGCAGGTGTAGGACTCTATCTGCAACCGGGACAGACCGAAACACTCGACTACCAATACTCACCGATACGCAACCGGGCCGACCAGATGCACCTGCGGGCATTCTACGATATCGACCTCTTCACCGACTCTATCGTGATGCTGCCCGTGGAGAAAGACGTGACGATAGTGAGCGAAACCACCGGCATGGCAGACATCAACTCAACACAGACAGACACACACACCTCAACCGCCACAAGACAAGCATACGACCTCGCAGGACGTAAAATATCAGGAACATCAACCAACCAAATAATCATAACTGACGATGGAAAGAAGAGAAGCATTCAAAATGTACCTTAAACCGGGATTTAAGGACGAATACAAACGCCGCCATGCCGCACTGTGGCCCGAAATGCGCCAACTGCTCCACGACGGCGGAGTATATGATTACAGCATCTATCTCGACGAAGAAACCAACACCCTATTCGCATTTCAGAAGACACGAGGCGAAGGCGGAAGCCAAGACATGGGCCAACTGGAGGTAGTACAGAAGTGGTGGGCATATATGGCCGACATCATGGAAACCAATCCCGACAACTCGCCCGTGTCAATTCCACTGCCAGAGATGTTCCACATGGATTAAGCATCACCGTAAGTGATGTCTGGCTTCAATAAAAGACAACCAAGCAACCTTATCCCCGCCCGACGGGTTCAATGATACGTAGCATTGCGTTTCTTGGGTATCCGCTGCCCATTTTTGGGAGGCGCAATGACGACGCTGAGAGAAGCCCGTGGCAATCATGATTATTTACTCACCATCCGCTCCACAAACTAGCGGGGAGGGAGAAGTACGTGTTTTACAAATCCTTTTTCAGAAAATAATGGGGCGAGAGGCAAAAAAATACGCAAAAAGTTTGGTCGGTTGCGGATTTTGTCGTAACTTTGCACCCGCTAACGGGTTCATTGTTACGTGTCATCGCGTTTTTGATACCCGCTAAGTCGCAATGCTGGGGTGGAACTCCGGCATTTGACGGCAAGCCGAAAGGTGGAAGACGGTGTCGGGACACCTCGGAGCTTACAGATTGGGATATGGTGTAATTGGCAACACAACAGATTCTGGTCCTGTTATTTTGGGTTCGAGTCCCGATATCCCAACGTTTTCGTTAAGCCAAATGACCAAAGCCAACGAGTTTTAAAAGTTAAGATTTAAGTTGCTTAAGTCTTAACTTTTTCAGTTAATCGACCACTCATCTGAACCTGCATCCCATTCACAGAATGCATGACATAATTAACACAAAGAAACAGAACATGAAACCCCTCATACTCATTTCAAACGACGACGGCTACGACATGCCGGGCATCAACTACCTTGCATCCGTGGCACGGCAGTGGGGCGATGTGATTGTGGTGGCTCCCGACGGTCCACGTTCGGGTGCATCGCTGTCGGTCACCTTCCAACGTCCGCTCTCTGCACGCATCGTTCGCCAGGAGACCGGACTGACCGTATATGCCTGCAACGGCACTCCCACCGACTGTGTCAAGCTGGCGATATCGCAGTTCTGCCCCCGGCGCCCCGACCTCGTGCTGGGCGGTATCAACCATGGCGACAACTCGGCTGTCAACGTACACTACTCGGGTACGATGGGAGTGGTAATCGAAGGGTGTCTCAAAGGCATCCCGTCGGTGGGCTTCTCATATTGCTCACACAGCATGGACATCGATTTCCAACCCATGCGCCCATATATAGATAAGGTGCTGGAGTATGTGTTGGCCCACGGACTGCCACAAGGCGTATGCCTCAATGTCAACGCACCCGATGCCAACCACTATCGCGGCATGAAGCTGTGCAGCATGGGTAGCGGACTGTGGAAGAACGAACTCGCCTGCATGGACCATCCGCGTGGCGGAAAATACTACTGGCTCGTGGGCGAGTTTGATGCCGAGACAAGGGACACACCATCATCCGACTTCCGCTGCCTGAAAGAAGGCTACATAACCATCACACCAACTAAAACAGATGTCACCGCATGGGAGGCAATGAACGAATTGGCGGGCTTGCAGATTGAGGCCGGAGGCTGATTATCTCCCACTCATGGCACAAAGCATAAAAAGGCATGAAATACTATCTCATTTCGGGCGAAGCCTCGGGCGACCTGCATGCGTCGAACCTGATGAAAGCACTGCAAGCCACCGATGCCGGGGCACAATTCCGCTACTATGGCGGCGACCTCATGCAGAGCGTGGGAGGGACACTTGTGTGCCACTACCGGCAGATGGCCCACATGGGATTCGTGCCTGTACTCTTACACCTGCCAACTATCCTGAGCAACATGCACCGATGCAAGGCCGATATCGTCGAGTGGAGACCTGATGCCGTTATACTGGTGGATTATCCGGGCTTCAACCTCAACATAGCACGCTATGTGCACTCACACACACACATACCGGTCATCTACTACATATCGCCCAAAGTGTGGGCATGGAAAGAGTATCGCATAAAAAACCTGAGGCGCGATGTCGATACACTTCTGTCGATACTGCCATTCGAGACCAGTTATTTCCGTAGGCACCAATGCGATGCCACCTACGTGGGCAACCCCTGCGCCGATGCCATAGAAGAGTTCCGGCAGTCGGAGTATGGACACGAGACATTCAGCCACTTCGTAGCCTCCAACCATCTGGAACACCGACCGATAATAGCCGTACTAGCCGGCAGCCGCAAGCAGGAAATACATGGCAACCTGCGCATCATGCTCGAAGCCACTGCACATCTCACCTCACACCAGACAGTGATTGCAGGCGCACCAGGCATAGACCCCGCCTGCTACCAACAGTACATACCGGCAGGCCGCAAGGTGAGTGTCGTTTCAGGACAGACCTATCGGCTGCTCTCCCAGGCCGAAGCCGCCCTTGTGACCAGCGGCACAGCAACACTTGAGACCGCACTGCTCAAGGTACCGCAAGTGGTGTGCTACCACATGGCTTTCGGACGTGTCGTCTCGCTCCTGCGCCGCATGATATTGAAAGTGAAATACATATCGCTAGTCAACCTCATTGCCGACAGCGAAGTGGTGACCGAACTGGTGGCCGGACAGATGACAACAGCCAACGTGCGCCAGGCTCTCGACAAAATAATGAAAGGGGGCACGGGACGCCAGGCAATGCTCGACGCCTACGATGATGTGGCACGACAACTCGGCAGCAGCGGTGCATCACAACGTGCAGCAAATGTTATTGTAGAAAAACTGACTCAGAAAACATCCCCTAAGCAATAAGCTCCTACACATCAACAATAAGACAATGGAATATAAACAGAAATACAGTGAAGCCGACGTGAAGGCATTGATAGACAGTGTAAAAGGACTCGCCTACGAAGGCCGGCTCGATATAGGAGGAGGTCAGGTTCTGATAAATGCCAAAGAATCGGTGGCCAACCTCGTGGCGCAAGTAGAACCCCACATAGGCAATGTATGCTATTCGGGCATGATACACAAGTTGTCGGTCATTCGCGACAAACTGGTGGAACAAGGCTATTTGCCATCCACGTAAGACGACACCTTGTTGGTCAGTCCTATAAAGTCCTCGACCGATAGCTGCTCGGGCCGACGGCTCGACATCTCGTCAGACAGCAGTGGAACATCGCCCGGCACAATCTGCCGAAGTCCGTTGCGCAACATCTTGCGACGCATCGTAAACACCGTTTTCACAACACGCCTGAACAGTCGTTCGTCACATCCGAGCGACTGTCTTTCATTTCGGCGCAGGCACACAACCGCACTCTTCACCTTTGGTGGCGGATTGAACACATGTTCGCTCACCGTAAACAGATATTCCACGTCGTACCACGCCTGCAACATAATGCTCAATACACCGTAGGTCTTGCTGCCGGGAGGAGCAGCCATACGCTCGGCCACCTCCTTCTGAATCATGCCCGTGCAACACGGAATGAGGTCTTTATTCTCAATCATCTTAAAGAATATCTGGCTCGATATATTGTAAGGATAGTTGCCGGTGAGTACAAACTGCCGTCCGTCAAACAGCCCGTCGAGATTCATACGCAGAAAATCAGCCTCGATGATACTGCCGGCCAACCGAGGGAAATGCTCGTGAAGGTAGGACACCGATTCGCGGTCAATCTCGACAACCTTCATTTCGCGACCCTTACGCATGAGAAACTGTGTGAGTACACCAGTGCCCGGACCTACCTCCAATATCGGTATTCCGGGACATACATCCACCGTGTCGGCAATGCGGCCTGCTACATCCATATCGGTCAAGAAGTGTTGTCCGAGGAACTTTTTGGGCCTTACTTGTGAAAAATCTGCTTTCATCGTAGTCGTTATTCACTTTTATTCCTTAAATTTGCAATGACAAAGGTAATGAATATTTGCGATTTGGCGGTTTCCGAAATACGTTTTATTATCAAAAAAGTACGAATAAGCCTTTTGTCGCATATGGAATGAAGCAGATACTGACGAATATACTGAAGGTGTTGCTGCCAATAGCGCTTGGCAGCGCCATCCTGTATTGGATGTATCGGGACTTCGATTTCACCCGAGTGGGCGACACCCTGCTCCATGGCACCAACTGGTGGATGATGGCCTTTTCACTTGTGTTCGGTGTCACCGCACAGGTGTTCCGTGGTCTTAGATGGCGACAGACACTCGAGCCGCTGGGCGAATATCCATCGGCCGCTACGTGTGTGCATGCCATCTTCCTGTCATATACCACGAGCCTTGTCATTCCACGTTCGGGCGAGCTGACCCGCTGTGGCATCCTTTCACGATACGAGGGTACATCGTTCTCAAAGGCATTGGGTACAGTGGTTACCGAGCGCATCATCGACTCGCTCATTGTCGTGGCAATTGCGTTGATAGTGTTTGTGTTCCAAATACGCACATTCATACGCTTCTTCGACGAGACAGGCACCAACCTGGCCGACTGGCTCCGCTCGTTCACAACCACCGGATATATCGTGGCCGCTATCTGCTTGGCTGCAACGGTGTTGCTGTTGATGTTCGTTGCAAGGTATTTCACCGTCTTCTCGCGTCTGAGGCAAGTGTTTTCCAACATTTGCGACGGCATACTCTCGCTTCGTAACGTGCGCCGCAAGTGGCTGTTCGTCGCATACACCATAGGTATCTGGGGCAGTTATTTCATGCATTTCTACATCACTTTCTTCTGCTTTCAGTTCACCGAGTCGCTCTCGGTGATGACCGCACTCATCGCTTTCGTTGTCGGAAGCTTTGCCGTTATCGTACCTACACCCAACGGCATGGGGTCGTGGCATTTCGCAGTGAAGACCATACTTGTGATGTCGGGTGTTGAGAATGCGGCCGACGCCGAGACGTTCGTGCTCATCGTCCATGCCATACAAACGGCACTTTTGCCGCTGCTGGGCATCTATTCGGCTATCATGCTGCTCAACAAGAAGCGAGTGTGACGCATGTGCGCTGCCGTTTTCGAGTGTTGGCTGCGCCTTCGTCTTGACTTTGTCTTCCGCCTCCTTGCATGACATAGTCAGAGTAAACTCCACTCGGCTCATGTTTCATTCGCCAGGTTGCGCCATGGGAATGACTAAGCAAGCACCCTTTGTTCATTTGGTTTAACGAAAAGTTTCATTATAAATCTTCAAATATAAATTACAACCAATTATGACAATCTTAGACTTACAACCTCAGAATGTGTGGCGTCAGTTTCATGCGCTCACACAGATTCCGCGCCCTTCGGGCCACACGGCACAAGTGGCCGATTTCCTTGTAGAGTTTGGCAAGAAAAACGGTGCCGAAGCATTCATCGATGGCGCCGGCAATGTAGTGATGCGCGTAGGAGCCACTCCTGGTTACGAAAATCGTGCCACTGTGGTGTTACAGGCCCACATGGACATGGTGCCTCAGAAGACTAAGGACAGTGTCCACAACTTCGAGACCGACCCAATCGAGACATGGGTTGACGGTGAGTGGCTTCGTGCAAAGGACACCACCCTGGGAGCCGACGACGGTATGGGTGTGGCTGCTGCCATGGCTATTGTTGAAGACAAATCGTTGGAGCATGGTCCGATAGAGGTCTTGATTACCCGCGACGAAGAGACCGGTATGTACGGAGCGTTCGACCTCGCACCCGATACTCTCGCAGGAAAATATCTGCTCAACCTCGACAGCGAGACCGAGGGTGAAATCACCATCGGTTGTGCGGGAGGCATGGATGTAGTATGCACTATGGAATATCAGGAGATGAACGTGGATGCAGCTGGCATGGTGGCCTACACCATTGCAGTGAAAGGCTTGCTCGGCGGTCACTCCGGACTTGAAATCAACGAGGGTCGTGCCAATGCCATCAAGTTGCTTGCACGTGTGTTGTATGCCGCTGCTGGCGAAGGGTTGGCTCATCTATGCACATGGCATGGAGGCAATATGCGTAATGCCATTCCGCGCGACGGTGAAGCTACCGTGCTCGTACCTGCAGCCAAGGAACAGGAGTTTGTATCACTGGTTGAGAAGTGTGCACAGACATTTGCACACGAATATGCCGATATTGAGAAAGACGGCATACAGCTCACAGCCACTCCTACGACAATGCCACCTACAGCAGTGCCTACCGACATACAAGACAACCTCATCAATGCAGTGCTGGCTGCCCAGGATGGTGTGATGCGCAACATTCCTACAATCCCGTCTATCGTAGAGACGTCGAGCAATCTGGCAATCATCAGCATCGGTGGCGGAAAAGCCAGTGTGCAGATTCTTGCACGCAGCAGTCAAGACAGCATGAAGCTCTTTCTCTGCAACAGCCTCAAGGCCTGCTTCTCGATGGCAGGTATGAAGGTGAAGTTCGAAGGCGGCTACAGCGGTTGGCAACCTAATACCAAGAGTCCGCTGGTAGAGTCGATGTCGGCTGTATATGAACGCATGTACGGCACAAATCCACACATACTCGTGGTACATGCCGGATTGGAGTGCGGCATCATCGGTCCTAAATACCCCGAGATGGATATGGCCTCGATTGGTCCTACATTGCTTTCACCTCACACCCCGAGCGAGCGCTGCCACATACCATCGGTACAGAAGTTCTACGATTATGTGGTAGAGCTGCTGAAGAACATCCCTACAAAGTAATCGCTGCTGATGAACCTCAAACTATACTATTCCATCGCAGAGGTAGCCCAGATGTTTGGCGTCACGGAAAACCTGCTCCGCTTTTGGGAGCAGGAGTTCCCGACGATACATCCCCGACGTGCAGGGCGCGACATACGCCAATACACTCAGAAAGACATCGAGGCAGTGCGCCAGGTGTATCACTATGTGCGCGAGTGTGGTATGACACACGAGGGTGCCCGGCGTGCCATAAAACTCGACCATGGGACACAAACCAACCAAAGGGTCGAAACCCTCGACCGCCTAAAGCGGGTACGCGACGAACTACAGGAGATTGGACGTCAGCTCGCTTTCCTGGAATAGATGGCATAAGCACCACCCTTTGCCTCACTGTCAGGCCTCCTACATCCGATTATAACTACACAACAATGGGCAGCGCATCCACACACCAGTGGCTGCACTACCCATTACACATACTTGTTGGTCGGGGATAGGTTAGGCGTCCTTCACCTCGTCGCTGAAATACTTATTAATCATCACATGGGCAATAAGACCGAGGATGATAAGTATGAAACTGCCGAAAGTGTACCAGTTCTGGTCGCATAAATCCGACATAGCCGGCACGAACGTAGCCAAAATCAGCAAGATGGCGCCCACCAATGCCATGATGGCACCCGTATAATTCTTAATGTTAGTTCCCATATTCTTATATACTGTTTTACAATTAACACTTCACATTGTAACGCCACACACCATTCACACCCTGCACACCCGCCGTGCACTGCAAAGCCCGTGGCGTAAAGCATGGCAAAGTTAGCAAATAATTGTCAACCCACAATTAATTATCCTCTTTTTTTTTGCAAACAACCACATTTTTTACAGTGAAACCCGCTTTTTTCGCAAATAATTATAGAAATCGGGTTGTCGGTTGACAATTATTTCGTACCTTTGCACCCGCTTTTCGAAGCAACCAATAAAAAACAAACAAACTAAACAATCAAACAAAATCATGAATCAGTACGAGACCGTTTTCATTTTAACTCCCGTTTTGTCTGACCAACAGATGAAGGAAACGGTAGAGAAGTATCAGACTTATCTCACTGACAATGGTGCAGAGATCATCAACGTAGAGTCGTGGGGTCTCAAAAAACTCGCCTACAACATTGAGAAGAAGTCCACAGGGTTCTATGCCATGATAGAATACAAGGCAGACCCACAGTTGATAGCCAAGTATGAGCTGCAGATGCGTCGCGACGAGCGCGTCATCCGCTACCTCACAGTAAAGAACGAAAAGTACGCTGCTCAGTATGCTGAAAAGCGTCGTAACCTAAAGAAGGAGGCATAATCATGGCAGCACAGACATCACAAGAAGTACGTTTCCTCACCCCGCAGACAGTGGATGTGAAGAAAAAGAAGTATTGCCGATTCAAAAAGAGCGGCATCAAATACATCGACTACAAAGACAGCGAGTTCCTCAAGAAATTCCTTAACGAGCAAGGGAAAATACTTCCACGCCGCATCACAGGCAACTCTCTGAAGTATCAGCGCCGTGTGGCACAGGCCGTAAAACGCGCACGCCACCTCGCACTTCTGCCATTCGTAACCGACATGTTCAAATAAAAAAAGGAGGACAGACAATGAAAATTATATTGAAACAAGACGTCCCGGGCCTCGGCTACAAGGACGAAGTCCACACAGTGAAGGACGGATATGGTCGCAATTATCTTCTTCCTCAGCGCCTTGCAGTGCTTGCCACCGAACACGCACTCAAAGCCCTCAACGAAGAACTGAAGCAGCGTGCACACAAACTCGCCAAAATTAAGGCCGACGCAGAAGAAGCAGCAAAACAATACGAAGGCATAACACTGCAAATCGAAGCACGCGTGTCAGACGGTCAGGCTATCTACGGCTCGGTAGGCCCAGCACAGATTGTTGCGGCGCTCGCCGGAAAAGGCATCGAGCTCGACCCTAAGAAAGTACTCACCAAGGGAGTGAAAGCACTCGGACAATACACAGCGCTCATACAGCTCCACCGCGAAGTAAGCGTGGAAGTACCGTTCGAGGTCGTTCCCGACGAGTCTTCACGCAAAGCTCTCGAAGAAATAGCAGCTCAGCGCAAGGCCGACCGCGCCAAGGAAGCTGCAAAGGCAGAAGAAACTGCAGCAGAAGAAACCACAGAGACACCGGCAGAAGAACCCGTTGCCGAAACTGAAACACCAGCCGCTGAATAAACAACTACGCAAATCAACGCTGCATATACAGCCGTGCAACATTCAAGTTGCGCGGCTGCTTTTATTGTGACATTTTTATTTAGCCAAAACCTTCTTACCGCTGATGATATAGAGGCCCCGCTTCAATGGTACTTGATTCATGCGCTGTCCTGAGAGGGTGAAGAGCTGTGGTGATGCCTGACCGCTCTGAGATGACGCATGAAGGTCTGAGTCGAGGTATGCGATGCCGTCGGTATCAGCTGTGGCAGGACCGATGAGCATATAGCCCACCTGCCCCGGAGCGGGGCGGGTAAAGGAGGTGGATTTCTCACGGTCGCGGATGAGTGTTACACTGTGCAGGTCGCGCTGCTGTATGCGCAGGGTGGAGGTGATGTCATCGATGGCGGTCTGCATCTGGCCGAAGAACAGGGGGAGCGAGCGGAAGTCAGTACCATAGTCTATCGTGTAGCCACCAGAAACTACATCTCCGACCGCTCCCTCCGGTGTGCAACCAGCGATGATGGTGAGTCCGTCGAGCGTTCCCTGCCCGGGGGTGACGGCCAGATAGGTGATGTCCTCCGCCGCGGGGATGCCTCTGTGCTGCCCTTCGAGCTGCAACTGCACATCGAAACTTTCTGCTGAGATGTTCCTGACAGCTACGGCATAGGGAGCGGTGCCTATCTGGCTGTTGGGCGAGGCCATGACGATGGGCACGGTGGCGAAGGCCGTTGGGAAGAACACAGTCCGCCACTCAGTGGTGACACCGCAGAGGGTGTCGGCCAGTGCCTCTATTCCACCCCAATTGTGATGTCCCACGGGCAGTGCCAAGAAGGCGATGGTGTCGGGCTTGAGCATGGTCGGGTTCTCCTGATAGTCCCAGGCACCGAGCAGGAGGTCGAAGGCATGGGTACTTATGCCGCGCATACGCGCTGTCAGCGGCATTTTGTTGCGGTAGGTAGCCGTACCGAGGAGTGTGGCTGGCTGGCGGTTGAAGGGCTGGTGCAGCAGCAGCGGTTGCCAGCGGTCGGTGATGAGGCACTCGCCTTTCAGTACCTCGCCGTCGGCACGGTCTGCCCAGCGGACAGCGATGGTGTTCGAGGACTTCTGTGTGCCGTTGATAGCCAAGGAGGTAATGCGCAGCAGGGCATCGCTGTCACCGATGGATTGTAGGGGGATGGACGTGGAAAGTTTAGAGTGGATAATGGGGAATGGAGAGTTTAGGGTGGAGAGTGCAGAGAAGTAAGCACCGCCATCGGTGCTGTATTCGAGGTCGAAGCGTTCAATCTGTTCACCGTTGCTGTCGCTCCAGCTCACGGAGAGCGTGTCCGTGGCGGTCATGCCGTCGTAGGTGAGGACTGGGCTGTCCGCGACCCTCCACACGGGTACGACCTCGTTGGAACGTTCGAAGAAGTAAGGTGGTGTCGTGCTGGCATAGTATTCTCCAGCTGGTGTCAGCTGGGCAGAGGAGGAGATAATCATACGTTTGTCCTCCACCCAATTATATATAGAATAGCGTTCGACGAATGAGCAGGTATCCATCACCGTGAGTATGCCCTGCAGGTCGCGCAGCTGCTTAGCCTGCTGTTCGGCAGTGCCAGACGGCCAGCCCTCTTTGGTCCAGTTGGCACCGTTGTTCCACTCTTTAATCCACAGGGGGCGTCCCGTACGCAGGTGTACCTCCTTCAGTTTCTCATACCATTCCTGGGCACTGAGTCCTCCCCAGTAGGCGTGGATGACCACATAGTCAACGCGGTAGTTGCGCTGGCGGACGTAGTTCATGAAGTTGTAGAGCCAGGTGAAGTCAGTGGTAGCAGGCGACCCTAACCTGAGGCCCGTCTGCATGAGCAACGGCCATTCCTCGATGGCACGCGCCACGGAGACGTTAGACTGCTCGCCGTGGTCGGGTTCGTTGTAGCCCATCAGGTGCGATACGTCGTCGAGGCTGTAGAGCTTGCTCAGGCTGCCCCCTGCTCCCCATTTTTCCGGTACGAACTCCTGGTTGCGGCTGCCCCGCAGCTCATCTGTGTCGCCCGACGGGGTTGTTCCCCAGTTGTAGTACCATGTGCTGTTGGTGAAGTCGGCCTGCTGCGGAGCAAAGCGCAGACTGTCTGGCATGGCTGACCACGTGGAGCCCACCCATCCCTTCTTCGAGGGATATTGCCAACGCATGATGCGCACATAGCTCACCTTGCCGTCTAGCTCACGAGGCAGTTCAGACAGGCGCAGGTCTGCATCATCGGCGATGAACACACGACTGTAGCCCATGCCATCCGGCTCACAGGCCAGTGTTGCCATGTATCCTCGGCGCAACACCATACTATGAGCCTTGTTATCCAATGCGAGTGGCCGGCACAGGTCGGGGGGGGCACTGTCTGGCGGACAGTTGGAATAGAAGTAATAGGGCTGCATCTGCTCCTGCTCCCCCAGGAAATCGCTGGCGGCATAGAGCATCAGGGCCTCAAAGTCACGCGGATGGGGAATGACTACGGCACCGTGGCGACAGACGACGACGCGGGCATTGCTGTCGGCATTGAGCGGCTGACCACAGATGAGGATATTTCCTGCATATTGCCGGATAACATCGTTGGGCTTCACATTGTCGAAGAACAGCCACGCCGCCGTTGAGCGCAAGTCCACGGTGGCGTCGATGGCGATGGCTTCCTCTGCCACCGTCAGGTGCAGGTCGATGCTGTCGGAGAGCACCACAGAGTCTGTCAGCCGCTCGCGGGTCTCGGTGATGCGGCAGTGGCAGTTCAGTGTCAACATCAGACATGTACATAGGATGAGGAATCGGTTGTGCATATTATTATGGAGTTTGTGTGTTACGTTCGTTTATTTGCTTGTTGCCCGGCATATTCTGATGGCAGAACGCCGAAGTCTTTTTTGAACCCAAATCGGTCATTAGCGTTTTGATGATTTTAAGTTTATTTTTAAGCAGGTTTCTTGCGG
>CALGGJ010000004.1 GCA_937915745.1 uncultured Prevotellaceae bacterium | reverse complement strand
CATCTTTTTCACGGCCTTTCAGTCACGACTGCGTCGTGACAATCCGTGTGTTTTTGGGGACCCCCATTACTCCTTCAATGCCGCAAAAAACCTGCTTAAAAATAAACTTAAAATCATCTAAACGCTAATGATTGATTTGGGTTTAATGATTTTAAGTTTATTGCTTTCGGGTTTAGTTTTTGTGTAAATACCCGCGAATGTTTCGTGTGGGTCGTGAGTCAAAGCAAATGAGACGTGAGTATCAACGTATCAGCTGCTTGCTCACCGTAGTGGAGCCATCGGCCCGAGTCTTGCGTATGATATATATACGGCCTGTCTGGGGTCCGCCGGTGCGGCGTCCGTTGATGTCGAAGTATTCGGTGCGTAGTGGTGAATCAGCCTGCGCGATGGTGCTTTGTATGCCTACAGGCAGCTCTACGTTGAAGTAGGCTATACCGCTTTCTACCTTTACATAGACATTATTCAACCCTTGTCCACCTACCATGTCGGGCAGTATGTATTCCTTATAGATATCCTTGCCGTTGGCATCCTTCTCGCGCTGACGATATACAGCCCGTAGGGTGTAATAGCCGTCTTCCAGGTCTTCGGGCAGTTTGGCCGATACAGATACTGATTTAGATGGACCGTAATACGACAGATACTGTTCTGTTGCACTCGAACCGGTAGATGACAATATCTTCAGCTGATTGCCGTCGAGGTCGTACAATGCCACGGCGTATGTCCATGAATGGGCGGTGCGCGAATGGTTGTACCATTTGCCCAACGTAAAATTAAATGAAGTGCCAAGCTCATTGCTTTCAGCCTTCACCGATGGGGCCTCATACTGATAGAGTCGCCACTGGCGTGGTGTCTTGTCGGTGCCTAAGGTGTCGGGCTCGATACCGCAAACCATCGACTGCGATTCGGTGAACGACATTGAAGTACGGTCGGGGTGGAGTGTGACGATTGAATAAAATCCGTTTGACGAGCCGTCCCAACCCCAGTTCACATGGAAGAAATCATTGACATCATAGCCGTCGATAATAAACTCATGTCCTGAATTCTGAGAGGTGAAACCTGCGTACAGTACAGGTCGGTTGGCGTTGATTTCGGCTTTCACAAGGTCGTTCCATTCTTCCTGTGTGGCGTAGCACGCGCGATGTTCAATACGCAGTAGTGATGCCTTATAACTGAAGTTGGTGTAGAGGGCTGCCATTGCCAGGTCGTCGTTCGTACCGCTTCCGTCGGGGTCGTAGCTCATACGTGTGGCAATGCCACAGTCGTAGCAAAGCTGTGCCACGGCAGCTGCGGCTTCCTCCGATTCCAGGTTTTCTTTCTTGGTGTTGCGCATGACATCCCATGCATAGTGGTGGTCGCTGAACACCGACGAAAGGACACCGACACCGCTTATACCACTGGCGTAGCGAGTCGTACCTTCGCCCACCTCGGGCCATCGGAAATGGTACATGATTTGTGCCAATGCAGTTGCCACACATCCCACTGGGCAATCGTCTCCTTCCTTCACTGGGCACAATGTGTTGTAAGGCTTATCCTGTCCCCATTCAGCTGTGCACAGCGGGGCAACCACAGCCTTGGCTTTTGCAACGGGAGCCATGGTTGGAACATCGGCAGCTCCTGTGCGTACCGAGTTCACCCATGTGGTATAGCTTTCGAGCATTTCAACGAGTGCGGGGTGCATGTCGGCTGCATTAAACCATCCGGTGTGTGAGTATGCCACGAGTTCGGGCATCTGGTCGTCACCGCTGATGATTACGAAACCTTGTCCGTCGGCTGCGTTAAATACATAATATGCCGGGGCCGCCGACTTCACCGGCACCCGGCTGCGCACCTCGTTTGTGACACTTTCGGTTGATGCCACATCTTTTCCAAGCAGTGCGGCTGCACGGTTGGCCGCACGCTCTATGCCTATCGGTCCTGCCATCATGCAACATGCTGTTGATGCTGTGAGCAAAAATAGTGTAATGCGTTTAGTCATAATCTATCAATTATTATTTTGTTTTGAAACACAAGTGCGGTTGCCACGCGGATGTGGCAACCGCACTTTTCTGGTATGATTCAGAATCGTTGTATGGATGAATCTTCGTAAGAATGATTATTATTCTTCATTTTCATCATCATCATCATCTCCATAGTACCAATCCGGCAGGAGCTGATCAGGGAATACGAGGTAGCAGTAGTATGAGTTCCATCCGCCTACGCCATACATGTAGAAACGTGGATTGATTGCAAGATAGCGGATAGCCGCCTCTTCGTCTTCATTTCTAACTACTACACAGTTTTTGGCATTATTGCTGTAATATAGCGCCCAGATTTCTGCTCCATAGCCGGTGTGGTATGTGTTGAATGTGAAGTCATCCCATGTCACGAAGTCGTTCTTAATGGTGAATACGAGCCACTTCTGGTATGTACCATATACACGCTCATCGTCTTCATACTCATAATAATCCCAATATTCTTCAAGATACTCATCAGTATATGGGCTCTCGATGCGATATACATTCTTCTGGTCATCGCGTTGGAATACTTCTACTTCAAACAGATCGCCATACCAGAATTCATCACACCAGTAGCCGAAACCGATGCTGTTCCATTTCACACGTTGTATGTTGTATGAATATGTCTTGTATGTATCTTGGCTATATGGGTTTACATACTTGTCGTCAACAGCTATTTCGAGCGAATATTGAACACCAATCTGGGCAGAGTCGAATGTAACAGTAATATCGGTTGCAGCGCTGCCTGCAGCGAATGTGGCTTCGCTTGGTACAACAAACACATCGTCGGTGTTGGTAACAACCTTAATAGGAACTGTTGTCTCATTTTCGATATATGCAGAATCACGATAGAGTGTAAATGTCTTTGTTGTTGCATCGGCAGGATCAAGTTCTATTGATTCGTAGTTGTCTGCACCGAAGGTGACGGTCTGCAGCTGATCTCCAGAAGCAGGTTTACCCTTTGTGTAGTCGTCGTCATCGCTGCACGATGTGAAAAGACCGAGGGCTGCGATGCCTGCGAGCAAGAATATCTTATTTAGTTTCATAAATCTTTTCTTGTTTTAATGTGGGTTAAACATTAGTCGGTTACACCATCTCTCAGAGTAGGATTGATACCTGTTGTAGGAGCTACGCCTCCTGTGTTCTGAACAATATCGAAGTTAGTGTTAGTCTCACGTTGAACGAAGCGCATGAGCATCCAAGGGTCTTTTGCAGGAAGATTGAATTTGTATGCCTCGGCGTAGTTTGACTCTTCTCCACCATGGAAACGCACGAGTGGCTTGTTCAAACGCATCATGTCGCTCCATCCGAAGCCTTCGCCCCAAAGTTCTACACGGCGTTGGAACCAGATCTCGTCGGCAAATGAACGAACGGCCTCAGTAGGTATTGTGTATGAAGGGTCGCGATAGGTCTGCACGAAGTTTTCAAGAAGCTGACGTGCTTCTGTGGCATTGCCACTCTTGGCAAGACCTTCAACCTGTATGAGTATCATTTCCTCTACACGCATGAATGGCCAGTCGGAGTCGTTCATGCTGGTTGGTTTCGGCATTGAAGGAACACCGAACTTCACGTTTGTGTAAGGCAGATAAGGTTCTTTCACGTCTGCAATCTGAAGGGTTGCAACTGCATCGCCGGTAACACCGTCCCAGTCAACCGTCTCGAGCAGTGGTGAATGGAGGTTGGCATCAACCCACCAGCCTTTACGTACGTCGGTGTCAGCAATCTTGTTGTAGAGCATGTTGTTGATACAAGCATATACACCTACACCGCAAGCGTATGCCTCGGTAGAGAATGAGCCAATCCATGAAGGCGATGTGCCATATCGGCCGTTAGCCATAGAGGTAGTCATGTCGTAGCCCCAAATCCAGTTGTGGTCGTTGATGTCGTAGAATGTAGGAGTTGACACTTCGTCGATTGAAGCAGGAGTGTAGCCTTCGGCAGCTTTCTTTGCATCGGCAGCAGCCTCGGCCCATTGCTCTGTAGCAAGGTAGGCACGTGCGCGGAGTCCGTATGCCACATTCTGGTTGATGTACATCTTTGTCTTGCGCGATGCATCGAGGTGGTCTATGGCCCATGTGAGGTCGTTGATGATGAGTTCGTAAACTGCTTTAACCGTGGCGCGTGGGTTGTGGGTAGCATCTTCGGTAGATACTGTCACAATAGGAACGCATGGTTCATCCTTGGCACCTGCAGCGTATGAGAACTGGAAGTATGGTGCCATCGAGAGGTAGTCGAAGGCACGTATGGCTCGAGACTGTGCTATCTTGTTGACAGCGTCGGCGTCGAGTGATGCCACGAATTCTTCATCGTTGAGCTGAGCTTCGTCGGTAATGTAGTTACGCAACATGTCGTTTGCTATTTTCAACTGCGAATACGGAGTTGAGTAGCGTATGAGAGGGTTGGCGTATGTAGGGGTACGTGAAGTGAGTTCACCACATACAGAGAACCAGTTGTAACCTGAGTTAGGGAAGTGCATGTCTGGTCCCTCAACATCCTGTGATATGGCCATCATGATGAAGCCGAAGTCGTCTGCACGACCTGATGACGGTGCATAGTAGTAAGGCTGTCCCATCATTGAGAACATACCGGTGAAGTCTGCTTCGGCACGTTCAGGAATCAGGGCTACGGTCTCCATCACCTGTGCTGCGCTGATGCCGTCGCCTTCAGGCTGAATTTCATCGATATCGTTGCACGCAACGAAACCGACGGTGGCAAGAGCCAAAATAGAATATTTATATAGTTTCATATTTTTTATAGTCTTTTATTTGTTAATTAGAATGACAGACTAATACCTGCAGTGATTGTGCGGAGTGCAGAGTAGTTACCCGAAGCATATCCTGTGCCTGCGGTATAAGAGCCGAGACCCATGCTGAACCGAGGGTCGAGACCTTTACGTGCAGATATGACGAAGAGGTTTTCGCCTGCGACATAAACACGGAGGTTGTCAATTCCTACACGGCTGGTGAGCAGTTTAGGCAGGGTGTACCCGATTGTCACGTTGTTGAGTGCTACGTAGTCAGAGCTTGTGTAGTAGCGGTCGAGAGCCGACTGTCCTACAGAGTAGTCGTTTTCAAGACGTGGGATGGATGAGCCTGTGTTTTCAGGCGACCATGCCTTGAGTGCGTCTTTGTGCCATGCTGAACCAACAGACTGGTCGCTGGTGTGCATGAGTGCCTGGTATGATGAGTCGTAGATTTTACCACCGAACTGCCATCCGAAGAGGAAGCTGAGGTCGAAATCGTAAACCTTGAAGTCCATACCGAGACCACCTTGAATCTTCGGCATGATGTCGCCGTAGTCATATTGTGTGGCATCTGAGAAGTTGAGGGTCTTCTTGTCAACTTCCTTGGTTTCAGGAATCTTGTTGCCGTCTTCATCAAGCACGAATTCTCCGTCGTCGCCTTTCTGATAGACAATCTCGCCTTGAGCATCTTTCACTTCCTCTGTGGTGTGATACCAGTAGAGGGCCTTGCCGTCGTATGCAGGGTTGTAAGTGTCGCCTGAGTAGTTGTTCGGACCATAGATTCCGGCTGTCTTGTAGATGTATGCCTCGTTCAATGAGCCGCCGATGCGACGAATAAAGTAAGAACCCTTGATACCGGTTTCGCTCACACTTTCGTGCAGGGCGGTAATCTTGTTCTTGTAGTGTGTGAGGTTGAAGTTGATGTCCCATTTGAAGTTGCGCTTGTGTATTGGCGCACCGTTGAGCTGGATTTCGAAACCAGTGTTACGGACTGAACCTACGTTGATTGGGCGCTGTATCGAACCAAAACCAGAAGAAACCGGCTGGTTGAGGAAGTAGAGCATGTCGGAAGTAGAGCGAGTGAAGAACTCGAGGCTACCTGAGAGGCGGCTCTTGAATAGTCCGAAGTCGATACCGATGTTGAAGTTACGGTTCTTTTCCCATGTCAGTTCGTCGTTGCCAAGCTGTGAGAGGGTCTTTGCATAAGCGTCGTTCTCGGCATCGTAGGTGATTTCATACATGTCTGAGTATGGGAAATAGGAGTAGTCGGCCGATGCGAGGTCGTCGTTACCTTGTTCTCCGTAAGAAGCCTTCAGTTTGAGCATGTCGATATAGTCGAGGTCGAGGTCTTCCATAAACTCTTCTTTCATGAGGTTCCATGCGGCACCGATTGAGTAGAACGAACCCCAGCGGTTGTCTTTTGACAGACGTGATGATGCGTCGCGACGGAACGAACCACTCACGAAGTATTTCTCTTGATAGTCGTATTGTGCACGGAGGAAGTATCCTTCGATCATGTAGTTGTTGGTGAATGAGGATACGCTCTTGTGGTCGCCAGGGCCATGTGCGTTGCTTACTTCGCCGATGAGTGGGTCGTAGAGGTGGGTGTTGTATGCATAAGTGTATTGATACTTGTACTTGTACTGCTCATAACCGATGAGTGCTTCGAGGTTGTGTGTTCCGTCGGTGCCGAAGTCGGTTATGTAGTTTGCCAGATACTGGTTGTTGACCGAGAACTGACGTATGTTGGTTGCATCGGCAGCTCCATCTACGCTTGTTGCATTACCAAATGTAGAATAGAGCTGGTTGCGACGGCGGTTGTCGGAGTTGACACCGATACGTGCAGTGAGTGTGAGGTCTTTGATTGGAGTGAAGATGGCCGACCAGTTGCCTGTGAACATGTCGCGGTAGTTCTGGCTGCGGTCATATAAGTTGTCGCGTACAGGGTTTCCTACTGTGTTCGGACGCTTCTGGTTTGTCTGGTTTGAGTCGTATTTCACCAGTCCGTTCACTTCACGTGCGATGGTACCGTCGGCATTGCGTACATAGAGTGGGTAGATAGGTGCCATGTTGTTGACGATGTAGAACAGGTTTCCGGAGCTTGCCCAGGAAGTAGTGGTGTAGTCTGGCTGCTCGAAGTCGGCGTGTGTGAAGCTGAGCTGTGCACCAACCTTGAACCATGGCTTAACCTGATAATCCACGTTTGAGCGTCCTGAATAGCGCTTGTAGCCCGACTGGTCAACGATACCGTTCTGGTCGAGATATCCTACGCTGGCATAGTAGTTGAGACGGTCGTTAGCACCGCTGATTGAGAAGTTGTACTCCTGGCGGAATGCGTTGTGTATAGTCTCGTCGTACCAGTCGTCTGGCTGGTAGTAGTATTGTCCGTCGGAGTATCCGAGTGTTGCGTTAGGGTTGAGCTTGAAGTTTGTACCGATGAGGTTTTCGCCCTCCGGCACTGTATATACGAGGTATCCGAGTCCACCGTTGTTCTGGTCGAGCAGGCGTTGGTTTGCCATGGCATAGGCCTCGGCTTGGCTGTAGCCGTTATATACATAGTCGTTGTAGAGTTGCTGATAGGCTATCTCATAGTACTGTGCAGGGTTGTCGATGACGTCATATCTTGGCACGGCGCGTGAGCTTGAACCCCACTTGGCGTCGAAGTGTATTTCTGCATCCTGCGGACGGCCACGCTTTGTGTTAATCAGTATGACACCGTTTGCACCACGTGCACCGTAGATTGCGCTTGCTGCAGCATCTTTCAGGGTGGTGATACTCTCTACATCCTGTGGGTTGATGTTTGATATCACGCCATCGTATGGCATACCATCGAGGATGATGAGTGGTGTGTTGCTTGCATACATTGAGCCGATACCACGGATGCGCAGCGACGTGCTTTCGCCTGCCGGGTCACCATTGCTGCTGTTGTACTGTACACCGGCCACACTGTTTGCCAGGGCATTTGTTACACTGGTTGAGATGTGTTTTTCAATTTCTCCGGCATTTACCTCGACTGCAGAACCTGTGAACGATGAGCGCTTTTGTGTACCATAGGCCACAATCATCACTTCGTCGAGTACTACATTTTCAGGTTCCATGATAATACGGATGCCATTCTTTGCAGCGACCTCGATAGGGGTCATACCCAAGTAGGTTACTCGCAGAACGCCTCCGCTTTGAGGCACGTTCTTTATGGTGAACACACCATCCAAATCTGTAGCGGCACCATTTGTCGTACCCTTGAGGAGTACCTGTGCCCCGATTACAGGTTTACCCGTACTTTTGTCGATTACCTTACCGGAAATCGATTGCTGGGCAAGAGCCATACCTGTTGATAACATCAAACAAGTAAGGAAGAACCATAATCTTTTTCTCATTCTCTGTTTGTTTTAAGTTAATAATTAATGAATAATCTTTCTCTTTGTTATAACTATATACCCCTGAAGCGGGATCTGTTCATTTTGTGTTTGTGTATTTGTATGATTCCTGAAGGCGTGCCAATTGTCTTACACCTTATTTATATATCACGCGCGAACCCTGCATGTGTGGCAAAAGCCGCCGATAAAGCATATACACGCCTTTTGGGTCGCAAAGTTAAGAAAAATTTATTAAACAAGCATTAAAAAAACTTAACAAAATACTATATTTAACACTTTGCATTGATAAAAGCAACAATTTTCTTTCATTTTGAAGTCAAAACAGGCTTTTGCCGATGCAAAAAGAAAGCTGTGTGTGCCGACGCTTTGGCAATGCAGCATCAGAAAAAAAGAGTGAAAAGATATCAATAGTTTGGTGGCGTGGCAATATGTTACAGATTTCATTTTGATATTTCAAATAAGCAAACGGGAGTGTTTGGATAAAAAAATACATGGCGTGACGGGCTTTTGTCATTAAAAAATTTGACATTTACATCTTATTCTTTATCTTTGCATGTGTGTTTGCTATAGGCACATAGTACTTTATCAAAATCCTGCAACAATTATAAAGACTTGATTTATATGAAAACAAAAGCCCCTTTCTGCATCAAAGTATCTGCCGTGTTAGTCGGAGTGCTTTCATTATTACTTTTACCAAGTTGCAACGACGATCCAGGTGTTGAAAACTACTACACCGCCAGAGGCGATATGGCCAACACTTATCTGAGCAACCATCCTGAGCGTTTCAGCGAGTTTATTGCCATTATCCGGAAGTCACACATGGTGAGTTTCGACCTGCTTGGCACATACGGTTCTTACACTGTATTTGCCCCTACAAACGAAGCGGTCATGGAGTTTCTGGCCGGTCGTGGTCTTGGTTCGGTAGATGAAATGTCGGTGTCCGACTGCGACACCGTCGCCGCTATGCACATTATCGAACAGTCGTTCTTCACGAGCGATTTCTCTGACATCACCCTGCCTACCATGAATATGCTCGACCGCTATCTGACCATCACCTGCGACTCGGTGCTTACCGACGACGGACAGATTGACATTGCATATTATGTGAACAAGAAGTCGGAACTTATCGTGAACGACGACTCGGTAGAGAACGGTGTGGTGCATACCATCAATCATGTGATAGATGCCACCAACGAGATGTTGCCCGAACTGATGCACCGCGATTCTACCATATCGCTGTTTTACACCGCACTGGCCATCACGGGCATGAAAGACTCGCTCGAACGCTATATTGACGACAGCTATCATTGCGATGTCGATTCGTTTGAGAAGGGCCGCTGCTATGCCACGGCAGTGGAATACGACAACGTGTCGTATATGGAAAAGCGATATTACGGATAAACCGGCTTCATAGAACCCGACGATGTGTATGCGCAACATGGCATCAACACGATAGACGACCTCATTGCCCATGCCAAGTCGGTTTATGACGATATGTATCCCGACGATGCCGGCGTAAGCGATTTCACCGATCGTCGTAACTCGCTCAACCGCTGGGTGTCCTATCATTTCCTGCCATGCCGCATCGTCTATAACATGCTCACCCCCGACAATAAGATGCTCACCGCCAACTTCGACCGCCGCCATTGGGATGCTGCCGACTGGTATGAAACCATGATGCCGCATTCCATACTTAAGGTTTCGTACCCCTCGGGTTCGGAACAGGGACGATATATAAACCGCCGTGGAGTTCAGAACCGTCGCGACGGACGTGGCGTGAAGGTAGCGGGCTCGCGCATACTGTCGCCAAGCGAGGCTAAATCCAACCTGATGGCCGTAAACGGAATATATCATTATCTCACCGACCTCATCGACTATGGCCGTCAGACCCAGGAGGTGGTACTCAACGAGCGTCTGCGCATCGATGCCACGACACTTTCGCCCGACTTCATGACCAGCGGTGCACGCGGACATGGTGTGCGCGGTGTAGGCGGATGCCCCGAATTCCCTGGACAATACGGACTGAAGAGTACATCGTCCGACCCCGACATCAACCCCAACACATGTATAGGCTTCAAGGCTGGCTCGGCTGCCAACTTCATCTACAACGATGTCAATACCCACCTGCACGTACGCAACCGTTATCTCGACTTCTGGTCGTATTATGGCGACGAAGTGATGATATGCGGCATGTACGATGTCCAGTTTAAACTGCCGCCAGTGCCGGAGGGTGACTACGAGTTCCGCATACAAGTGTGCCTCGGATTTGACAACCGCGGTATCATACAAGTGTATTTCGATGGCGAACCATGCGGCATACCGGTGGATATGCGTAAACACGGCGACGACGCAAGCATAGGTTGGCGTTCAGACACCGACCTTGGCGATGAAGAAGCCATTGCCGCCTACGACAAGGCATTGCACAACCGTGGATGGATGAAAGGACCTGCTTCGTACGGAAACACATCGTCAAGCGGCGAGGGTTCGAGGGTTCCAAACCGCAACACACGCGAGACACTGCGGCGTATATACACCACGTTCCACACCGACGGAAAAACCGACCACTGGGTGCGTGTACAGCAGAAACTCGAGTCGAGCAACGGTACATTCCCGTTCGATTACATTGAACTATGTCCGCGTTCGGTATATAACAACGAGTTGTATCCGGAAGATAAGTGGTGAGAAAAGTGATGGAAAACGAAGGGTTTTCATCAAAACTATATCTGTGAATAAAAACGAGTGCGCACTCTCAATGTCGCAAGTGCATACTCTCAAGGCCGCGAGTGCACACTCTCAAGGCCGCGAGTGCACACTCTCAAGGCCGCGAGTGCACACTCTCAAGGTGAGCTGCCCCGAACGTCATGGTGCTAAGTTCTGCCGGCCTTCACCTGCATTGCACGCATGGCGTTTAGCACGGCAAGCACAGTGACACCTACATCGGCAAATACAGCCATCCACATCGTGGCACAGCCTACGGTGGCGAGAATGAGTACAGCCACTTTCACACCTATTGCGAAGGCTACATTCTGACGGGCAATTCCGATGGTGCGGCGGGCTATGCGAATGGCTGTGGCTATCTTCGATGGTTTGTCATCCATCAGCACGACGTCGGCCGCCTCGATGGCTGCGTCCGAACCGAGACCACCCATGGCAAGGCCCACGTCGGCACGTGCCAGTACCGGAGCATCATTTATACCGTCGCCAACAAAGGCCAGATACACTCCCTCGGCTTGCTCCTGAAGCAATCGTTCGATATGAGCCACCTTGTCGGCTGGAAGGAGTTCTGCGTGATATTCAGTAAGATTCAATTCCTTAGCCACATTTTCTGCAACTTCACGGCGGTCGCCAGTGAGCATGACCGTCTTCTTCACTCCCAGACGTGTCAGCCCGGCTATGGCCTCTTGACTGTCCTCTTTCAGCTGGTCGTTGATGACGATGTGGCCGGCATACTCGCCGTCAATGGCCACATGTATGATGGTGCCTACGTGCTGACAGTCGTGCCACTGAACACCCTCGGCATCCATCATCTTCGTATTTCCCACACACACCAAATGTCCATCGACATTCGCCCTGATACCATGCCCTGCTGTCTCTTCGACGTCAGCAACAGGGCAACCGTCAGTGGCTTCATCGGGAAAGGCATTACGCAGGGCATTACCGATAGGATGAGTTGAAAAATGCTCAACATGAGCCGCCAAATGTAATAGTTGCCGCTCATCTACATGGTCGGGATGAACGGCTGTAACCGCAAACTTGCCGTGGGTCAGTGTACCGGTCTTATCGAAGACCACTGTACCGACCTGCGCCAGTACATCCATAAACTTGGAGCCTTTCACCATAATGCCGTTGCGTGAGGCACCGCCAATGCCTCCAAAGAAAGTAAGTGGGACACTGATGACGAGTGCGCAAGGACAAGACACCACAAGGAACATAAGTGCCCTGTAAAGCCATGTAGGGAATTGAGCGGCAAACGCTGAGAACTGAAAACAAACGGCAGCGAAGTCGAACGACAGGAAAAGTGGAGGCAACAGTGCCAGAGCCAAGGCCGCAAATACCACTACAGGGGTGTATATGCGTGCAAACCGAGTAATGAACGCCTCGCTATGCGACTTGCTGTCGCCTGCACTCTCTACCAGACTGATAATCTTTGCCACAGTACTTTCGCCATAAGCCTTAGTGGTGCGGATACGCACAACACCCGACAAGTTGACGCAGCCCGACACAATATCGTCGCCCTCGACCACATCGCGTGGCAGTGTCTCCCCTGTCAGAGCTACAGTATTCAGCGACGTGCGACCCTCTACTATAATGCCATCAAGTGGTACTTTCTCACCGGGACGGACAACGATCACTTCTCCAATCTCGACATCTTCAGGACTGACGCTCAACGCTTCGCCCCCACGCTCTACGGTGGCTGTGTCGGGACGCAGATTCATCAGATGGCTGATGCTGGCACGGCTACGGCCCTCGGCATAAGCCTCGAAGAGTTCGCCCACCTGAAAGAAAAGCATGACAAAGACAGCCTCGGGAAACTCTGTCTCGGCACCAGGCAGAAAACCGATGCCGAGTGCGCCGATTGTAGCCACAGACATCAGAAAATGCTCGTTGAAGGTATCACCGTTCCGCAGACCTTCCCACGCCTCGTGCAGGGTCTCATGTCCTATCAGCAAATAAGGAACAAGATAAATCAGCAACAATTGCCACTTTGCCAGCGACAAACCCTTCTCTATCCATACTGCAGCCACCAGCAGCACGACAGTTGTGCCGATGAGCAGTAACTGACGTCTTAAGCCATCATGTTGATGTCCGTCATGGTGTCCGTGATGATGTTCGTGTTCATGGTGATGATTGTGTTCATGGTGATGATTGTGTTCGCTCGACGGGCAGCTGCAATGCTCCTGTTCATGTTGGTGACGTACCATACTCCTGATGTTTGTAGTTAGTAATCGACTGCAAATTTACGAAAAAACACGCATGATACGCAACTTTGCGTCATAAATTCACCTTATCTGTGTTTTTTCGCATATCAGCAGCAGTCTTTTGTTGGCTGGGGCTATGGTTGTAGCAAAGATGTAGGTTGACCCACCGTCGTCAAGATGGAGCCGCTGGCGCAGTTGGGCTACAGAAAGAGGGAAATTCCTGACGGTTATGTTGGCCTTGCCCAGCTGTCGCAGGTGTTTCTCTCCGGTTTTGTTGAGCGGACAGATGGTGGTGAGTCTGAATTTACGGCCGGGGAATTTGTCGATGTAGTGTGCTGACAGATACAGATGGCTGTTGGGGTGGAGTTGGTGTATGCCGAATTGTGTTGCCACTTGCTGGAATACTCCGGCTTTCATGACCGACGGATTGGGTTCGTAGAGGTATGCGGTGGGCGTGGTGGCGGGCTTGTCGGTTTGTGCCATCGACGATATCCACACAGGGCAGTGGGCAGATGTGCCGGTGGGTGATGGTGTGTGGTTGAGTATGTCGGCCAGGGGCAGTGAGAGTCGGTTGGTGCCTTCGGGTATTGAGGGTGGCAGATGCCCCGGCGTGTCGGGCAGGTTTATGCAATGCAGCATTGGCCGGGTGTCGTATTTACGGCTCATGACGGCAATGATTTCCTTGCATTCGTTGCCCACACTGACAATGTGCAGGGCTGTGATGCCTGTGAGTGTGCGTGCCACTGCTGTGACATCGAGCATGGGCGACAGTTTTGCCATGACGTAGTCGGCACGTTCGAGCAGTGTGTCTTGCAGCATGGTGATGTCGGGCGAGCAATCAGACAGCAGTATGGTTTTGTGTCCGTGGTTGTCGCGTCGTGCAGGGTCGATGAATATGAGGTTCTGATGTGGCAGTGTGTAGATTGCTTCCTGGCACGTAGAGTTGATGATGGTGTGTGCCTTGATGCCGAGCAGTGTCATGTTGTGACTTGCCAGACGGCACAGTTCGGGGTTTTGCTCTATCAGTGTCACATGGTCGAAACACCGTCCCAGCATTGTTGCATCGACGCCAAATCCGGCCGTGAGGTCGGTCATGGTTGTTGGTGCAGGGTGTGTGGTGCCCAGCTGTGTCCACACGTGTGCTTTGTATTCGGCTGCCACCTGCGACGAGCATTGTTCCATCGGCAGGCTTTGTGGGAAGATGATGCCTTGTGTAGCGGCCCACAGTGGAAGTTTGGTTTTGGCTCGTTGCCAGCCTTCAATCTGAGTGAGTGCATACGGTAGGTCGATGTCGGCATGGCGGCTGGCCGTTAGTGCCAGCTGGTGTACGTCGGCAGTGAGGTTGGATTGTATGAACTCGTTGGTGGTCATCGTGTCAGATTGAATAGATGATGCCCATCTTCCATTCGTGACTACGTGCATGTACCGATGGGAAGTACTTGTAGTTGGAGTGTCGCAGGTACCGCATGTAGTCGATGTTTAAGCGTATGTTTTTATAGATGTTGTATTGCAGGAACGTCTCGTTGGTGAACACCGAGTGGTTTCCCTGGTCGCCCCAGCAACTTGGGTCGATGCCTGCATCCACTTGCCGTTCGATTTCTTCGGCGCTGTATCCCTTGAATGAGAAGAGGCGTGCGAAGTAGAATTTGTTGCCTACGAGAGCATGTTGGTTGATGTAGAATTGTGTGTCGTTGCGCAGGCTCATGCCGCTGGCATAGTTGTATCGGCGTTCGGTGTAGTAGTCGCTGTTGGTCCCACCGAATACGACGGCACTGATCATGAGGTCGTTGAAGAAACATGTGCGGTTGGCTTTGCGCTCGACATACAGTCCGCCACCGAAGCTGACTGCCTCGGACATGATTGCAAAGTTGTTGGCGTGTTTGCCTTCGGACGAGTAGTGTTCGGCATACTTCAGGTTTTGATAGAACCCGATGTCGAGGCTCCATTTGTCTGACGGGTGTATTTGCCGGTCGGCCAGTCGGCCGGAAATGTCGAGGTTGCCCACAGTGGGGTGTTTGTCAGACATGTTGGCCAACAGCGACAGGCTGAAGAGGTCGAACGGTTTGCTGTGTCCCGATGGTGTGAAACGTTGTCCGTAATTAAAGCTGAAATCGATGTAGGGTGAGTTCATCTTGTCTTTGTGGCCATTGAGTTCGGCCATCGCTCGTTGGCCCACACCAATCTCGAACGAGTAGGGTTGTGGCCCGATGTGTTTGCCACGCGATGGACTCACACGCCACATCTCGCCACTGAGGAGTCGGTGTACGGCTCTGACGGGATTGAGTGCCGAGCCGATGATTTCGCGAACGACACGGTTGACTCCACTTCGGGAGTCGTCGAAGAAGATGTCGCTCGCGCGGTGGGTCACTTCGCCTATCACGGCTCCGCCCACACCGGTTGACAGCAGGTCGTTGATGGATGGCGGATTGGTTTCGCACAGCCATTCCCACGACGCACTGCCGACCACGGGGTAGAGCAGCGACACGCCATAGCTCAATCCCTCGTTGCGTGCGGTGTTGTAGAACATACCTCCGTGGTAGGGGTGTGAGAACTGGTTGCCCGAGAAACTGTCGTTGTCGAGTCGAGGCCCGTGTGTGAAGTGGTTGCGAATGACATGGCTTGTGACTTCAGCCCAATCACGGTCTTGCACATAGTGGTCCCACGACAGTATGGCGGCATTGAGGCCCAGGTCTTTGACCAAGGCGGTGAGGGGTCTCGGCTTAATATATACCAGGGTGTCGATACCTCCAAGGCGCTGCTGGTGCATGCGACGTCCGGTGACGGCATCAAACCACACGCTGTCGGCGTGGAGGGTCTGGTCGTTATGGCCGATGGTGTTTTGTGCCGATACCGTTTCGGTGAATGCTGATAGTGCGAGCAATGCTATTGCAAGCTTGTTGTGTATGTCTTGTTTCATGTCAGTTTATGTCTGTTTTATGTATTGTCTGCTTTCTCGGCCCGCGAGTGCGCTGTCGTGGGAGTGGGTTTCTGTCACTCCACCCTCACGGGGTAGTGTTCGCGTAGCGACTCGAATGCCTGTGGGCATTGTTTCAGGCTGTCAGAATCGGCCATAAGGGTCTGTACCGTAAGGCGTTCGGCCTGGGGCAGGCTGATGCAGGGTGTGAAGCTGACACCCATGAAATTGGCAACAGCCACGAGCGACATGCGGGTGGCATTTGCCTTGCCGTTGGCCGAATATCCGGCAATATGTGGTGTGCCTATGCCTGCACGCTTCAGAAGGTCGAGGTTCAGATGGTCGGGTTCGCCCTCCCATGTGTCGATGACTGCATCGGCCACCAGGTTGGAGTCGAGGGCATTGAGCAGTGCCGTATTATCAACCACAGGGCCACGCGATGCATTGATGATGAGCGGATGGCGTTGCAGGGAGTGGAAGAAATGCGAGTCGGCCAGATGGTGTGTGGGATATGGAGGCTGTGTGGTGAGCGGAGTGTGGAACGTGATGATGTCGGCCTCGGCAGCTATGCGTTCGATGTCAACCCACTCGTGATCATCGACGGTGTCGCCACGGTCGCGGCGCGGAGGGTCGCATAGTAGTGTGTGTAGTCCGTGGCCGAGAGCCGCCTGTGCCACGAGTGTGCCGACATGGCCCACACCCACAATACCTATGGTAAGGCCGGCCGACAGCCTGTGGGTTGCGCTCAACGCATTCATCACATAACGGCAGACTGACGGTGCATTGCATCCCGGGCAGTTGGTCCAGCTGATGCCCGAAGCACGACAATATGCGGTGTCGATATGGTCATAGCCGATGGTGGCGGTCACGATGAGGCGCACACCCGACCCTTGCAGCAACCGACGGTCGCAACGGGTGCGTGTGCGGACTATGAGGATGTCGGCATCGCGCACTGCTTCGGCCGTGATGTCTCGTCCGGGCATATATACGACTGTATCGACCAATTGTTCAATCTGACCTCGTATATAAGGTATCTTATCGTCGATTACAGCTTTCATTGTCGCAACTCTTTTATCACGTTTTCGGCCAAAAAAACAGCTCCCACTTCGTTGGGATGGAGCAGGTCGCCAGTCTCGCGCGACGGCACGTTATATATAAACGGACTGGCCTCGGAACCATTGCCCGTACCACGCGAATTGTTGAATGCGAAGGTGAGGCGCCCTTCACGGTCCCAGTCTATGGTTGGCACGCCAATCAAGTAGGCGGCACGGCGTATCTGATTGGCTTTCACGATGAAATCGAACGGCTGGTCGGTATGTCCGTAGTAGAGTCCGCCAGGTGTAACCACATATATACGCGCCTTGGGATATCGGGCCTGCAACCATTTGACTATGTAAGACAGAGCCCCTGCAAAATTGGTGCGACGTGGCTGGGTGATGAGTTCCTCGTAGCGGTCAACAAAACGTTGGGGGTCGGCCTCGTCGTTGATTCCGCCTTCAATGATAATGACATCGGGATTGCACGACGGCGGTATGCGGCTCAGCTGGTTGCTGAGGGTGTTGGTGCTGGAGCCTCGGTCCTTGAGTGTAGCACTGGTCTTGCCCAGGTTGGTCAGCACATCGACCGTTGCCAGGCGCTCCAACTGGTCGGTCCATTTGCGCAGCTGGCAGTAGCTGTCGCCCAGGAGGAGAATGCGTCCGAGGTGAGGTCGCGAGTGTTTCCAGATGAAGTCGTAACGGCGGACGGTGTTCCAATCGTCAACATAAGGTATGCACAGCATGTTGGCTACCTCGCGCTGCTGACTGAGTTTGAGCGAATCGTCGGCACTGAGCGGCTGACCGTACTTCACCGACGGAAGCAGGAAGATACGTGCATCGGGGGCCGTATTGCGCAGAAAATCGACGATACGATATATTGAACCGGCAAAATTGGCATTGCTGATTCGGCTGTTGTCTTTTGAAACGGCAATGGTCTTGTGGCGTACGTTGGCTCCGGCCAGGTTGCACACCTTGCCGTTGGGATAGTCGAAGAGGGTAGATTCATAGGCAGAGTGCTGGGTGGGTGAGTCGGCACGGTCGTTACATCCCAACTGAAGGAACACCACGTCGGGTTGTAGTTCGGCGATGTTACGGCTTGAGAGTATCCGCCCCACGTCGGCCGAAAGACCTTGGGCCGATGTGAGGCAGCAATCATAGCACGAAGTGATGCGTTTGAGTGTAAGGCCAAGCGACTCGTCGGTGAGACACCAGTCCCACGAAGTCTCTACCTGACGATTGTCGGATATAAGCAAGGCAGTGCCTTCGGCCCATGAAGCCGACGACACTGCCATCATCAATATTCCGATAATCCACCTCATTTCACTAACACTTTCTTGCCGTCAATGATATACAATCCTGATGTAAGACCACCTGTGGCTGAATGCATACGACCTGTGATGTCGAACATTACGTCCCGACGATACTCGGCTGCAGTGCAGGCCAACGAATAGACGGTAACTACCGAATGAAATACACGTGTTCCGTTGGCATCGGTAGAATGCGACAATGCCCGTGGAATGTAAGACGACTGTGCATGAATACCCATTGCAAACATCAGCATCAAGGCTATTGAATAGAAGCTTTTCATAGTTGTAAAATGTATGTGCATGATTGATTGCGTTTGGTTTTATCTGAATAAGAAAGTGAAATGTTTCAGTGTTGTGAGCAGGAAACCATAGTGATTTGACATAATCTTAAATCGCTCGATGAGCGATGCACGGTGGTTGCGTGTGGTCATTCCCTCGTCAAGATAGTCGGTCAGCACGGTGTCGGTGTAGTAGTTGTTGAGGCCACGTTCATATCCAGCCTTCATCACACGAATACACCAATCGACATCGGCCGAAAACCGGTAGCTTGTGTTGTAGTCGGGACATAGTTCACGACGTGCATAAAACGACTGATGGCACACTAGCATACCATTGCTGAACGAACGCCACGTAAGCTGCCCGGGCGGTGCAAGATGACGTTTGTGTAGGAACTTGCCGTCGTTGTCAACAATATCGGTGTCGCCGTAAATAACGGCATAGACACCCTTAGTGCCATCCGTTTGCACCAGGTCGATAATCTGTTCAACGGTATGCGAATCGTGCAGCTTGTCGCCCGCGTTGAGAAAGCATACATAGTCGCCTTGAGCAAGGTGCAGGCCTTTGTTCATGGCATCGTAAAGACCGTGGTCGGGCTCGCTCACAATGGTGATGGTACGTTCGGGATGGCGCTGCTTATAGGCCTGAACTATACTCAGCGTACCATCGGTTGATGCTCCATCGATTATAAGATGTTCGATATCTGCACCACAGGTCTGAGACTCCACACTGAGCAGTGTACGCTCCAATGTAGATGCGGCATTGTATGTGACTGTGATGAATGATATGAACATGATGCTATTTACCTGTTGCCGATGACGTTTATTTCTCTTTGTTTTTTTTGAGCATCATCTCATATACCTCGGAATACAGATGAGCTATTCGTTCTTCACTGTAGGTGCTTTGAGCCTTGGTGCGAGCAGATGTGCAAAGTGAGTCGTATCGCTCGGGGTCGAGACACCACTCTATGCCGTGTGAGAAATCGTCGGCATTCATGTATTCAGCCACATATCCGTTTTGAAGATGGTCTATCATTTCGGGTATTCCGCCTACATGAAACCCGACACACGGTGTTCCACAAGCCATCGCCTCGACAATGGTGTTAGGCAGATTGTCTTGTAACGACGGAGTGACGAAGATGTCAACAGCATTGTAGAGTTCCATGATGTCCTGTTCGCCAGATATATAATCCATAGTAAACACAGGGAATGGAAGCATCTGCCTTACGCTGTCGCCCTTGCTTCCGAGTATCACCACTGCAGTGTTGTCGGCCAATTGTGGGTTGTTTTGTTTGATTTTCCAACATGCATCGACCAGGTATCTGAAACCCTTGCGCTCGTCGGTGATACGCTGTGAGCCGAAGAGTATAAGTCGGCGGCCATCGGTAGGCAGGTGGTGCTTTTGACGAGCATGGGTCATATCGGTCGGTCGGAACAAAGAGGTGTTTATGGCATTTGGGATATTGGTCACGATGTGCCCCTTCGTTAGTTGGCTGGCACTGGCTAGATTGGTAATCCATTGGCTGCAACCCACGAATGCGAGTTGGGTGTCGGAGTAGATTGTGAGTTTTTGGTTATAGACGCGTCGGGCGAGGTCGCATCCGATGCCTCCGTGAGTGACCAATGGACACGAACGACATAGAGTTTCGTAGCGGTTGCATCCTGATGAATAGTGGCAAATGCCAGTGAAATACCACATGTCGTGCATTGTGATAACTACAGGTTTGCCCGAGTGGATAATGCGTGTAAGGTTGTCTATCGAAAGGAATCCTTGATTTACCCAATGCAGGTGTATCACATCTGCCTGTTCAAACTCAAACATCTTTGTGACATCGGTGCCGGTATTTGCAATGTCAACTTGGAATATGTTGCGTTTCCGGCATCCGTTGTTCAACCATATAATGGCTCGCTCCCATACAAATTTTAACGGCAAAAGCCACGAGCCGCGTATGCAGCTCACCGTCATTTGGTCAGTCTGCCTGTCGCGTACAAGCATCCGTGCCTTGACACCGTTTTTCTTCAAGGCTTCCATCAAACGATTGGCGGCGATTGCAGCGCCGCCAATACGTTCTGACGTGTTTATGATGAGTACCCGCATCTATTTGTGATGAGTACTCGAATCAATATGTCATTACAGCAGGCAGTTCCTTTGCCTGGTCAATCATCTTCTGCAATTCGGTCACTGCTGGCACACGGTTGCAGAGGTTCTTCTCGGCATTTACTTCCTCAAGTTTCTTCTGCAGGTTCTCGGCTACACGGTGTTTCAGTTCCTTAACGGTGTCAACGCCCGATGCTTCGAGCAGTTCGGCAAATTGAGGGCCTATGCCGTTGATGCGGAAGAGGTCGGCATGGTTGGTCCACTTCAGAATGAGTTTACCCGATATTCCGGTATCTTCTGCAAGTGCCTTGCGGCCTGACGGGGTGGCACACTTTGTGAGTAGTTCGCTCACTTTGGTAATTCCTGCTGCGACGAGTTTCTCTGAATAGACTTCGCCTACGCCTTCAATGTCGATAATCTTGTAGTCCATAGTCGTTTTGGTTTAATGATATTGTTTGAGGTTAATAATGGAGTTCGAATAAATTCAGACGTTTTGACTTCGCCTTCTTCCTCCTTGAATGGCATAGTCGGAGTGAACTCCACTCTGCCCATGCTTCGTTCGTCAGGTCTTGCCAAGGCAAAATGCATGTACTTTGCTATTCTGGCCTTACGAAAACGTTGCAAAGATAGTAATAAAATGAAAACCTGCAATTGAAAAAGTACAATTATTTATTGATATAAGGTGTATTTGAGCTTTATTTGCTACAAAAATGACACTCTTACTTACTGATAACAGATAAACTCAAATCGGTCATTAGACTGTTTCTCTCTTTGAAAATGTTCTTAAAAATCTTCAAAACGCCAATGACAGATTTGGGATCATCTACGTTTTTCTGTATTTTGTTGCTATGTTGGTTGTCGTTTTTGCTATTTGTAAATGACAAAACTGCACACTGGTGTCGCATGGTGTGCACAAAAACAGAAATAATTTGTATTTCTTAATTGCTGTTTAGTAATTGTTTCGTAACTTTGCACGCGGAATCGGATGCAAAGTTACGTACCGTTCGTTTCCTGGGCACGCGGAATCGGATGCAAGATGTCCGAAGTCCGATGCAGTGTTGCCGAGGATGAAACAGAGACAGAAACAAATTATTATATTCATTAACATTAAAAACGGAAAGATTATGTCTGAAATTGAATCAAGAGTAAAAGCTATTATCGTTGATAAGCTTGGTGTAGATGAGGCAGAAGTAAAGCCAGAGGCAAGTTTCACAAACGACCTTGGTGCTGACTCTCTCGACACGGTAGAACTCATCATGGAATTTGAAAAAGCATTTGGCATCAACATCCCTGACGACCAAGCTGAGAAAATTTCAACTGTAGCAGATGCTATCTCATACATCGAAGAGAACGCAAAATAATTGAATTTGTCGATTCGTAACCATTTACCCCAGCTATGGTCATGCACTGTGTGTGTATGAGTAGCGGTGTAAATGGTTTTTTTAATAAAAATCAGGCTATGGAATTAAAAAGAGTTGTAATAACAGGCATGGGAGCAGTAACTCCTCTAGGACTTACTGCTGAAGAGACTTGGGAAAATATGAAGAAGGGCGTGAGTGGTGCCGGCCCTATCACTCAGTTCGACGCATCACAATTTAAGACGCAGTTTGCGTGTGAGGTGAAGGGGTTCAACCCTAATGACCACATCGATCGCAAGGAGGTGCGCAAGATGGATCGCTGCTCTCAGTTTGCCCTTGTTGCTGCACGTCAGGCTATCGCCGACTCGGGCATGGACCTTGAAAAGGTTGACAAGGATGAGATAGGTGTAATCCTGGGTGTTGGTATCGGTGGTATCCATACTTTCGAGGAAGAAGTGTCGAATTTTGCCGTCAACGGCCCTGCAATGGGTCCTAAATTCAATCCGTTCTTCATTCCGAAGATGATAGCCGACATGCCAGCCGGTCTTATATCGATTGAATTTGGTTTCCACGGGCCAAACTATGTCACAGCTTCTGCATGTGCATCATCAAGCAATGCGCTGGCAGACGCGTTCAACCTCATTCGTCTGGGCAAGGCTAATGCAATCGTATCAGGCGGTGCTGAAGCAGCCGTTACCACTTCGGGAATAGGAGGATTCAATGCGCTTCACGCACTCTCAACCCGCAACGACGACCCTCAGGGAGCGAGCCGTCCGTTCAGTGCAAGCCGCGACGGCTTCGTGACAGGCGAGGGTAGTGCTATATTGGTACTCGAAGAACTGGAGCATGCCAAGGCACGCGGTGCCAAGATTTATGCCGAGATGGTGGGAGCCGGGATGAGTGCGGATGCACACCACATCACAGCCTCACATCCGGAAGGCTATGGTGCCAAACTCGTCATGGAGCGTGCACTGAAGGATGCAGGACTGCGGCCAGAGGAAATCGACTATATCAACGTGCACGGTACATCTACACATGTGGGCGACATCAGCGAGGCTAAAGCCATCAAAGAGGTGTTTGGCGATGCTGCATACAAACTTAACATCAGCTCGACCAAATCGATGACAGGCCACCTGCTCGGTGCTGCCGGCGGACTTGAGGCTATGGCTACCATCCTCGCCGTGAAGAATGACATCGTGCCACCTACAATCAACCACGACCCAGAAGACAAGGACGAGGAAATAGACTACAACCTCAACTTTACATTCAACAAGGCTCAGGAACGTATTGTGAATGTGGGATTGAGCAACACATTCGGATTTGGAGGTCATAACGCCTGCGTGGTATTCAAGAAATTTAAATAAGGACGAGGGTGGCTGATATCCACCCCCCTCTCCTATACATAGAAAAACAATATATTACCAACCACATTTTGCGCATGAAGTACGCACACATCTGTGATACCATCGACAAGATAAGGCTCTTCTTCCGTAGGGACAAAGAGCCTTTCTTGAGGCTACACAACATATTGGGTTTCTACCCGCACGACACCGATATCTATCGTGTGGCACTGATGCACCGCTCATGTCACGCCAAAGGCCAGCGGCGCACCAGGCACATCAACAACGAACGACTCGAATTCCTGGGCGACGCACTGCTCAGTGCAGTAGTGGCCGATGTGCTGTATGAACGCTACAAAAACCAGCAGGAGGGATTCCTCACAACGCTGAGAAGCAAGATAGTGAAACGCGAGACACTAAACGACCTGGCTGTACAAATAGGACTCGACAAGCTCGTGATGCACTCCGAACACGTCAACTCATCACACAACAGCTATATGAACGGCAATGCATTCGAAGCATTCTTTGGTGCAATATATCTGGATAGAGGATACGACTATTGTATGCGGTTCATGAAAGAATGCATCTTTGCCAAATATATCGACATAGAGAGGATGTCGCGCAAAGAAGAAAACTACAAGAGCAAACTGATAGAATGGTGTCAGCACTATCAATGCCAGTTCGACTTTGTCGTCACAAACCAAAAAATGGAAGGCGGTAATGCCCCGAAATTCTTCTCTGAAGCGCGTATCGAGGGTGTGACATGTGGCAGCGGCGTAGGATACAGCAAGAAAGAAAGCCATCAGAGTGCTGCCGAATCAGCATACAAAAAAGTAAGCAGCAATGTAGGGTTTGTGAATCGCCTGATAGAAATACGCAATGCACGTGTCAGCAAGCCGCAACGCGAGGCAACCAAGGACCAGCCAGCCGAAAATGCTCTGCAGCAACTAGTGCAGGCACCACAGCCTGACAAACCTATAGAAAAGGTAGAAACACAACCTGCAGCCGCTGCACAACCGCAACCGGTTAGAAAAAACGCTGAGGCAAAAACGGTGAGAACAAAATCAAAGGCACTGACATCCGAACCAAAGCCTCAGAAAGAGAATGACTCCGCCTCAAAAACAGAAACCAAACCATCGACCCAAAATACAAAATCGAAGGCAAAAAAAGAAGACAGCAGTGCGGCCAACAACGATGTAGCAGCAGGAAATGCAGAGGTAAAGCCGAAAACGCGCCAGCGCAGGGCTAAGCCCAAGGCACAAAAGACAGAGGCAGCAGAGCAATAGAACATAGTGATACGAAGACGATGCATATAAATTCTGTGAAAAGATTTATTTGCATCGTTTAGTTTAACGGCATCATGTTGAACCATTCGGCAGTCAGTTCGCCAGCCAATGGGCGTTCCATCTGTGTGTGGACATCCGCGGGCGAGAGTCCCTTCCCAAATAGAACCGTGAGTTTAGTCACAGCCGATTCCACGGTCATATCATGCCCGATCACGGCATCAGCGTTGCTAAGCAGAACACCAATTATAGCTGCATCCTTATTCGCCATGGTTTGGGGTAGAGATTGTTGGCACGGCTTCCTATGTTTTTCACTTCGCCAAGTCGCAAACCTTTGTATGTGATGGTAAGTAGGCCTTTGGGAGCGTCTGAGCCGAGATGCAGTGCCTCGCCCCGTAGATATTGCAGTGCGGTAGTGCGGTCAACAGGGTAGGTGGGGGCAGGGCAGTGTAGTGACTTGTCGGTCTTGTTGGTGTTTACCCGATGGGTGCGCATGGGTACCGGTTGTATTTCCGATGCGTGTTTCCTAACTACAGCACAGAAGAAACCTTCGCCACGGGTAAGATGTGGCAAGAAGTGGCAGCAGTCGAAGTCGGCACCGGGCAACAGGTTTCCCTTTATATGCCATTCAGGCAAGGGGTTGCATGGCAGAATGTCGGCACCAAGTTCGCTGGCAATCCATCGCACATTTTCTTCGTTTTCATGGGTGTTGTAGGTACAGGTGCTGTATATCATCAATCCTCCTGGCTTGAGGCTATCCCAAACGTCAGACACGATATTACGCTGTCGGTGCCAGCACATCTCTACATTTTCCTTCGACCACTCGCCTACCGCTTCAACGTCTTTTCTGAACATCCCCTCGCCAGAACATGGAACGTCACATAGAATGAAGTCGAAGGCAGATGGCATCTCACCAAAGAATCGTGCCTGGCGATTGGTCACAGTAACATGGTTGCCGCCCCATTTATACATGTTCTCCTCAAGTATTTTGGCCCGTTTTGGAACAACTTCGTTTGCAGTTAGGGTTGAACCCTCTGGAAGTGCTGATGCCAACAATGTCGATTTGCCGCCAGGAGCAGCACAAAGATCGAGAGCAGACACGGGATATTCGCTCATATATTGAGTTATGATATGTGAAATGAACATCGACGATGCCTCCTGCACATAATAAGCACCGCCATGAAACAGGGGGTCGAGTGTGAAGATGGGGCGCGATACAAGATAATAGCCTTCGCGACACCACGGAACACGACTCGATGAATCAATGCCATATTCCGACTCGAGTTCGTGCATCACCTCGGCATTCACTTTATGTTGATTGAGGCGAATGCTGGTGGGGCATGGAGCTTCGAGCGACCGAATAAACTGCTCCAGCTCTTCGTCGCCAAGCAATTGACGCATCTGGGTTATGAAGTCTTGTGGTAAGGTCATTATTGATGATGCAATATTTCACTGTGCAAATGTACAACAAATATCGCACGTATGTGTCATTGTGCAAAAAAATCAATACCAAAAACGTAATATTTAAATTTCATTGTGGTCGTTTGACCAATCTTTTGTAACTTTGCACCTACTAATGAACAACCGGCAACGTGTTTCGAAATAATTATATTGAACCATGATTACATTTGTAATTTCGCTCTGCATTTTAGTTGTGGGCTATTTGGTGTATGGTAGGCTTGTGGAACATATATTCGGTCCCGATCCTGCCCGACAAACTCCATGTTTTACCAATCGCGACGGAGTTGATTTCATCCCGATGCCAACGTGGAAAGTTTTCCTTATTCAGTTTCTTAACATAGCAGGAACCGGACCTATATTCGGTGCAATACAAGGTATATTGTTCGGACCGGCTGCGTTTATCTGGATTGTACTTGGCTGTATCTTCGGTGGTGCTGTACACGACTACCTCTCGGGCATGGCATCGATAAGGCAAAACGGTGCAAGCCTGCCTGAAATAATAGGTAAAGAACTCGGTAGTACAGCACGTATTGTCATGCTCGTGTTCGCGCTTATACTCATGGTTCTCGTGGGAGCCGTGTTTGTAACTACACCTGCAGGACTGCTCGCGAGAATGTCGGGGGAAGGAGGCGAATTCATCGGGTCAGGCACCTTTTGGATTATTGTAATACTACTATACTATGTGCTGGCAACACTCATGCCAATCGATAAACTAATAGGAAGAATTTATCCAATTTTCGGCTTGGCATTACTAATTATGGCTGTGGGAATGCTTGTCGGCATTCTGTTTATTGGCACAGGCTCGCTCCCTGAAATCACCGATGCATTCACCAACCACCATCCGTCCAGCCCAATACCACTGTTCCCAGGACTGTTCATAACAATCGCTTGCGGAGCCGTGAGCGGATTCCATGCAACACAAAGCCCGATGATGGCCCGTTGTATGCAAAACGAACAACTCGGACGCCCCGTGTTCTACGGAGCAATGATAACAGAAGGGCTTGTAGCCCTCATCTGGGCTGCCGCAGCAATCAAATTCGCCGACAGCGTAAGCGAATACGAAGGGACTCCTTATCAGAAACTATGGGCATTGATGACAGACGGAGGAAGAGAAAACCCAAATCCGGCAATCATCGTAGATACAATATGCAACTCATGGCTCGGTAAGGCAGGAGCAGTGTTGGCAATTCTCGGAGTAGTAGCCGCACCAATCACGACTGGCGATACGGCATTCAGAAGCGCAAGACTCATTGCAGCTGACTTCATACGCTTTAAGCAAGACAAGGTCGTAAAACGACTCATACTATGCTTGCCAATCTTTGCCGTAGCAGTATTCCTCATGTTCATCGATTTCTCAGTCCTTTGGAGATATTTCGGATGGTTCAATCAAACATTGTCAGTCTTCACATTATGGGCTGTCACCGTATATCTCGCACGCAAACGTAAATTATTCCTAGTCTCGCTCGTGCCGGCACTCTTCATGACATACGTCTGTTCATCATACATCTGCATCGCATCCGAAGGACTTCAACTACCCGCAATTGTAGGATACATCATTGCAGCAGTAATCGATGTAGCACTGCTCGTCTGGTTTATTGCATGGCAGCGGAGGCATGCATAAACTCCACCTTACGTCTTCTCCCCCCCCCCTTCGTCAGTGCACGGCGGTTTTCCCGCCGT
>CALGGJ010000003.1 GCA_937915745.1 uncultured Prevotellaceae bacterium | reverse complement strand
AAGAGTTGCAGGTGGACTACATCGACTACTACCTGCTGCACAGCATCGGCGGAGGAGGCATGGACAACCTCAAGGCGCGATTCCTGGACAACAGGCTGCTCGACTTCCGGCTCAGCGAACGGCAGGCCGGACGCATCAAGCACCTCGGATTCTCCTATCACGGCGACGTGACGCAGTTTGACTATCTGCTGGACAACAACGACAAGTACCACTGGGACTTTGTGCAGATACAGATGAACTACCTCGACTGGTACAACGCCAGTGAAATAAGCGACGAGAATGTAAATGCCAGTTATCTGTATGACGAACTCGACAAGCGAGGCATACCTGTGGTGATAATGGAACCTCTGCTCGGAGGACGACTGTCGAAACTGAACAGCAACGTGTTGTCTATGCTCAAGACACGCGAACCGGAACGTACAGCCGCTTCGTGGGCATTCAGATTCTGCGCAACATATCCACGAGTACTGACAGCACTGAGCGGCATGACATATATGGAACATCTCGAAGACAACCTGAGCGCACTGTGCCCGTTCAAACCTCTCACCGAAGACGAACTTACATTCCTGCAAGACGAGGTAGCCCGCGAAATACTGAAATACCCGACGATACCTTGCACCGCATGTCAGTATTGTATGCCCTGTCCGTATGGACTCGACATACCGGGAATATTCGCACATTACAACAAATGCATCAACGACGGACGCCTGCCTGTAGAAGGTGACCCCGAATACCGCAAGCTGCGCAGGGACTTCCTAATCGGCTACGACCGCAGTGTGCCACGACTCCGACAGGCCGACCACTGCGTGGAGTGTTGCATCTGCATCGACCACTGCCCACAGAACATAGAGATACCGACACGCATGCACGAAATCGACGACTTCGTTGAGAAGATGAAACTGGAAGCACCAACAATATAACAAACATAAGCATAAGAAATATATGATGTATCAGACACTGTTTATAGGAGGCCTCGGACTGCAGGAAATTCTCGTCATCGCACTTATCGTACTGTTGCTCTTCGGAGGTAAGAAAATACCTGAACTTATGAAAGGCCTCGGCAAAGGAGTACGTTCGTTCAAAGACGGCATCAACGGCAAGGAAGATGAGGAATACGACAAAAAAGAATCGGCAGAAAAGACTGAATAATCAGTAGCGATGGACAGCGAGAACGCTACATTCTGGGATCATCTTGACGAATTGCGCTCGGTCATCATCCGCATCTTGGTGGTGACGGGGGCTGTGGCTGTCGTAGCCTTCTGTTTCAAACAACTGCTGTTTGCTGCTGTTCTGGCACCGCAAAACGATACGTTCATCACCTACCAATGGTTTGATGCCATGGGACGATGGCTCAGTACCCTGACGGGAACCGACAACGGAATCATGCCTGGTGCATCAGAAGGATTCAACGTCAGGCTCATCAACACCGAACTGGCACAACAATTCATCATTCACATGAAAGTAGCCTTCTGTGTCGGTGTGCTTGTCGCTTCGCCATATATTGTCTATCAGCTGTTCCGTTTCATATCGCCGGCACTATACCAAAACGAACGCAAATATGCATTTCGACTCGTGGGAGGGTCGTACATCATGTTTATGGTTGGAGCCGCTTTCAGCTATTTCATTATATTCCCCTTCACGTTCAGATTTCTCGGCACCTATCAAGTAGCAGATATGGTTGTGAACACCATCACCCTGGAGTCATACATTTCGACCATGATGACACTCACCATTGCAATGGGTGTGGTGTTTGAGATGCCCGTGCTGAGCTGGCTGTTGGCACAGATGCGCCTGCTGAGCTCATCGTTCATGATCAGATACCGCAAACATGTGGTGGTGTTCATCCTTATTGCCGCAGCAATCATCACCCCTACATCCGATGCCTTCACCCTAATGCTGGTGTCGCTTCCGATGTGGATGCTCTATGAAATCAGCATATTCATAGTGAAAGCGGTGAATAAATGATTGAAACAATAAACGACAATAATGTCATGCACAATCGACTGTTTGCAAGACTTTTTATGTTTTTTGAGTTCATGATGGAAAAAAACATAATATCACAATTGCCAGTTGTCAATTTATTGTTACCTTTGTAAGGGAAAAAAGATTCCCGCATGTTCTTAAATCAAATCATTAACACAAATATAGTTTATGGCAACTCAAGAAGACAAACTGAAAGCATTGCAAGCCGCAATGGCAAAAATAGAAAAAAACTTTGGCCATGGTGCTATAATGCGCATGGACGAGACAGATATAGAGAAGATTGATTGCATCCCGACAGGTTCAATCGGACTGGATGCGGCACTGGGTATAGGAGGATATCCGAAGGGACGTATTGTCGAGATATACGGTCCTGAGTCGTCGGGTAAGACCACTTTGGCACTTCATGCTATTGCCGAATGTCAAAAGACTGGCGGCATAGCAGCGTTTATAGATGCAGAACATGCTTTCGACCGCTTCTATGCTACCAACCTTGGCGTGGACATGGGCAACTTGCTGATTTCGCAACCCGACAATGGAGAACAGGCACTTGAGATTGCCGACCAACTAATAAGCTCGGCTGCCGTAGATATCATTGTCATAGATTCTGTTGCAGCACTTACTCCAAAAGCCGAGATAGAAGGCGACATGGGTGACAACAAAGTCGGATTGCAAGCACGCCTTATGAGTCAGGCATTAAGAAAACTCACGGCAACTATCAGTAAGACCAATACAACATGCATATTCATCAACCAGTTGCGTGAGAAAATCGGTATCATGTTCGGTAATCCGGAAACTACAACTGGCGGCAACGCTCTGAAATTCTATGCCTCGGTACGTATTGATATAAGAAAAAAAGAATCTATCAAAAACGGTGACCAGGTGCTGGGCAACACCGTGAAAGTAAAGGTGGTAAAGAACAAGGTTGCACCTCCATTCCGTAAGTGTGAGTTCGACATCATGTTCGGTACCGGCATTTCGCGAAGCAGCGAATTGGTGGATCTGGGTACCGATTTCGGCATCATCAAGAAAAGCGGGAGCTGGTTCAGTTACAACGATACAAAATTGGCTCAAGGTCGTGAGGCAGTAAAGAAACTGCTTGATGACAACCCTGAATTGGCTGAGGAAATTGAAGCAAAGGTGCGCGAAAGTATTGCCAATGGAGGAGAAGTGGAGAATATATAATAAACAGACTCCGATTCGTAAATGAACCGGCAGATACTTAACATACTGAAGGTCGCGACTATCGTAGTGCTTACGATAGTCGGAGGGGTGTGCGCAGCCACTTTTCTTTTGAACACACATTCTGTGCAACAACGACTCTTGCTGTACGTAACAGCCAATCTTACCGAACGACTTGGTACAAGGGTTGAAGCCGACAGCATCAGTGTAAATCTGTTTGGACCCTCAGCTTCACTCTACGGACTACAAATAGACGACCTCGAGGGGCAACCGATGTTTGAGATAGGGCGAGTGGAGGCAAATGTAGATGTCACACGCCTGATGGAAAAACAAATAACTGTAAATAGTGTAGAGGTTGACCACATGAAGGCAAAGCTCGAAAAAAACGACAGCCTGTCGCCTGCCAACTATCAGTTCATTATCGACTCATTTGCAAGGCAATCAGATGGAAAGACAGACAGCGTGAAGTCGAAAAAGAACAAACAGATGGACATCAACTTACACCATGTCAGAATTACAGACAGTTTTGTAAGATATCAGAATCAGGAAAAGCAGACAGAAGGACTGATAGGCCTGTTGGAAGTGCGAGCCAAGAATAAAAGCTATGACGTAAAAGTAAAAGAACTGTCGCTGAAGACCGATAACCATCGACCTCGTAAAAATATAAATAAACCAAAGCGGGGTAGTTTTGATGCCGGCCACCTCGACATGACGGTTTCTTTAAGAGGTAAAATAGCGGTACAACAAACCGATAGTTTTTTGATAACGCTTACAGATGCATCAATCACCGATACGCTCAGTGGCATAGATATAAAAGACATGCACCTGAATGCCGCGACTAACCGTCGGAATTTGAATATCTTCAATCTTGCATTATGCCAGGGACAGACCTCGCTCGAAATTGATACAGTGAATGTTGTGTTGCCAGACAAGACATCGGGTCAACAATTTGAATTCACTACAGGAACCCTCAGAGGTAAGGTCATACTTGCTGATATAGCAAAACCTTTTGCTCCCGTACTGAAAGACTTTAAGATGCCGCTGTCGCTTGAGACATCCATAAACGGAACAGCAGAACGTCTGTATTTCCCAAGGGTGGACATAGCAACAGCCGACAAACAACTTACTATAGCGGCAGTAGGCAGTATCAATAATTTGCGCAATTCAAGGCAGATGGAAATCGGGTTCGACGTCAACCAGATGAAAGCAAAAACGAGTACCATAGAAAAAGTTATAACTCAGTTTCCGGTGAAACGATTAATGATGGATCAGTTACGGCGCCTTGACTATATAATATATCGTGGACATTTTGATGTTGTATATAAACGGGAAACATTCCGAGGGAGCCTGAAAACGGTTGCAGGACTATTGGATTTCAACTTTTCAATCGACGAAACCAACAAGTGGTTGAGTGGCGCAATAAGCAGTAAGGCATTGAAAATCGGTGATGTGTTGGATTTGGCTGATATAGGCGATGTGAACTGCAGTGCTAAGTTCAGAATAGATATTTCCAAACCTCGTACTGCAATAATGCGACGAGACAAAGGTGGCAAGCTCCCAATAGGAACTGTCAATGCAACAGTAGATGATTGTAGCTATAAGAAGGTTCATGTACGTAATATTGATGTGACCGTTGAAAGTGACGGGGCAGTAGCCGAGGGCGATATTTCGCAGCGTGGTAAATGGCGCGAGCTCTTCTGTCATTATACTTATACCAACAATCAGGACGTAAGTAAACTGAAAATCACAAAACCGGGTTTGCGTCTTACAAAACAGGACAAAGAAGTAAAAGAGAAGGCTCCAAAGTTGTCTAAGGAAGAAAAGGCCGAGAAAAAAGCGGCAGAGAAAGCCGCCAAGCAAACCTCCAAGCAAACCTCCAAGCAAACCTCCAAGCAAACAAAATAGGCAGATAGTATTACAGGGAAAGATGCGGGTGATATGGTCTCCAATAAGTTTGTAATACACTCATTCCGACCTGCACTTATGCAGGAATTTTACAAATTCAGTCGTCGGTTGCGTGCTTCCTCCAGACTTAGCAGATGTGGTGCCGTTTTGTTGTAAGATGCACGCAAGGCTGCTTGCCGCTCTTTCAGTTGGCTTATATATGCGTCCGAAGTCTGTGGGTTAAGTAACAGTCCTGCACTTGTCACGTTTTGAGCGGCATCCTTCTGCCAAATGACTGAACCCTCATATTCGGGCGCTATCTTCAGTGCTGTATGCAATTCGCTGGTTGTAGCTCCACCTATCATAAGCGGAACAGTGATGCCCGCTTCGCGCAAGGCGCGGGCGGTGCTTACCATTTCTGTGAGTGATGGCGTGATGAGGCCCGAGAGACCTATTATGTCGGCATGTGTTTCAATGGCCTTCGCTACAATAGTTTCTGCTGGAACCATGACGCCGAGGTCGATGATGTCATAACCATTGCAGCTCATCACCACTCCTACGATATTTTTGCCAATATCGTGTACGTCGCCCTTTACTGTTGCAAGTAGTACACGTTTGCGTGGGGTATGCCTTGGCATGGCAGGTTGGCAACAGACACATCCTTCCTTGAACGGTTTTGTTTGTGGTTTTGTATTGAAGAATGGTTCAAGTGCTGCGACGGCTTGTTTCATGGTGCGTGCGGTCTTCACCACTTGTGGAAGGAATATTTTTCCTTCTCCGAAGAGTCGGCCAACGTGGTTCATCGCATCCATAAGAGGTCCCTCGATTACTTTCACGGCATTTCCCTGCTTTGCCAGTTCTTCCATCACTATTGTTTCGAGGTTTTCTGTTTGGCCTTTTATTATCATCTCGCCCAGTGTGAGCTGTTTTTGTTTTGTCGGGGTGTGTGCGGCGTCGGTAGTGCTTGTGCCTTCAGTCATCGATCGTTGTATGTTTATCAGTCGTTCGGTTGCGTCGGGGCGCCGGTTGAGCAATACATCGTCGATGGCATCGATGAGTTGTGATTGTATGTCTTCGTATGTTACCTTGGTGGCAGGGTTTACTATTGCCATATCCATACCATGGCTTATGGTGTGGTAGAGGAATACTGCATGCATGGCTTCGCGCAGGTAGTTGTTGCCGCGAAATGCAAACGAAAGGTTGCTTATGCCACCGCTGATATGGGTGTGGGGCAGGTTGTGGCGTATCCACTTGGTGGCTCGTATGAAATCGAGTGCGTAGTTATTGTGTTCTTCAATACCGGTGCCGATAGATAGTACGCAGGGATCGAATATGATGTCAGCAGGATTAAATCTGATACTGAGCAGTAGGTTGTAGGCTCGTTGGCATACTTCGACTTTTCTTTCGTATGTGGTGGCTTGTCCCTTTTCATCGAATGCCATGACTACTAATGCGGCTCCCAGGCGTTTTACTTCGGCAGCACGTTTCAGGAACAGTTCTTCACCTTCTTTCAGTGACAGTGAGTTGACTATACTTTTGCCTTGTATGCATTTCAGTCCCGCAGTTATTACCTCCCAGTTTGATGAGTCAATCATGAGTGGCAGACGTGATATATCGGGGTCTGACATCATCATGTTGACAAATGTGGTCATCTCTGTACGTGCATCGAGCAATCCGTCGTCCATATTGATGTCGAGCACCATAGCCCCGTCGTCAACTTGTCGGCGTGCTATCTGTAGTGCTTCGTCGTACTTGTGTTCGCTTATCAGGCGCAGGAACTTGCGCGACCCTGCTACATTGCATCGTTCGCCGATGTTAATGAAACGGATTTCGGGTGTAAGGTGTATGGCTTCGAGGCCAGCGAGGGATAGATGTATGTGTTCCTTGTCTTTTTCGGTGTTATCAGGGTAGTCAGAGTTAACGTGTCGATTAGATTTACCATGGATGCTCTCTACGATGGTTCTTAATTCTTTGATATATTCGGGTGTGGTGCCACAGCATCCGCCTACGATGTTAACGAGGCCTTCGTTGATGAATTCAGCAACTTGTGTGGCAAATTCATGGGGTGTTTGGTCGTATTGCCCCAGTTCGTTTGGCAGGCCGGCATTAGGATGACAGCTGATGTAGTATGAGTTTTGTGAATGTGTTGTGAGTTGTCGCAGGAATGGTTTTAGTTCGGCTGCTCCGAACGAGCAGTTGAGTCCGACTGAGAAGATTGGAGCGTGTGCCACGGATGTAAGGAATGCGTCGATGGTTTGTCCTGAAAGAGTGCGTCCGGTACGGTCGGCTACAGTGAGCGACAGCATGAGCTTTACATCGTTTAGTCCTGTTATGTGTTGTGATTCTTCGAATGCGTAGATTGCAGCTTTGGCATTGAGTGTGTCGAATATGGTTTCTACCAGTACTGCATCTACACCGCCTTCCATCAACGCTGTGATTTGTTCGGTGTATGCTTCTGTCAGTTGGTCGAATGTGATTTCACGCAGTGCGGGGTCGTTTACGTCGGGACTCATTGAGCATGTGCGGTTTGTGGGGCCTACGCTGCCTGCTACATATCGTGGATGTGAGGGATTGAGTGTCGTGAATTCGTCGGCTGCTTTGCGTGCCAGGCTTGCTGCTGCGAGATTAAGTTGACGTATGATGTTGGCCGTGCCGTATTCGGCTTGTGATATGCGTTGTGATGAGAAGGTGTTGGTTGTAATTATGTCGGCTCCTGCCTCGAGATACTGTCGGTGTATGTCGAGTATGTCGTTGGGATGGGTTATGCTGAGCATGTCGAAGTTTCCTTTGAAACCACGGCGTTGCAGCATGGTGCCCGTTGCGCCATCGAGTAGTAGTATTTTGTCGTTTATGGTCATATATTGAGGGTTGGGATCACCCCCGTTGCCAGGCTGCAGTCACAGGATGGCTTGTGGGGCGTGTTTTGATAGTGGAACGCTGTCTGAGGCGGATGGTATCAGTATTTCATGGCGCGGTCCATTTCTCGACGGTCTTCTTTTTCTTTCATCGTTTGACGTTTGTCGAATGTTTTCTTGCCCTTTGCGAGTGCGATGTCGAGCTTGGCCAGTCCTTGTGGGTTGATGTATAGCCTTGTGGGTACGATGGTGAAGCCGGGGTTTTTTGATTCTGCTTCGAGCAGTCGCAGCTCTTTTTTGTTGAGCAGCAGTTTTCGCTCACGTCGTTCGCCTACATTGTTGTATGAGCCTTGCAGGTAGTGCGACACGTTCATGTTTTTAACCCACATCTCACCACCCACGAAGTAGCAGTAGCTATCTGCGAGGCTGGCTTTACCCATGCGAATCGATTTTATCTCGGTGCCGGTGAGGACTATGCCTGCTGTGTAGATGTCGATGAATTCGTAGTCGAATGATGCTCGGCGGTTTTTTATGTTGATGCGTTGTTTGTTATTGTCTTTCTTTTTGTTCATGATGTTGTGTCGTCAGTTTTTTTTGAAGCTTTGTGCCGCAAATGGCAGACTTGTGCGGAGTGCTGTGTTCCAGTATTCCCATGTGTGTCCTCCGTTGCGCACTCGCAGTTCGCATGGTATGCGTTTGGCTTTCATAGCTTGGTAGAACTGTATGTCTTGGTCGAAGAGGAAGTCATCGTCGCCTATGTCTATGAACCAGCGTACGGTCTTGAGTTTTTCTATTTCATCGCGTGAGGCATTGTTTACGTACTTGATTGCGTCGTTTTCGTGTACGGCTTTGGTTACGTAAGTCTGTAGGTTGTTTGTGTCGAGTGCAGTGTCGTTTGATGTGAGCCATGCGCTCATGGCATAGCATGACGAGAAGAGGTCGGTGTGATGTTGTGCATAGACGGTGCATCCGCCGCCGCCCATCGACAGTCCGCTTACGGATCGGTTGGCTTTGTCGCCGATGATGCGATATCGTTTTTCGAGTGTGGGCATGAGTTCATTGTAGAAGAAGTCGGAGTAAGCCCATCCATCCATGTTGAAGTATCCGTTCCATGTGCGTCGTGTATTGGGGCCGCCGGCGTTTGGCATGATGATAATCATTGGTGGTATTTCGCCTTTCTGTATCATCTCGTCGGCCACTTGGTCGAGGTGTCCTTTCTCTACCCATGCAGCATAGGTGTCGGTCAGGCCGTGTAGCAGGTACAGCACAGGGTATTGTTTTGTGGGGTTGCTGTCGAATTCGGCTGGCAGGTATATGTTTATTTTTACTGTTGCACTGAGTATGTTGCTCTTTATGCTGTCGGTTATCACTTTGCTTTGTGCTGTGATTGCTGTACAGATGATGGCTGCGATTGTGATGAGTGTTTTCATGTGGATTTATTTGTCTTTATTGTCGGTTAAGTGTTGTTTATAGTATTCTGTGATGGCTGGTGTCACCGTTTCTTCGAAGTTGTCGAGGTAGTCGTCGCCATAGTTGTTGAGTGCTTCAAACTGTTCGTACTGCGCCATAAACTCGTCGTCGGTCTTATCAGCCTCGAGTGCCTCGCGGTTGCGCTTGTATTCGTGTGACACACCGTAGAGCAGCTTTGCGAAGTCTTTGAGCCCAAATTCCTTCTTCATGAGCATGGGGAAGGGTCCGAGCAGTACGTAGGGGCCGTAGCCGTTTTGTATGAGTTGTATGAATCCGCCTTCCATCACTTCGTCGCGCAGGTAACGATAAGCCAGCAGGCAGTGCTCGTCGATGCTGAGGAGGTGCATGTTGGCCTCGGTGAGTTGGCCGCCCACGCGGTCGAGCAGTGAGTCGGTGGTGTGGTTGAGGTAGTCGGCTGATTCTTGGTATGTCATAGTTTTTCTTTTATCCATCCGTGGCGGTAGGCGAACAGCAGTTTCTTTAGGTCTTCCACTTTCTTTTGCAGTTGCTGTCCTTTGTCGGTATCTTTCACATACATGCGGTTCTGGCTCATTTCTACTATCTGTGTCGTACTCTTGATGTCTTCGCCGCGTCGTATGGCTTCTTCTGCCGATACGAACGGTTGGTGTTGCACGAGTTCGAGCCCTCGGGAGTGGAACGTGAGTGTGTATCCTGCAATGCCGGTCTTGGGTTGATAGGCTCGCGAGAATCCACCGTCGATTACCAGGTGTTTTCCTCCTGCCTTGATTGGTGTCTCGCCTTTGATGGTGCGCACTGGTACGTGTCCGTTGATGATGTGCCGGTGTGTGCCTGTCACTCCGAAATTGTCGAGTATGAGGTCCATCACCTGCTCGTTGTCTCCGTATTTGTAGTAGTATCCTTTGCGTTCGGTGTGTGCCGTAGTGTCTTCTATGAAATATCGTTCAAAGGTTGTCATGCGGTCTTTGTCAAATAGCGGACTGTCTTTTCCACACCACAGATACCACAGGTAGTCGATGGCAAAGAGGCGTTCGTCGGGGGCGGTGTCGGTGTTGAATGCCGAGCGTACGAGTCGGCCGGTCTTCTTCATCAGTTCAATGCCCTTGTAGTGTTTGCCTCGTATTTCTACTTCTTTCAGCGAGCCGTCGCGGTTGAGTGGTACTGATGCATGGAACATGAGGTTGGAGTTTGAAATGGCATACATCGAGCCGTGTGTCAACAGGCACTGTATGTGCATTCGCAGCTTGTCGCTTGCCCGGAACGAGTGTTCTAGTTTGTGCATCAGTGCCTCTTCGTCGGGACTGAGGTCGTAGGGGTGTGCAGGGTCGATGGTGGGGAAGTTGGTGTCGCGCAGCAGATACGTACGTCCGCCTATGTTGATGGTGCCGGCCCCGTGGTCGATGAGATGCAACAGGTTGCGGTCGGCCATTCCCCATTCGGGACGTCGGTTTATGATACGTGCCTCTTCCTTAAACTGAATTATGGTGATGGCCTTGTGCATGAGGCTCATCAGCCGTTCGGTCTTCATGTCCTCCTGTGGCTCTTCGTTGAGGTTCACCACTTTGAATACCTCGCAAGGGTCGTTGCCATAGGTGTCGAGGGCGAAGGTGGCGAGTGGTAGCAGGTTTATTCCGTAGCCGTCTTCAAGGGTCGAAAGATTGCCGTAGCGCAGTGTCATGCGCAGCACGTTGCACATGCAGGCACGGTTGCCGGCAGCTGCTCCAAACCAGTCGATGTCGTGGTTGCCCCACACAATGTCGAAGTTGTGGTACCGGCAGAGGGTGTCCATGATGAGGTGGGCCCCGGGACCGCGGTCGAAGATGTCGCCCAAGAGGTGGAGACGGTCGATGGCCAGATACTGGATGAGCCTGCACAGCTCGGCTATGAACACTTCTGAACGACCGGTCTCGATGATGGTATCGATAATCTTGTTGTAATACAGATACTTCTTGTCGCCCATGCTGCCTGCCGACTCGTGCAGGAGCTCTTCGATGATGTATTCAAACTGTGGTGGCAGGGCCTTGCGTATTTTCGACCTCGTATATTTCGACGACACGTCGCGACACACCTTTATCAGCTGGTTGAGGGTCGTGGCATAGAAGTCGTGCACGGCGCGCTCGCGTTTCTGCTTGCTCTTATGCCTGCTGCGCCGGGTGGCCTGCTCGGCTTTTATGAGTGCCAGTTTCTGTTCGGGATAGTAGATGAGCGTACACAGCTCGCGTTTCTCACGACGGGTAAGCGTGTCACCAAACAGTTCTTCAACCTTACGTCTTACATAGCCCGATGCGTTACGCAGCACATGGTTGAAAGCCGCACTCTCGCCATGAGGGTCGCTGATGAAGTGCTCGGTAGGTTTCGGAAGGTTGAGAATAGCCTCCAGATTAATGATTTCGGTGCTGGCATCGGCCACTGTGGGGTAGGTTTGAGCCAGAAGTTGCAGGTAGCGCATGTCGTCGCGTATCGCTTCTTCAGTCAGTAGGTCGGAATGTTGACGGGGCCCGGTTGAACGGTCTGCCTGTGTTCTCATGTCGTCACGTTTTTGTTTTAACACGCAAAGTTACTAAATATTTGATAACCCGCAATTCCAAATAGGCAATTATTTGCAATACCAACCCCGATTTTGAAAGTAATATGTTGAGATAGACCCGTAAAAGCCCATGTAATGAGACTTTATGTTGTTGCACGACAGACCTGCATCTCGTCTCGCTCACATCGTGAAACATACATGCTCGCAAGGCAGAAAGACTCATATACGTGAGGGTAAAAACTGAAACACATGAAGGTAAAAACTTATATACGTGAAGAAAAATATACTTGAACTTTCGGAAGAAAACTTTAAAATGCCCCACAATTTAAAGAATTCTCCCGCACTCACAGGCAAATATCTGCTGACGTGCGGGAGAATTCTCATATAAGAACCAATGTTTTCAGATAGCCGGTTATCACCCTGTTTACTGTCGTGCCATATTCAGTTAATGGTAGTATCACCGACAAAGAACTCACGTTCCGAGCCTTACGACGGGCTGAACGTAGTAGTCGATGTACCCGATGTGATGTTGCTGCCTATCCATATCATCGGTTTTGCAGTGGCTGTTGCCGACGCGCGGAAACTGTATGAAGTGCCCGACGTAGGAGCCGTGGTGCCTGAATATACGGTGTGGGTAGTGCTGCTGGTGAATGCAGAGCTTGCATAGACATTGAGCGAGCTGCTTACCGTGCATGGCATGAGGAATGTGAATACATTCTTACCGCCTACAACCACGCTGTAGTACTGGCCGGCCGTGTAGCGAACTGTGCTGCTCCACACCTTGTAGTGAGTGCTGCCCGATGCCAGTGCAGTGGAACTGCCGCCCTGATTGCCGCCGCCGGCTGCCACGTATCCGCCAGTAATCTTGACATACGACATGCCGTCGCAGTCGAGTCCCATTTCTGCTCCGCCTTTCTGGCTGAATGTGATGATAGCTCCGTCGGTTATAGTCACAGCACCCGTGCGGCCGTAGTTGGAGTCGATGGCATCGTTGCCTGTCGAATAACATATCACGTTTGCGCCGTTGAAGTTAATCTGTCCGGCCGAATTGATGCAGTCGTCATATACGTTCATAAAGATGTTGCCACCATTGAAATTCATCGATGTGGTACTCGATGTCTTGCTCTCTATCCCTTCAGCTCCGTTGCTGGTGGTGCTTACATAGATGTCGCCGCCATACTGATAGTAGCTACCTACACATTTTATGGCCTTGGCGCTGCTGCCGTTCGACGATTCGCGGCCTCCTCCTCCGCCCCATGGGTTGCCTCCTTGGCCACCCGAGCTGCTGCCGAGTGAAGAGCCGGTGGTCGAAACGGTGAGGGTCGGTCCGCTACCAGTCGATTCGTCGCCTATGTATATGTTGTTGTCGGCCTTGATGCCTTTGCCTCCACTGCCGCTCATGCTGATGCTCACTGTACCAGCTTTGATGTTGACGTTGCGGTCGGCAGTCAAACCTTTTGCTGTATAATTTGTGCTGCCGTTGGTCTGTCCGGCTGCACCGTTGGTGATACTGAGTGAACCGCCTGTGATGTTGATGTCATAATCGGTGCTGACCGACTTGCCTGCCGTGCCGCTTTGCTTTATGCTTATCGTTCCGCCACTTATGTTTACAGAGTTGTCGCCCTTGATGCCGTGCGAACTTGAGAGGTCGCCTTCGGTGGTCGATATGCTGCCTCCGGCATAGGTGTTCGTCACGTTGTTCATACTATATGTGCGCGTAGTGCCACTGGTAGTGTAGCTGCTGGTTATGGTGTAATACACATCGCTGCCACTCGACGGGCCTGTGAACGATACAGAGCGAATGGCATAGGTGGTCGAACCTCCGCCGCGCGATGTGTAGTTGTTGCTCTTGAAGTAATACGTGTCGGTCGTTGCGGCACCGAAGTCGTAGTAGTAGAATGTGGTTGTGGAATATCCGCTGCTTACGTTCACACTGTTGGTCAGAGTGCTTACCAATGTGCCGTCGCTCTTATACAGATATACGGTTGACCATGCAGAGCTACCTCCGCCTCCGCCGCCCCACTGGCCTCCGCCTCCGTTCGAGCCAGGGATTGAAACATATACTTTGTAGCTCTTTGTGTCGTCTGACGCACTGCTGTCGTCAGCTTCGTCGGTATCCTCGTACAGGCCGCCTGTCTGAGTGATGTTGATGTCGGCACCGCTTATGTCCACATCAGTCTTTGACTTTATGCCCTTACTGCCATTACCCGAACAGTTGAGAGCGAGTGTGCCGTCGGTGATTGTGAGCAGCGAATCGCTCTTGATGGCAGCTACATCGTCGGACTTAGTAGTGATGTTGATGTTGCCACCGTTGATAATCACTTGTCCGTTGTTCTCGTCGGTTGTGTCGTCGGTCGCTTCTGCCTGAATACCGTCACCTCCTATGTTGTTGATGGTAAGGGTTCCGCCGTTCATCTTAAAGTATTGCCCTGCATGTATGCCATCGTTGGCTGCCGATGTGATGTTGATGGTTCCGGCCGTACGTTTTATTAGCAAATACTCTTTTGTCGAGATGCCGTGCTTTACGTTACCTTTGAGGTTGAGAGTTCCTGACCCCGATATCTCCAGATGTCCCTTGCAATAGACGGCTCCTTTCTGCCCGTTGTCGGCAGAGGCGTCAGCCAATGTGTTGGTGGTTCCGTCGGCCAATTCGAGTGCAACACGTTTGCCACACTTGATGTTGAGTGCTTCTTCAAGTGTTGATTGCAGGTTGAGGCCATTGAGGCGCACTGTGCTCTTGTAGCTCGACACCAGTGTGAAACTGCCGGCACTGCTCTCACCGTCGAGCACATAGATGTATTCTGTATCTTTACCGGCATTGGTGGCAACCACATCGCCGCCATCGACAACGAACGTGACATCGCTGGCTGACGAACGGATTGTCGGTGCATCGGTGCCATTCCATGTGATGTAAACGGTGCTGTCGTTGTCTGATGGGTTTATTCCTGCCTCGGTGTATTTGAATGTAATGTAATCAATCTCGTCGAGAGCATAGCTGTTGCCGTTCGAGAAGATGATGGAATCGAGGGTTTGACTGAATGTGAGGGTTTCAGTTTCCGGGTCAACGACCTCTTCGGTGGAGGTGCCGTCTGTAAATGTGATGACTATGATGTTGTCGGCAAATGCAAAAATACCGAACGCGACAACAAGTAGGGTCAGTAATATGTTGCGAAGTCTCATAGCACTTATTGTTTATTCAGCTTGATGCTGTGTCCGTTGATATTGATAATATATACTCCGTTGGGAAGCGCTGCGAGCGAGAGGGTAGTGGTGCCTTGGCTCAGTTTCACGCTTTGCAACAGTCGGCCGGCTGCGTCGTAAACAGCGGCCCTGCCTCCATCGGCTGTGATGAAGAGCATGTTTTTGCTCACTGCTACTGTAGGTGCGGCATTGATGTCGGCAATACTTGTCTCGTCAGTGCTTTCGCTCTTCATGCTGATCTGCTTGATGCTGGCAACAGGTGTTGACGTGTTTGAACCATCGACGAAATTGATTACAAGATTGCCTGTCTTGAAATCTCCGTCGAAAGCAATACTCTTCACTGATGCTACTTTCACTGTAGTGTCAGAATCGGCGGTGATAATAATCTCTGCTCTCATAGCCGAGGAGTAAAGAAAAATAACCGCGAGGGTAGCGAGGGTAATGAATCGAGTTTTCAATTGTTTCATAATTTTATGCAACGTTAGATTGTTTCTCAGCCCACAAAGGTACGAAATTATTTTGACAAAGACATAATGTTGCAGGCTTTTTGTTTTGAGTAGGCCTGTTATTAATCTGATTTAACGCATTTTTGTCTCGATATGTATCGTGTTATTTACTGTTTGCCTCAACGTCGTGTTTGACCCAAAACACTAATGACTGATTTTGGTAAATGTATTGGCAAAACAGCAATCGACGGGGGAAGAATGAAAAAAGAGCTGTTTCATTCAAATTATTTTCAGTTATCATTGGCCAGTTGTCAATTATTTATTACCTTTGCGGCCGAAATCGATGCATTGTATCGGGATTTAGCGCAGTTGGTAGCGCACTACGTTCGGGACGTAGGGGTCGTGTGTTCGAGTCACATAATCCCGACACTTTAAGTGTTTGTTGATAGAAAAGTAGGGACCCGCTTGGTTTTTGCCAGGCGGGTCCTCTTTTAGGTGTCCTCACTAATTTTGTAAGGTTAGTTGAAATTTGTCATTAATAATATCCTGTGTTTTCAGGTATATGGATGTTTGTGTGTGTTGGTGACCGTCGGTTTTTTTAGAATCGTCCGCCGCCTCCCATGTTGCCTCCGCCACGGTTTCCGCCCATGCCTCCGCCGTTGCCTCCGTTACGTCCGCCTTGTTGGCCTCCGCCTTGGTTTCCTTGTGCGTTTTCGCGTTCCATGTTAGCTCGGTAGGTTTCGCGTTCTTGGCGTTCCTGGCGTACTTCACGGCGCTGGCTTGCTGTGCCGAAGAGTCGGAATCGGTAGATGAATGTTGCCATCACGTAGGATGTAACGGTCTTGTTCCATGTGTCGGTAGTTTGTGTTTCTGATACTCGGCGACTGAAGTTGCTGCGCTGGTCGAGGATGTCGTTCCAGCGGAGACTGAGTGTCGCAGCACGTCCCTTGAGGAAGCGGTAGCTGATTTGTGCGTTCCAGATGAGTTCGTTGGTGTTTGCTTCTTTCGATGCATATCCGCGACGGCTGCTCATCTGGATATCGGTAGAGTATCCCCATCCGTTGTCGAAGTTACCTGTGCTCTCAACTCCATAGGAGAAGCTGAATGTGTTAGGATTTGATACTGTGGTATATTTGTTCTTATGGTGCTGGTAGCTGAAGTTGCCTCTTGCACGTACGTCCCAATATTCTGCACGATAGCCTACATTGAGGTTTTCGTTTATGGTAAGATTGTTTGTCTGATTCTTATATTGGTCGTACACTCCGACCGGGCGTCCGTTGAGGCCAATCTTTGCCAGGGTTCTGTCGGTTGTTTCTTCCATGTTTTCAGTATAGTAGTATGCATTTCCGTTTGCATCTTTGCGTTGCTGGCTCAGGAAGCTTACATTGTTGCTGTAGCTTGTGCGAACCTGGGTATTGAGGGTGATTCGTTCGTTTGAGAAGAGTGGGGTGGTGAATGTCACGTTTGCACTTGCATTCCAGTTGCCGTTGATGTTCATTGGCTGGCGTATCGAACTACCGTCTTCCGGATTATAGGTTGTCTTGTTTCCTATACTGTTGATTGTGTTGCTGAACGACAAGTTGATGTTGTAGCTCTGCATTGTGGCGGTGATGTAGTTCTGCCATCCGAGTGAGAAGTTGTTTTGGAACGAGTTTTTCAACAGTGGGTTACCTTTGCGTATGCTAAGTGGGTTACTGTCGTCGGTCATGTCAATCATGTCGGTGATTGATGGCTGGCTCATGTTACCACGATACGAGAAGTTGAGTTGGTTCTGACGGTTGAAGCGGTAGCGGAACTGTACGGTTGGCGATATGCGGAAGAAGTTGCGTGTGGTGTTGATGTCCAATCCCATGTAGTTCATCTGCAGGCGCTGGTGTTGTGGCTGCATCTGTACACCGACGGATGATGTGATGAAGTTGTTGTTCCAACGCAGTTGTATGTTGATGTTATGGTCGCCGTTCCTGGTCGTGTTGTAGTTGCTGAGCGAGTCGTCTATGTAGGTGTAATAGTCGTCTGGCAGGAATCCGAGCATTGATGCGATTGAGTCTTTCATTGCCTGTATGTCGGGATGCAGACCGAGGTTGTATGTATCGCTGTTGTTCTTGCGGTAGCTGTAGTTGTAGCTGTATGTTGTCTGCAGGATGAGGTTGTTTGCGAATGGTTCGCTGTATGTGAATCCGGCAGAGAATGATTTGCTGTTGTTGGGTGATGTGCGGTAGCGGTAGATGAGGTCGGATGGCCGTGTTTGGCGCATGTAGTACTCTACGTTGGTGAGGTTGAAGTTTTTGCTGTCGCTGTTGCTGTAGTTGAAGCTTCCGTTGAGTGAGAAGTTGCGTCCCTGCTTGTTGTAGAAGCGGCGGTTGAGTGTCCAGTTGGCACTTGCGTTCTTTGAGTCGCTGCCGGAGTGTGAGCCTGATGTGTTGTGGTTTACAATATATCCGGCAAGCAGGTTCTCTACATCTGACCACTGACGTAGTGGGTTTACAAGTTCATCGAAGTCGTATGGGCTCGTGTTGTAGGTTGCGTTGAGGCCTTCGCTGCCGCTGCCGCTCTTGCCGAATCCGCCCGAACCGCGGAGCAGGAATGTGGTTGCAGTGTCGAGACGCACTTCGATACGTATGTCTCCGTTCACTTGGTCGTTGTGGTTGCGGCTTGCGCTTATGCGGTCGGAGTAGGTGGTGTTGGTAGTGAGCACGTAGTTTTCGCTTGCCGAACGTGATTCGTTGTGGCTGTTGCTTGAGTTGTATCGCACGTTACCTCCGATTTCATACTTGTCGCGCTGTGATGCTGTCATGTTGAGACCTATCTGGCCTGTCTTGCTACGTCCGCCGTTGTTAGGGTTTGAGTTTCCGTTGGCGATGATCGACTGCTGGAATGTATCATCTACAAAGCGGTTGAGGTTGAGGCTGGTGCGGTACTGCTCTTCGCTACCGATACCGAGGTTGATGTTACCCATCATACCCTTGTTCATACCCTTCTTCAGTGTAATGTCGATAACGCTTTCTTCGTTACCGTCGGCAATACCTGTCAGTCGTTCCTGGTCGCTGGCTTTGTCGTAGGTCTTGATTTTGTCGATAATCTCGGTCGGTATGTTCTTCATGGCCATATCCTTGTCGTTCGAGAAGAATTCCTTACCGTTGACGAGTATCTTGTTGATGGTCTTTCCGTTGATTCTGATGGAGCCGTCGCTGTCAACCTCGGCTCCGGGGAGTTTCTTTACGAGGTCTTCGAGCACTGAGCCTTCCGGAACCTTGAATGCGTCGGCATTGAAGATGATGGTGTCTTCCTTTACTTCCATCTGTGGCAATTCGCCGGTTACGACGGCTGCCTGCAGGAGTACACTGTTTGGTATGAGCAGTACTGTACCTACGTTGTGAATGGTTTCACCGTTCTTGATTGTGATTTTACGGAAGAAGTTATGATAGCCGAGGTATGACACCTTCACTACATATGTACCCTCTTCTATGCTCTTGATGGTGAAACCTCCAAGTGTGTTTGTCACACCGCCTGCCACCATCTTGGTGGTGTCTTCGGTCATGACCTGAATTGTGGCGCGCACGAGTACGTCGGCGTTTTCAGAGTCTTTGATGAATCCTGTGACGTTGGCTTTTGTTTTCTTCGTGGATGTGGTAGTCCGTGTGGTTTGTGCTGTGATGGTGATGCTTGCAAGAATTGCCATCAGTGCAAAAGTAAGAATTCTTTTCATCTATTATGCTTGTTTTTTATGTTTCCGTCTTTTTGACCTCTGAAACTTAAAAAGGTTTAACGATTATTAAAAATTAGTTTATATTGTGATGGTTTTTGTGTTGCGGGCTGTGACAACGTAGCGTTTAGATGATTTTAAGTTTATTTTCGAGCAGGTTTTTTGCGGCATTGAAGGAGTAATGGGGTTCCCAAAAAACACACGGATTGTCACGACGCAGTCGTGACTGAAAGGCCGTGAAAAAGATGCCAAAAAGAACGTTTTCGTTAAGCCAGAAGAGCAAAGTGCTTGCATTTTGCCTTGGCGAGGAAACGTCTGAATTTATTCGAAGGTTTTCAAAGTGCAAAACAGTCTAATGACCGAATTGGGTTTTATTTTGAGAGTGATATGAATATCGTGTTATGTGTGGTATTCGTGGTGTAAGGACTTTATCGGTGTGATGTGTTTGTCATGATTGTAGGGCAGTATGGCTGGTTGTGGCTTTTGCGGGTGCGCAGTCGTGAGGTCATGAGTGCGCGCTTGCGCGGTCATGAGTGCGCAGTCTCGGTGTCATGAGTGCGCAGTCTCGGTGTCATGAGTGCGCACTCTCAGAATTCCGACTGGTAGCATCCGGCATCGGGATGTCCGTCTGTCCGCAATGTGCCGTGCATGTCGGTGGCGCAGATGCCTGCCGAGTATGTGGGGTCGGCCAGCCGGCGTGCAGCCGATAGTGAGTCGAGGCGGAAGTCGTAGTAGAAGTTTTGGGTGTCGATGTTGACGAAATTGGCTTCGCGACGTGGGGTGGGGGTGCCGTCGTTGCTGTCGGATTGACGGTCGCGAGGGTCTTGGTCGAACAGGCATCCGGGGAAGTATTCGGCCTCCTCGTCGGTGATTTTGGTGTTGACGAGGCAGTTGCGGAACATGTAGTTGAAGGCTGCATCGCTGTCGTTCATGCGTGCGCCATATACTTCGTCGCCGGCATATCCGGTGATAACGCAGTTGCGGAATTCAATTTGCAGGAGCGGATATTCTTTGCCGTCGGCCACATTGGCAAATAGCAGTGCAGGGGCACGTTGCGACGACCAGGGATAGAACTGCGCCAGGGTGCAGTGGGTGAACAGTGTGTTTCCTCCTATCACGGTTGCACATCCGTCGAGGGCATTGCTTATCTGGCTGTTGGCAATGTCGGCTTTGGTGTTGAAAAGGTAGAGTGCGGGACCTGCCACGTTGTGCAGTATGCTGTTTTCAATGCTGCATTTGGTTTGTTGAGGGTCGGCATTTTCGGCCACAATGCCATAGGTGCCGCCATGTATGTCGCAATATGTAAACCGGTTGTCATGGCTTTCGGGGTGTAGTCGTATGCCTTCCCACTGCGCATCTAAGCGGTCGTAGGGCAGGTATGGGAAGAGCTTGTCGGTGCGGTCGCCACGCATGATGACGGGTTGGTTCCTGGTTCCCTCGCACACTATGGTGCCGTGAACACTTATGCCGGCTCCTTTATGGAAACAGAGTACAGTGCCGGCCGTGATGGTGAGTGTGGCATCGGGGTCGATAACCATACTGTCGGTCACAACCACGGGACGTGTTGCGGTAAGTGTGTCGGCCGCCGATGTGAAGCGAGGGGCATGCATCATGACCACATCCTGTCCCCAGGCCTGAAGTTGCACACTGAACGTGCGTCCGTTTTCGACAGAAAAAAGAAGGGAGTCCGTAATGAGGATAGGAGAATCGGAATCATGAGGATTGACAGTCACTTCCACAAAGCAGAACAGACTGTCCTCATGATACACTTCAACATCAGTGAACTGCGTACCATATTGACCGTCGAGGTTGACCCTGAAGCCGCTGCTTCCGCCACTTCCCAGACGTACTGACGTGAAACGAACTCCCTTGTTGTTGGGATTGTATATCTTGAAAACCTTTGTTGCCGAGCCGACAGCCGTGAACACCGTGTCGAAACTGACGGTGTCGGCCGAGAATGCGATTTGGGTTGAGGGCGACGATGTGAACTCCTCGTCATCGCTGCTGCACGAAGCAACAGTGCACAATACGACACACACCATGACACCCAACACAGAGAATAGCGATGATTTCCTTAAGCCCATTTCTTTCAATTCTTGTTTCTGATATAACGAAATTGCAACCGTATTATTGCATTCAGATGAAAAAAACTTGATATTTCATCCCCAAACAGTTAATCTTTCTTTAATAAACAAGGCGGATTAAAAAAAAAGATTTACATTTGTAGTCTCAAAACGTAAAGACACGAAGACAAACCCGAGGTAAGAAGGAAAAATCATAACATGGCAACAAAAATAAAGACATCGAAAAAAACGAAAGAAAAGAAAATGCAAGAAGACATCAACATAATGTCGAAGACAGCAATAGCAAAGTTTGTGGTCGGCATAGTGTTGGTGTTTCTGTCAATATATATGCTCATTGCATTCAGCTCGTTCCTCTATTGCGGTGCATCCGACTACAGCATGGTCGATATAGATAACTTCACCCAGTTCTATAGAAACCTCGTAGCCACAAACAGTCATGCACGCAACGTTTGCGGGGCGATGGGAGCAAGAGTTGCATTCATGTTTATAAACAAATGGTTCGGACTTGCAGCATACTTCGTGCCGGTATATCTCATCTTACTTGGCCTGAAACTCATCGGCTCTTTCCGCATCAAAGCCATCCGGACATTCATTCTGACAGGACTCACAATAGCATGGCTCAGCCTCCTGCTCTCGGAACTCACAATCGACATACCGGCACTCGGCAACTCCTTCTGCTACCTTGGAGGATACAGCGGGATGCAGATTGTGGGTTGGCTCAACACGATGATAGGCACCCCGGGAGTATATGGCCTGTTGGCACTTACTGCCATATTCATGCTGGTATATCTCAGCAGCCGCACAATCGAAGTGATACGCAGCATGATGCGACTCGAGCGAATCAAGGCAATACGCAACCCGTTTGCCAGTATCATGCATAGGCAGGAAGAAGATGAAACCAGCGACGACACTACCGCCGGCGGGCAGGCCGACGAAACCGTGACCTACGACGACCCTGTGCCGCAAGTGGTCGATCTCGGAACAATAACCAATACTACAACCCGTACCCCACTGGAGGAAAACAAGAACACCACCGAAGTTGACGAACTCCCATTCATGATAGATGGGCAACCTGCAGCAGCGTTAACACCTTCCAACCCAAAAAACACGGACGACACCACCATCGAAATAACAGCACCACAAACCAAGCCGACACAAAACACCACGACAGGAGATGTAGCCGTAGGTTTTGACTCAATAGTAGTCCACAGCACACCACAGGCGACGGGAAGCCTGCAACGTGGAGACATCAATACACCTTACGACCCGAAACAGACACTCGAATACTACAAATACCCTCCACTGTCGCTGCTCGACAAGGGCGACGATTTGTCACCGCGCATCGACATGGAAGAACAGAACGCCAACAAAGAACGTATCATACAGGTGCTACACAGCTTTGGCGTCGAAATCAGCAGCATCAAAGCCACAATCGGACCTACCATCACACTCTACGAAATAACACCAGCCGAGGGTATGCGCATATCGAAAATCAGAAATCTGGAAGACGATATAGCCCTGAGCCTTGCAGCCGAAGGTATTCGTATCATCGCCCCTATACCAGGCAAGGGAACCATTGGTATTGAGGTGCCAAACAAAAAGAAATGTGTGGTTTCGATGGAGAGCATACTCAACTCAAGGACATATCAGGATCAGGGGTCGAAGATGGAACTGCCATGCGCCCTGGGAAAGACCATAACCAACGAAGTGTTTATGATAGACCTTGCCAAGGCACCACACCTGCTCGTGGCTGGTGCTACAGGACAAGGTAAATCTGTGGGACTGAATGCAATTATCACTTCGCTGCTCTACAAGAGACATCCTTCGGAACTGAAGATTGTGATGGTGGACCCTAAGAAAGTAGAGTTCAGCGTCTATGTGCCGATTGAAAAACATTTCCTCGCAAAACTGGAGGAAGAGGAAGAACCAATCATCACCGACGTGCAAAAAGTGGTAAAGACCCTCAATTCACTCTGTAAGCTCATGGACACACGCTACGACCTGCTGAAACAAGCAGGAGTGCGTAACATAAAAGAATATAACGAAGCATTCAAAAATCGCAAACTCAACCCGATGCAGGGACATGATTTCATGCCATACTACGTGGTGGTAATCGATGAGTATGGCGACCTCATCATGACCGCAGGCAAAGAGATAGAATTGCCAATCTGCCGCATTGCACAGTTGGCACGTGCCGTAGGAATCCATATGGTGATAGCTACACAACGACCTACAGCTCAGATTGTGACAGGAACCATCAAGGCAAACTTCCCTGCACGTATAGCATTCCGTGTATCAGCCATGATGGACTCGCGAGTCATCCTCGACCGCCCGGGTGCCAACCAACTAATTGGCCGAGGCGATATGCTCTACCTCAACGGAGGCGACCCGACACGTGTGCAGTGTGCATTTGTCGATACTCCAGAGGTGTCGCGAATATGCAAATTCATCAGCACTCAACAAGGATATGCACATGCTGCATACCTGCCAGAACCCGACACCGATGATGGAGGCAACAGTGGGGGAGGTAGCAGCGAAGACATGGGAAAACTCGACCCTATGTTCGAAGAGTGTGCACGTCTAATCGTCTCTTCACAGCAAGGCAGTACGTCAATGCTGCAGCGCAATTTCTCGATAGGCTATAACAGAGCAGGCAAAATAATGGACCAAATGCAGAAAGCGGGCATTGTAGGTCCGCAGATTGGTGCCAAACCACGCGACGTGCTGGTACAAGACATGAATACCCTGGCAAATATCATCAACAATTTCAGGTAAAAGCACGGAGTATCATAATAACCGGAACACCGAAATAACAAAACAAGACAACGTAAGAGTGCCCAGTCATATACAATCAGGCAATAAAAGCAGCACATGACAAGCAGAGACATCATACAACAAATAAATACAACAAATGCAATGAAAAGAACTATCATATCGCTTGCCGCCATACTGCTGATTGCAGTCGCAAACGCTCAGACAGCAGTGACTGTACTCGACAAAGCAGCGGACGAATATAAGAAAAACGCAAGTGTGACTGCCGACTTTGAGATAAATCTGGGAGGAAACATCGAAAGCGGAAACATCCTGCTGCAAGGCACGAAGTTCCGCACAACCACAAGCGAATCCATCATCTGGTTTGACGGGAAGACCATGTGGACATACATCAAGGATAACGAAGAAGTAAATGTGACTGAGCCATCGGCCACACAACTGGCCCGAATCAACCCTTACGCCTTCATCAATATGTATAAAAAAGGGTATGACGTGGCATTCGGAGGTAATACATCTACGTATTACGAAGTCATTCTTACCGCCAAAGGTAGCAATGCATCGATACAAAAAGCGATTATACGCATAAATAAAGGCACATATCAGCCACGATATATCATGATGGGAACCTCAAGAGCAGACATAGAAATCAATGTTAAAAGCTATAAAGCTGGAGCCAAACAACCGGATACCGAATTCCTTTTCGACAAGAAAAAATACCCTAAGGTAGATGTAATCGACCTACGTTGATATACTAATTATCTGAACAATGAAGTACCTGTTCATGAAGCATGAAGTACCTGTTCATGAAGCATGAAGTACCTGCTCATGAAGCATGAAGTCTGCGGTCTTAATGCGTGAGAATAGATATAGCTGTAGATTGAATTATCAATAGCAGAGTGCGTGCACTTAACGGCGAAAGATGTCAAACTAAAAATAGAGAACAACAGAAAACTATGGAACATATCAAATGCCTCATAATCGGTTCTGGACCGGCAGGATACACAGCCGCCATCTATGCAAGTCGTGCAAACTTAAGTCCTGTGGTTTATGAGGGAATACAGCCTGGCGGACAACTGACGATTACAGACATGATAGAGAATTTCCCGGGACACCCCGAGGAACTTTCCGGACAGGACCTCATGGACCTTATGCGCCAACAAGTGGAGAAGTTTGGAGTTGAGATACGTGAGCATATTTGTGTAAGGAGCGACTTCAGTAAGGCACCGTATCATCTATGGTTTGATGACGGCAGCGAGGTAGAGGCCGACACCGTTATCATTGCCACCGGGGCAAGTGCAAGGTTCCTGGGGCTTGACGATGAGAAGAAATATATGGGCATGGGAGTCAGTGCCTGTGCTACATGCGACGGATTCTTCTATCGCAAGAAGGTTGTTGCAGTTGTGGGTGGCGGTGATACTGCATGTGGCGAGGCTTGCTATCTGGCAGGATTGGCATCGAAGGTATATCTCATCGTAAGAAAACCTTTCCTGCGTGCATCGAAGATAATGCAAGAGCGTGTGATGGAAAACGATAAGATTGAAGTGCTGTTTGAAACTAATACACTCGGGCTTTATGGTGAGAATGGTGTTGAAGGTGCACACCTTATTTATAAAAGGGGAGAAGAGGGTGAGCGCCGTTACGACTTGCCTATTGATGGCTTTTTCCTCGCTATAGGTCATAATCCCAATTCTGAGGTATTCAAACCATGGATAGATACCGATGAGGCAGGTTATATCAAGACCGACGGCCCGACCCCGAAGACCAACATCCCCGGAGTGTTTGCCGCAGGCGATGTGGCCGATCCGCTCTATCGTCAGGCTATTGTGGCAGCTGGTTCGGGTTGCAAGGCTGCAATGGAGGCCGAGAAATACATTGCAGAGCATAAACTTTGAGCAGACATATGGATTTAAGACAGGCCTTTAAGCTTTATAAGTTAATTTCAAAAAATCAGAGATTGGCTGAAAAACGCCATCCGATGTTCGAAAAAAACCGTACCATGAAGTATTTCACTTACATCATGGCTGCGTTTTGGGCCTGTTATCTCATCTTTTTCGGCTGTCTCTTTGGCTCGGTGTTGAGGGACGAGAGTCGTGAGGCTTGCGATATCATCAACTCTGGCTTTATAGTTTTTCTTATATTAGATTTCGTCCTGAGGTTTGCATTTCAGGAAACTCCGGCTCAGGAGGTGAAGCCTTACAAGTTGCTTCCTGTGCCCACAAACTTCCTGATGGATGTATTTTTGTTGCGGATAGGGCTGAAATCGTACAATCTTATCTGGCTTTTCTTTTTTGTTCCGTTCGGCGTGTTGACTGTAGCCTTGCTTCCTTACTTCGGATGGGGGGCATTTGTGGGTTACATGCTTGGTGTGTGGCTCATGTTTGTGCTCAACGGCTATTGGTATTTGCTGTGGCGCACGTTGATAAACCGTCATTTCATTTATGTTCTGTTGCCTGTCGCTGTTTATGCTGCATTAATCGTTTGTGGCATGGTGATACAATCGTGGATGTCTGACGGCTCTATGCGCTTCATGCGTGGATTTATAGAGTGGAATCCTCTGTGTGTCTTGGCTGTGATTGCTGCCATCGGTGTCATGTTCTTCTTCAACCGCAGCCTTCAGAAGTATTTCCTCTATTTTGAAATAGCCAAGGCTGAACGCGTGAAGAGTGTGAGGTCGAACGAAATGAGTTACCTCAATCGGTTTGGAGTCATCGGTGAATATCTGAAGTTGGAAATCAAATCGGTTGTGCGAAACAACGTGGTGCGCAAGCAGTTCATCATTGGTTTGGTTTGCACCGTGATGCTCAGTTTCCTGTGTGCCTTCACACCGGCCTACGATTCAGGGTTTGAGCATGTGTTTATCTGCGTCTATTGCTTTGCTGCTCAGGGAGTGATAATGCTGACAAATGTGATGGGGGTAGAGGGCAATTACATTGACGGACTCATGAGTCGCAAGGAATCGGTCTTGTCGCTTCTGAAAGCTAAATATTACTTTCATAGCGGTATGATGCTGGTACCGATGCTCATCATGATAGCACCCGCTGTCACGGGAAAGTTCTCGATAATAGAGTTGCTTGGGTGCATGTGTTTCACTCCCGGGTGTATTTTCCCGTTCCTGTTCATACTGGCGATATACAACAATACGACGCTCGATTTGATGAACAAGATGACGCAGCGTCCGTCAAACACCAAGGCTCAGTTGCTTGCTTCGTTTGCAGCCTTGTTTGTGCCAATGGGCATTATGTATGCACTTATAATGGTTTTTAGTACCAATGTTGCAGGATTTCTGATACTTGCACTGGGTGTTATCGGGGTTGTAACCAATCCGTTGTGGCTGAAAATTATTTACAAACATTTTATGATTCACCGATATGAAAACATGTCAAGTTTCCGTGCAACTCGATAATCTGAGCAAGCGGTTTGGAGAAACTGTTGCACTCGATATTGACCGGTTCACCATTCAGAGTGGCGATGTACTGGGTTTGGTGGGTAACAACGGTGCAGGAAAGACTACTTTGTTCCGTGTCATACTCGACCTTTTGCAGCCCGACTCGGGCGAGGCTACAATCGTGGCCGACGGAGTGAACTACCAATCAGCTCGATGCGAAGACTGGAAGGCGTTTACAGGTGCATATATCGACTCGGGTTTTCTGATTGAGTACCTCACTCCCGACGAGTATTTCTCGTTTGTGGCGAAGGTGAATTGCATACCAAAGGATAAAGCAGAAGACGTTCTGCATCGTTATGCCGACTTTATGAGTGGTGAGATTTTGGGACAGAACAAGCTCATACGCAATCTTTCGGCCGGAAACAAACAGAAGGTGGGCATTGTTGCAGCACTGTTGCATCGTCCGAGCCTGCTCATTCTCGACGAGCCGTTCAACTTCCTCGACCCCTCGAGTCAGATTGCAATGAAATACATGCTTGAAGACTACAACCGCCACACCGGTGCTACGATTGTAGTGTCGAGCCACAACCTCACACATACGCTCGACATCTGCACACGCGTGGCACTGCTTGAACACGGGCGAATCATCAGAGATTACAGCAAGTCGGATACCGACATGATGGCAGAGATTGAACATTATTTCGAAGGAAACGTTCGTCATGAGAACCATAGCCCCACAACGGAGACTGGCACGCAGGCTATTGCCTGGTAGTGCTGCACTTCGTCTGTGTGCAGTGCTGATTGCCGTAACAGCACTCACATCGTGCCATTCGTCGCGCTCGTTTATGTATCGCGGAACCGATGTCCGCGAATTGGTGCGAGCCGGCAACACGCTCGGATTCGATATAGAGCGTAAAGACAACTGGCCGCTCATGATAGAGGCCGCAACGTGGGTGGGGACCCCATACAGATATGGTGGCAATACCCGTGCCGGAATCGACTGCTCAGGACTGAACGTGGCGGTATATCAGACCGTATTCGGGCGGCAACTGAGTCGCAACAGCCGTGAGCAGTATGAAAACGACTGCCACAAGGTGAAGAAACGCAAGCTACGTCAGGGCGACCTCGTGTTTTTTGCCATTACCGACAAGGTGAATGCAAAAAACATAAATCACACCGGCATATACCTCAAGGATGGACTTTTCATACATGCCAGTACATCGCGAGGTGTGGTAGTCGATAATCTCGATACCCCTTATTTTACGAAATATTGGGTGACGGGCGGACGGGTGAAGTGACCGGTACGGGTTTGTTGCAATTTGCGACCGCGCACTCTCGGCATCGCGACCGCGCACTCTCGGCATCGCGACTGCGCACTCTCGGCATCGCGACCGCACACTCTCGACAACGACCGCGACGCGTGGCTGCACGGCATCAAGGCACTCAAGATGCAGTGGCTGCAACTTTCTGACCTCAAGGGATGGGACTGCACCGCTGCGGCATTATATGCAATAAAAAGCATTCCGGCAAACCTGCTCATAGCGCAAGACGGCACCATCGTGGCCAAAAACCTGCGCGAAGAGGAACTACACAGCAAACTGGCAGAACTGTTAGACTAATTCAAACAACTGCAAACTGATGCAAGTAAAAATACACCCATCGTGGCAAACACAACTGCAAGGCGAATTCGACAAACCTTATTTCCAACAGCTTGTCGCATTCGTCAGGCATGAATATGCCACAACCACCGTATATCCGCCTGGACGGCTGATATTCAATGCGTTCAACCTATGCCCGTTTGAGCAGGTGAAAGTAGTGATTATAGGCCAGGACCCGTATCATGAGCCAAACCAGGCACAGGGATTGTGTTTCTCGGTAAACGATGGCATACAGTTCCCGCCATCTCTCGTCAACATCTTCAAAGAGATACAATCCGACATCGGTACACCCCCGCCCACAAGTGGCGACCTCACCCGTTGGGCCAAACAGGGAGTATTACTGCTCAATGCAACACTCACCGTACGTGAACATCTGGCGGGCTCACACCAACGGCACGGATGGGAAGAATTCACCGATGCTGTCATACATATACTCAGTGCAGGGTGCGACGGACTGGTCTTCATGCTGTGGGGAAGCTATGCACAAGGTAAAAGCTACCTGATCGACAGCCAGCGACATCTCATCCTGCGTTCAGCACACCCGTCGCCTCTGTCGGCACATCGGGGGTTCTTCGGCAACCATCATTTCAGTCAGGCAAATGCCTACTTACGTTCATTAGGAAAAGAAGAAATACAATGGTAAGAAACATCATATTCGATTTCGGAGGCGTAATCGTGCAACTCGAACCCGAAGAAGCCGTGCGACGTTTTGAGTCGCTCGGAATAACCGATGCGCGCCGACAACTCGACATATTCGGACAGACAGGCATCTTCGGCGATGTAGAAAAAGGCTTGCTGACCGCCGACGAGTTCTGCCAACGTCTGGCAATCGAAGCAAAAGAAAAGGGCGGACGCTTTCCGGAAGATGCCAACCCCAGGTTTACATTCCAGGAGGCACAATGGGCGTGGATGGGATATATGAAGCAGGTTCCACGCATAAATCTCGACAATCTGCTCCGACTCAAACAACACTATCGGTTATACCTGCTGAGCAACCTCAATCCATTCATACAGGCATGGGCTGAAAGCCCGGAGTTCAGTGACGACGGACATGGAATAGGATATTATCTGCACGAGTGCTATTACAGTTTCCAACTGTGCGACTATAAGCCAGCCCCGTCAATATTCCGGAAAATGCTTGACAAGGCAGGCCTGAATGCCGGCGAATGCCTGTTCTTAGACGACAGCGAACGCAATATCCGCGGTTGCGAGGCTGTAGGAATGCACGGACTGCTGGTTGAGAAAGACGAAGACTGGACAGACAAATTAAACAACATACTAATCAATGAGGCATGAATCAACATGCTGCTATTATTCAAATTAAGGACATGAACCTCTTTCGTGGCATATTTCTATACGCAGTGCTGATGGCAGCCATATCGGTTTCAGCACAAAGCGACCAGGATGAAATAAATTATTTGCAACGTCAAGGCATCGAAATAACAGAACAGAACTCAGTCAGCCTGCTCATGAGTGGGCACGACAAGTTTGAAGATATGTTTGACGCCATACGCAAGGCCAGGCATTTCATTCATCTTGAGTACTTCAACTTCCGCAACGACTCCATAGCAGGATTGCTTTTTAACATACTTGCACAAAAGGCAAGCGAGGGTGTCGAGGTCAGGGCTATGTACGATGCTTTTGGAAATGCCTCAAACAACCAACCGATAAAGCGCCACCAACATGATTCCATTGCAGCACTTGGCATAAATCTCGTAAAGTTCGACCCATTGAAGTTCCCGTGGGTGAACCATATCTATCCGCGCGATCATCGTAAGATTGTGGTTATTGACGGACAGATTGCATATACAGGTGGGATGAATGTAGCCGATTATTATGTAGATGGGCTCGAGGGCATAGGTCCATGGCGCGATATGCACATGCACGTTGAGGGCGCAGCGGTGAACGAACTGCACAAGATATTCTGTCGTATGTGGGCCGATGCAACGGGCGAGATGCTGGTGGGCAGCAAATACTTTCCTCAACAGAATGTACGCGGCGAGTCGCGTGTCGCTATTGTTGACCGCCATCCAGGCGAGACAAACAAGTCAATACGCATGCTTTATTGCAGTATGCTCGACAATGCACGTAAGCGAGTATGCCTAATCAATCCCTATTTCGTGCCTACACACACTGTGCGCGATGCACTGAAACGCTGCATTGACCGTGGCATAAATGTCGAAATAATGCTCAGCGAGAAGAGCGATATACCACTCACACCCGATGCCAGCCACTATGTGGGACGTCAGATGGCTAAACTTGGCGCAAAGGTGTATATGTTCCGTGGAGGCTTTCATCATTCCAAGATAATGATGGTAGATGACAGCTTCTGTACAGTAGGTTCATCAAACCTCGATAGCCGCAGCCTACGATACGACTACGAAGTCAACACTGTGGTGTTCGATGTGGCGGTCACTGCACAGCTGGTCGCTATGTTTGAGGCCGACAAGCAGAACTGTGTGTTGTTGACCGATGAATATTGGAAATCCAAAACAAAATGGAAACGATTCGTCTCGTGGTTTGGCAATACCTTGACCCCGTTTCTGTAATGACGTGGCAGTACCTGGGGCACGATACTTTTCATAACAGTACAAACCAGATAAAATTCAATATAAGATGAGCAACCGGAAATGTGAGTTTAGCATCAGGACATTACTTATATCACTTTCTGTAGTGGTATCATTGGCCGCAGACGCCCAGCTATATCCCAAACGCGAGTTTCGTGGTGCATGGATACAGTGTGTGAATGGTCAGTATCTTGGCAAGACGCCGGGGGAACTCCGGCAGATGCTGAGCAGTCAGCTTGACGTGTTGAGTGGTGCGGGTATCAATGCGATAATGTTTCAGGTCAGGGCCGAAGGCGATGCTCTCTATCCCTCGCCATACGAGCCGTGGAGCCGATACCTCACAGGACGGCAAGGACTGCCTCCGTCTGATGGGTGGGACCCCCTGGCTTGGATGGTAGCCGAATGCCATAACAGGGGCATGGAGTGTCATGCGTGGATCAATCCTTACAGGGCAAAGACGGCTGGTACAACCGAATTGGACGGAAAACATCCTGCATCGAAATATCCTGAGCGTGTATTCCAATACGACAAACTGCTCATCTTCAATCCGGCACTCGAGGCCAACCGTCATTATACATGTATGGTTATTCGCGACATCATCACAAGGTATGATGTTGACGGATTGCACATGGACGACTACTTCTATCCTTACCCGGTCTCAGGAATAGAAATACCCGACCATGCTGACTTCCTGCAAAATCCCCGAGGATTCACAGGCATCGATGATTGGCGACGAGACAATGTCAACCTGCTCATTCGCGACATTCACGACTTGATACGCAAGGAACGCCCTTGGGTCAAGTTTGGAATCTCTCCATTCGGCATTTATCATAACAACCCCGATGGTGTGAACAGTAGCAAGGGCAGTGCGACCAACGGGCTTCAGAACTATGACGACCTCTATGCAGATGTAGTGGAGTGGGTGAATCGTGGATGGGTCGATTATATTATTCCTCAGATATACTGGAACATCGGTACTAAGGTGGCCGACTATAAGGTGCTCTGTGATTGGTGGAACGACTATTGTGGCACACGCCTGCTGTATATCGGTCAGGATGTAGAGCGCACGGTAAAAGAGGCCGACCCACAGAATCCGCAGTCGCACCAGATGCCGGCCAAGTATGCGATACAGCGCAGCGAACCAAACGTGAAGGGCTCGTGCCAGTGGTATGCTGCTGCTGTGGTTAATAATCCTGGTAACTATCGCACACTTCTGGAACAAAACTACCACCGATATCCGTCGCTCCAACCACTCATGCCATGGATAGATTCAAAGGCTCCGAAGAAGGTGGGTAGGATGAAAGTGGTGTTCAGAAGCGACAGCCGGAGTGGAACAAATGGCGTGTACCTGACGTGGAATGCACCGAAGGCGAAGACAGAACTCGACCGTGCCATACAATATGTGATATATCAGTTCGGCCCAGGCGAAAAAGCCGTGGTGAGTACTACCGATGCCTCACACATTGTTGCCATCACATCGGCTACTCACTATCAGCTGCAAGGCGATATGCGGGGGTGTACATTTCTTGTCACGGCACTCGACAGACTTCATAACGAGTCGAAGGCTGTGAAGATAAAATTGTAAGTACGTCTGAGGTTCACTAATGAAGTGAATGGACACACGAGATATATAAACCAGTAAAACACCAGAACGTATGGAAAAAACATTGAAAGGAACAAAGACCGAAGCCAACCTTTGGGAGGCATTCGCAGGCGAGTCGATGGCTCGCAACAAGTACACTTACTTTGCATCGAAGGCAAAGAAGGATGGCTATGAGCAGATGGCTGAGCTGTTTCTCGAGACGGCAGAACAAGAGAAGGAACATGCCAAGTTGTGGTTTAAGCTGATTCATGGCATCGGCGACACACCATCAAACCTTACCGATGCAGCAGGTGGTGAGAACGATGAATGGACCGATATGTACCCACGTATGGCCCGTGAAGCCCGTGAAGAAGGATTTGATGAAATTGCACGTTTGTTTGAAGGCGTGGCTGCCATCGAGAAGACGCATGAAGAGAAATATCGCAAGCTGCTCGAAAACATAGAGAAGGCTATAGTCTTCTCACGCGATGGTGATGCAATATGGCAGTGTCGAAACTGCGGACACATACATATAGGCAAACAGGCACCGGGCGTCTGCCCTGTATGCAATCATCCGCAAGCATACTTCGAACTGAAGAAGGACAACTACTGACCAAGAAGGACAACTACTGACCAAGAAGGACAACTACTGACCTTTCAACCCAAGCCTTGTCATTCTCAGAATCCAAGGCAGGTGATTGCATATTTCTTCATCCAGATTACGTACGATGTCGAGTTCGTCGTATGGCCTGATGTCGTGATGAATAAATAGCTTCCGGTTTTCACTGAGTGCGGGAGCATATTCGGGATGTGCATATTTATCTTCATTCTGATGCGGCTTGCGGTAACCCATTAGCAGGCGTTCCACATTCCAACGGTTATGCTCAACTCTTGCCAGCACTGCTGTCTCTTCGGGCAGTCATCCGTAGCGGCAAGAATGCTGTGATTAGGTAGAAAGGTGTCTGCGTGGCGGTTGCCCATATTGTCCGGAAGTCTCCAAAAGACGTTTTGGGGACTTCCGGCGATTCGATAGAGGCGGTTTCACTTGAAAACGGACTTCCCCGGGGGCGTGGGAGCCGCAGTTTCATTTTGACGACTTGTAGCCATCACATGTATGTCGGTTGCTCGCCTATGTTTGTGGAGGGTGGCGAATATGTGGTACCTACTTCTTCATGTTGGCCTGCTCAAGTCCGTAACCACGTTTCTTGTCTTCGAGTTTGAGCATGAAGGCAATGATGATTGATATGATTCCGAACACGGCAAATATAGCCATCGATGTGGTGTAGTCGGTTACACCGTCGGTCTCGTTTGCAAGATTCACCTTGCCAATGAGTATAGGTACCATCGACAAGCCGATATTCTGAATGTAGAATATTACGGCATAGGCAGTGCCAAGCAGTTGCATCGGTATAATTTTAGGGACAGATGGCCACATGGCTGAAGGCACGAGGCCAAAAGCGATACCGAGTATGACCATTGCCGTAATGGCAACTCCCACGGATGTTATGAACGGGATTGCAAACACGGCATGAACTATAGTGAGTAATATCGAGCCGATAAGCATCAGTGTCGCACCCTTGCCAAAGCGGTCGTATATGGAACCGAAGAGTGGTGTGAGGAAGATGGTGCCAAACGGAAGCATGGCGGGGATGAGTCCGGCCAGTTCGGGGTCGATGACATACTTCGTTATCATCAGTTTGGTGGCAAACTTGAGGAATGGGAATACACCGGCATAGAACATGAGACACAGCAGGGTGATGAGCCAAAACCCTTTGTTGGTGAAGATGAGATGGAGGTCGGAGAACTTGAAACCCTCTTCGGCTTCGGCAGTAGCATCAACTGCAATGGTCTTGTCAAGTTTCTTATCCATTACACAATAAACAAGGTAGCTGATCAGACCGGCACAGAGCATCGATGCTCCAAGACCTACAGATGCCGAGACTCCACTGAATTTCTGTGCGAACGGCAGTGCAAGAGCCAATGCTCCTGCTGTTCCGATACGTGCCAAGGCTACCTGCAAACCCATTGCAAGTGCCAACTCATGGCCGGTAAACCATTTTACTATCACCTTTGATACCGTAATACCGGCAATCTCACATCCTACGCCATAGATGGCAAAGCCAAGGCAGGCAATGATAACCTGCATCGGATAGCCAAACATTTCGCCGTCGAAGTCGTTACCAACTGCATACCATTTGATGAGCGCACCGCCAAACATAAGGCCTGTGGCCATGATGCCGGTGAAGCGGATGCCGAACTTGTCGAGTATGATGCCTCCGAAGAAAAGCATAAGGAGGAACACATTGAAGAATCCGTATGACCCCGAGAAGAATCCATAGTCGTCGGCACTCCATCCAAGGCCGCCGCTGTCTTTGGCTGCAGTAAGCATAGGTTCGAGTGGTGACATTACATCGGTGAAGAAATAAGCAAACATCATTGTGAACGACACGATGATGAGGGCGGTCCAGCGAGCAGCTTTCGACTCACTGAGTTTTTGTTGAAGTTTTTCTGCCATGATTGTATGTTTTGTTAGTTTATTCTATAATCTGTTTAGTGAAGATCTGGTTTATCTGAGCCTGTAGAGTGTTTCCGGGTTTCCGGTATTCCTGATATTCCTGGAAATCTGAGGTCTTTCTCACGTGTGTCTCCCCCTCCTTTTTTTGGGGGGGAGTAAGGAGTGGACTTATTCCTTCAGCCAGCGGTCGAGCCAGTCGAAGTAGGTGCGCTGCCAAAGCACTCCGTTCTGTGGATGGAGCACCCAGTGGTTTTCGTCAGGGAAGATGAGCAACTCGGCTTCGATGCCACGCATACGGGCTGCATTGAATGCTGACATACCTTGTGTGGCATTGATGCGATAATCCTTTTCGCCGTGAATACAGAGGATTGGTGTATCCCATTTGTCAACAAATCGGTGTGGCGAGTTATCGTATGTCTTGGCGGCGCGTGTCGTACGGTCTTTGTTCCAATAGGCATCGTCATACTCCCAGTTCGAGAACCAGTTCTCTTCAGTCTCGGTGTACATGGCTTCGAGGTTGAAGGCTCCGTCGTGAGCTATGAAGCACTTGAAGCGTCCGTTGTGATGTCCTGCCAGATAATAAACGGAGAATCCTCCGAACGAGGCACCTACAGCTCCCATGTGGTCGCCGTCAACGTATGGCAGGTTGGCTGCGGCATCGTCTATGGCTGCGAGGTAGTCTTGCATACACTGACCAGTCCAGTCGCCCGATATCTCTTCAAGCCATTCCTGGCCAAATCCTGGAAGGCCATGGCGGTTAGGAGCAATAATGACATAGCCTTGTGATGCCATTATCATGAAATTCCAACGGTATGACCAGAATTGGCTGACCGGACTTTGAGGTCCACCTTCGCAGAAGAGCAGGGTAGGGTACTTCTGTGCAGGATTGAAGTGCGGCGGCTTTATTATCCAGTAGTGCATATCTTCGCCTGTTGTGGTCTTTATCCATCGTGCTTCGCTGCTGCCGGCATCAAGATGTGAGAGGATATGGTCGTTCTCATGTGTTATCTGCCGGATGTCAACAACCGAATTACCATCGACCTTACACAGATAGAGATCGGCAGGATGCATGTAGTCATGGCGTTCGAGTACAAGGCGTGTGTCGCCTGTCTTGCCGGCATCTGAAGGTACGATCTGAAGTGAACCGAAGTCAGCCTGATAGTCGGTGAGCTGAGCGACTTCTCCTTTGAGGTTGGTGCGATATAGGTTCTCGGTTGCATGCCATACACCTAAATAGTATATGGTGTAGTTGTCGGGCGCCCAGCAGAAATCATCAACACCCGAGTCGAATGTTTCGGTCACATACTGCTTCGTTCCTGCTTCGAGGTCATATACACACAGGCGTTGGCGGTCGGATTCATAACCATCGCGCTGCATCGAGAGCCATGCCACATACCGTCCATCGGGTGAGAACTTCGGGTTCTGGTCGTAACCGACGTTACGGTCCTTGAGGTCTTCTGCCGTGTTGGGGCATTGGTCTTTGAGAGTTTTGGTTGGGTCGAGCTTGTTGTCAACCTCGTAAGGCAGACATCCGTCGGGCACCACGCCAAACTCACTGCATTCTTTGCATAGGTTCAGTGTGTTGTCGAGGCTTCCACTCTCGACATCGTATAGGAAGATGTCGCTGTCGGTGCTTATACTATATGCCAGTCCGGTCTTGGTGCGGCAGGTGAATGCGACGTGCTTACTGTCGGGACTCCATGCCAGTTGCTCGATGCCTCCGAATGGTTCCATCGGGCATTCGTAGGGTTCACCTTCAAGTATGTCGTGTTGTTCTCCGCTCTGCAGGTCGAGCACGAATGGATGTGGTATGGATTCTACATAGTGATCCCAGTGGCGGTACATGAGGTCGGTGATAAGTCGGCCGGTAGATTGAGGTAGGTCAGCCGGACGTTCCTTGATAATGTTGTGGAACGGCACTTGCTTTATGATGATTATCTTCTTTTGGTCGGGCGAGAAGAGGAACCCTTCGACCTCGCCGTCCGTCCTTGTCAGCTGTTTGCGAGCCTTGCCATTGGTGTTCATTGTCCATACTTCGCCTTTCTGTGCAAAGGCCAGAGTCTCGTTGTCGAGCCATGTGGGATCGCTTCCAAGTCCGAGCATGGTTGGTTCTGCTGTTTTTTCCTGGCTGTTGTCCACCTGTCCGACGTATATTACCGTATTGCTCCGGTTCTCTTCCACACTGTAGTATGACACCTGATATGCCACTTGTTTGCCGTCGGGCGATACCGAGTAGCTTCCGATTCGTCCCATTGCCCACAGCACTTCCGGGGTGAGGCGTCCGTCTTCAATCTTTGGATGTTGTCGGCCTATGAGTTCGGGTTCATCTGCCTTGTTACATGCTTCTGTTATAGCCATGGCTGCAATTACTAATCCAAGTGTTGCTTTGTTCATGATGTTGATGGTATTTGGTTTTGGTTTTCTCTCTTTAATGTTTTTTCCTGTTTTGTGCTTCTTGCTGTTGTCGCATCAGTTCCTGTTGCTTTTCGGCCATTGCCTGCAGGCGTCCCATCATCGACGAAGTCTTCTGCACACCGCTGCCTGCTGCCTTGCGCTCGGCATGACGGCGTTCGAGTTGCTCAAGTAGTTTCTTGTCGTCGGTCGATTTGCGCAGATACCACATTGTCAGAATTGAAATGAGTCCTGACACGAGGTAGTAGTAGTTGAGTCCTGACGAATAGTCGTTGAATGTGAAGAAGAATACAAGTGGCATGAGGTATGACATCCATTGCATCATCTTCATTTGCTGTGCTTGTTCAGGTGACATGGTGTCGCGTTGCTGGCGCATGCTTATCCATGTGTTTGCAATTGTTGACAGACACCATAGTACACAGAAGATGCTGAGGTGGTTTCCGATTCCCCATATCCATGAGTTCCAGTGTATGACATCGTCGTATGTACTGAGGTCGTTTGCCCATAGGAATGATTGTCCGCGCAGTTCGATGGCTGCCGGTACGAAGTTGAACATGGCAACCCATATAGGCATCTGTATCAGCATAGGCAGGCATCCGCCCATAGGGCTTACCCCGTATTCGGAGTATAGTTTCATGGTTTCCTGCTGTCGTTGCATTGCTTGGTCTTGACCCGGGTATTTTTTTGTCACTTCTTCTATCTTGGGTTTCAGTACTCTCATGCGTGCTGACGACAGGTAGCTTTTTCTTTGTAGCGGATATACTGCGGCCTTGAGTATGATTGTTATGAGCAGCAGGACTATTCCCATGTTGATGCCGAGGCTTGTCATGAAGTCGAAGATATATAGCATGACAAACCGGTTGATGTACTTGATGATTGGCCATCCGAGGTAAACTAGGCTTTGGAGGTCGAGGTCTTTGTCGTTCTCACACAGTTTTTCGTTTTCTTTCAGTGTTGAGAATTTGTTTGGGCCGAGGTACATCTTCAGTTCTGTCGGTTTTTTGCCTGATGGGTCGAAGTCGGTACTGAACTCGGCATTGTATGTTTTCAGGTAGCCTTGATTTTTCTTGTCGTCGCGTTTGTATGATGTTGACTTCATGAGCGAGGGGGTGAATTCGCCGTCGGCTATCAGTACTTGAGCGAAGAATTGTGTCTTGAATGCAATCCACTCGAGTTGTTCGTCGAATTTGTCTTTGGTCTTGTCGGTTCCGGCTGATGAGAGTTCGTCGGTGTCGTTGTCGGTGTTGCGATAGGTGATGGTGCTGTAGCGGTTTTCGAAGTCGAATCCTTTTTCTTGCTGTCGCATCCGTTCGTTCCATACGATGTCCATTGTCTTGGTCTTTGTTGAGAAGAATCCTGACAGGTTGTTGGCTGTTATGTCTATGCGCAGTATGTATGATTTTGGCAGCAGTTGGTAGTGTATGTCAATGCTTCCTGTTGCTACAGGTAGCGACATCGTAACTTCATTTTTTTTGATGTTGGTTGGGGTGAAGTATAGTTCGTCGGTACGTATGTTTTCGTCTTTGCCGTCGAAGTTGAATTGCATGTCAGAGTCGTCGCCGTCGAATAGTACTACTTGTCCTCCTTGTTGGTTTTTGTATGTAGGGTCTTTGAGTTCGGCTCTGCACAGTTGTCCGCCATGGTTGCTGACGGTGAGTTGCAGGAGTTCATTCTCTATTACTGTTTGCCCTTCGTTTTTTTGTCGTGCGGCGAAGAGTGTGCTGGATGAGTCGGCCAGTGTTTCCATCACTTTCCGTGCTTCTTTCTCCTCTTCCATTGCGTTTATGCTGTCGGCTTTTTGTTGTGCCACGGCTTCTATTGCTCGCTCGTTTTGTTGTTGGACTGCTCGTTTTTGCCTGCTTGTGTTTTCATACCACATGAATCCAAAGAGTACTGCAGCCATGAGTACGAGCCCTATTATTGTGTTTTTGTCAAAGTTCATTCGTTTTTGGGCTTAGGTTTGGTGTGACTAGTGTGACTAGTATTTATGGTGTGTCGGTTATTTTTTTAGGTTGAGTTTTATTTCTAGTTCGTCGAGTTGTTTTTGGTCGATTGGTGCTGGTGCATCGAGCATGACGTCGCGTCCGCTGTTGTTTTTTGGGAATGCGATGCAGTCGCGTATTGAGTCGAGTCCGGCGAAGATGCTTACCCAGCGGTCGAGTCCGTATGCGAGTCCTCCGTGTGGTGGCGCTCCGTATTTGAATGCGTTCATGAGGAATCCGAATTGTTCTTCGGCTTTTTCTGGTGTGAATCCCAGTATTTCGAACATCTTGGCTTGCAGCTTAGGGTCGTGGATACGTATTGAGCCGCCTCCTACTTCGATTCCGTTGCATACCATGTCGTATGCGTCGGCACGCACGTCTTCCGGTCGTGTGTCGAGCAGGTTGATGTCTTCTTCCATAGGGTGTGTGAATGGGTGGTGCATGGCCATGAGCCGTCCTTCTTCTTCGCTCCATTCAAACATTGGGAATTCGGTGACCCATAGGAGTGCAAATTTGTTTTTGTCGCGTAGGCCGAGCCGTTGTCCCATTTCGAGTCGGAGTTCGCATAGTTGTTTGCGTGTTTTCATTGCGTCGTCGCCCGAAAGTATGAGTATGAGGTCGCCTGGCGCTGCTTGCATCTTGTCTTTCAGTGTGTTGAGTTGCTCTGTGGTGTAGAATTTATCTACGCTTGATTTTACGCTTCCATCTTCGCCTACACGTGCATAGACAAGTCCTTTGGCTCCGATTTGTGGTCGCTTTACATATTCGGTGAGTTGGTCGAGTTGTTTGCGTGTGTATGTTGCGCATCCTGGTGCGCAGATGCCGCCTATGTAGTTTGCGTTGTCGAATACAGGGAATGTCCCGAGTTGCAGTGTATCCATGAGTTCGACGAATTCCATGCCGAATCGCATGTCGGGCTTGTCGCTGCCGAATCGTTTCATTGCCTCGGCCCAGGGCATGCGCAGGAATGGTTCGTTCAGCTCTACGCCGCGTAGTGTCTTGAACAGGTGTTTGGCCATTCCTTCGAATGTCTGTATGATGTCTTCTTGTGTGACGAACGACATTTCGCAGTCTATCTGTGTGAATTCCGGTTGCCGGTCGGCACGGAGGTCTTCATCGCGGAAGCATTTTGCTATCTGGAAGTATCGGTCGAATCCTGACACCATGAGTAGTTGCTTGAGTGTTTGCGGGCTTTGTGGCAGGGCGTAGAATTGTCCTTTGTTCATGCGCGACGGCACAACGAAGTCGCGTGCCCCTTCTGGTGTGCTGCCTATCAGTACAGGTGTTTCTACCTCGATGAATCCCAGGTTGCTGAGGTAGTTTCTTACCTCGATGCACATGCGGTGGCGCAGTTCGAGGTTGCGGCGCACGTTGGGGCGTCGCAGGTCGAGATAGCGGTATTTCATGCGCAGGTCGTCGCCGCCGTCGGTTTCTTCTTCTATGGTGAATGGTGGGGTGAGCGATTTGTTGAGTACGTTGAACTCTGTCACTTCTATTTCGATGTCGCCTGTCGGCAGGTTCTTATTCTTGCTGTATCGTTCGCTTACTGTTCCTGTTGCCTGTATCACGTATTCACGTCCCAGACGGTTTGCTTCTTCGGTCAGTGCTATGTCTTTTTCTTCGTTGAATACTAGTTGGGTAATGCCGTAACGGTCGCGCAAATCTACGAATGTCATTCCGCCCATCTTGCGGGTGCGCTGCACCCATCCGGCCAGGGTCACCGTTTGCCCTGCATGTCCGATGCGGAGTTCTCCGCACGTGTGAGTTCTGTACATATCTTTTGTTTTGATGTTTTTTGTTTGTAATATCATGCAAAGATACGACTTTTTGGCGAATGGCAGGTCATGATTATTGATAAATCTGCCTCTGTAACACAAAAAAGGTTGTGTCTTTACACCTTATTTGTTTTGTCGTATGTGCAGTTGTGTGTGTTTGATGGTTTGATGCCGTGGTTTTGCGAGTGCGCAGTCTCGGCCCCTTGAGTGCGCAGTCTCGGCCTCCTGAGTGCGCAGTCTCGACCGCTTGAATGCGCACTCTTCGACATTAAATATCAGGCATTGTTGCAGAATTTTGCTGGCTTGTGTTTGCAGTTTGCCGTTTTATGATTATCTTTGTAGCATGAATTAATCAGAAACAATAGGAAAGACTATGAAAACAAATGTTGCCCAATCTATGTCCATTGGCTATATTGCCAGTTCCCGTGTATGCCGGCATATGCGCCTTGCCGTGCTGTTGATGTTATGTTGCAGGTTTGTGGCAGGTTATTCTCAGACCGAGGCCGATGTTTCTTCGCCTACTGAGGGTGTGATTTCCTCTCAATTTATAGGTGAGGCAGATATGAAACAAGACCTGTTGCAGATGTTGTCGGCGTTTATGACATACGTCAACAACGACTATCAGTCGCTGTCCACCACCAACAGTGCGGGCGAGCGCCTGGGCTATTTCAGGGGTGAGTCGAGCGGACAGGCCAATGAGGCCGGTGTACGCACCAATGCCGACCTCTCGATGATATGCGCCTTCATGCTGAAATACGGTCGTCCGGCCGGTGTGTCCCTGCCTCAGGGTTTGGAATGGACTAAGGTTGAGGAAATGGCCATGCGTTCGCTTGTGTATGCTTACTCCACACACAAGGCCAACAAGCTTGCTTCGTGCACTGGTAATACTGCCTACTGGGGCAGCACATCGTCAGCCGACTATGTGTGGGAGTCGAGCCTGTGGGCCATGTCGGTGGCATACAGCGCATTCTTTCAGTGGGACAGCCTCTCCGACACACAGCGTCAGCGCATTTACGCCATGCTCAAGGCTGAATGCAATTATGAACTGACTCGCAGCATACCAACTGGCTACGCAGGCGATACCAAGTCGGAAGAAAACGGATGGGAAGCCGATGTGCTGGCTGCCACACTCGGACTCTTCCCCGACGACGCACTGGCAGAACGGTGGTTTGCCCGTCTCAGGCAATTTGCCATCAACACCTATTCGCACACATCCGATGCTCTGTGCCACGATGTCATCGACCCATGGTATGACAACAAGACCGTGGCCGACCTGTTTGTGGGAGCCAACCTGTACGACGACTATACATTGCAAAACCACAACTTCTTCCACACAAGCTATCAGAATGTGGCCATGCAGGAGTTGGGCGAGGCTGCATTAGCCTTGAAACTGTTCCAAACCGAACTCTATGGCACAGAGAAGTGGCAAACCAATGCCCTGATGCACAACATAGCACAAGTGGAAGACAGTGTACTGGATTGGCTCATCCTTACCGATGGCGAGCAAGCCATGCCTAACGGCAACGACTGGAGCCTGTTCCTCTTCGACCAGATTGCAAGTTATGCCACCAAGGCCTGTTTCCAACGCGATGCAGAAGCACTCACCTTCGAAAACCTCGCATACAAACATATAAAAGCCAGGCAGACAACAACGAAGGACGGCTCGTGGCTGCTGCGTCCCGACGTGGGAGCCAGGCGCATGGGTGTCGAGGCACACCGTGTGATGATGTCGTGGCTCATGCACCACGTGTGTCCTACAGCCGACATCACGCCTGCCGACTTCGAGGCTTTCCGCAAGGCTCACAGTCAGGCAAAGATACTGCCAACGCAAAACGTGGTACGATCATTCAGCAAAGACCGATTCACGGTATTCTCATGGAGCAACGGGTTGAAGGACTATGCAGGATATTTTGCAGCCAACTGCCCCGACCGCAACAAGATAGTCATTCCATATCGGGCCAACAATACGGGCAACTTCCTGGGGTGGTACACCGTGAACGGCAAGACTACCGATGCAACACCGGTGATATCGGGCATATACAACCTCGAAGGCGAGGGATATACGATGAACGGCGAACTGAATACCAACGAAGCAGTGCTCAACAACCGCTTCGCCATTTTCGCCACACCAGGCAACGCCATCATATACCTTGACTATGTATTTGGACTGGGTGCCGGCTCCATAACAGAAGAAAAAGGAGGGCTGATGGCCATTTCGTGCGATGAGTTTACCAAAACCATCCGCACAATTTACCACCAGTCGGCAGCAGACCCCCAGGCAATCGACCACCGACAATCGAATGGTGCAGCAATGCAGACTTTCACAACGTCATGGGCCAACATCGACAACCAGGTAGGAGTGGCAACCACCGACCAGCGGCTGATGGCATTCGGCGACCGCGAATCGGTGAACTCCATACAGGCTGCCAAGCTCTATCCGCTATACTCAAAGCAACGACGCGTATTCAGCAGAAACAAGAAGGTCGATACACGCACACTGGTATGGTACTCTATGATTGATGCCCCTACAACCAGCCAGATGCAGTCACAGCTGCAATCGCTTACCGACACACTGCCCGAAGGGTGGAGCGCAGCCATTGCTGCTGACCCCGATGGCACACACTATCTGCTGGCTGCCAACTTCAGGAGCGATTCAACCCGGGTTGTGCTACACGACATAACTACAATCGAGGGTTCGCCGGTGTTCAAGGAGTCAACAACAATCACCCCCGCTGGTGCCACAACCACCATACATGCCTGGCAGAACAACTCTGTGGGTAATGTGTTGAAAGTCTTTGTAGATGGGGCAACCAACGTCGTTGCTGCACAGGATGCGGATAATCCTGCCGAAGCTTACATGATGAATACACTGACTGAAACACAGACACTGCATGTGAAAATCATTACCGACGAAGCAGTCGTAGAGGGAGACATCGACATCCAACCTGAAACGGCAGTGAAAGTATCGGCCCATGATGGAAAACTACAGTGTGAACGTGTAGAAATATACGAACCCACCATAACCGACTATACAGGCTATATCATCAATCCATCGTTCGATGGCAACTCGGCTTACGGATGGACAGGCACACCTACAGTCAACTACAACTTGGCCGAGAAGTGGAATGCCACATTCAACATACGCCAGACAATACAAGGACTGCCGCGTGGCCACTACCGCCTCAGTGTGCAGGCATTCTACCGCGACGGAACCTACACCAATGCCAACAATCAACGCAAGGCCGGCACCGAACACCTGTACGCTGAACTTTATGCAGGTGAAGAATCAACACCAATCGAATCAATATTTATTCATGCCGACACGATCGGACCCGTGGGTGTACGCTCGGCCGATTATGGCTACGTACCCAACACGATGGAGCAGGCTTCAGCCTATTTACGTCGAGGACTCTATGCCAACAGTGTGGAATTTGATGCCGATGGCGAGAGCGATGTGGTGATTGGTGTCAGGAAGACGAAAGCCAATGTAAACGATTGGACGGTATTCGATAATTTCCGACTCATACGACTGGGCGACATCAATACCGCCGACGGAATCCCATCAGTATCGGCAAACCACGATACAGAAATATCTAAACAAGGTATTTACAGTTTGCAGGGCAGCAAATATTCATATACACCCGACGCCGGCATATATATAGTTGACGGAAAGAAGGTACTGATTAGATAGACACCCGATAACGGATTGAAAGCCTGTACGTCAGAATGGCAACCCTACAGCGAAATGAAGCGTGAAATCGCGGTCGAAGTTAGGGTGTGCTATCGGGAAATGATGGCGACGTGTTGTGTATGCAGGGTTGACAGCTTTCATTCCGGCATCGAACCGAATGACAAAAAAGTCAAGATTCATGCGCAGCCCTACACCATATGCGGCAGCCAGCTGTTTATAGAATTCACCAATGCGGAACACACCCCCGGGTTGGTCCTTGTAGTCGCGTATGGTCCAGACGTTACCTCCATCGATAAACAATGCACCATGCAGTTTCCAGAAGAGGAATGCACGGTATTCGAGGCTTATGTCAAGCTTTATGTCGCCCGACTGGTTGATGAAGTTGATGCCACGGTCGGCACCATTGTATGTACCCGGACCGAGTGAACGCACCGACCATCCGCGCACACTGTTTGCTCCGCCGGCGAAATAGCGTTTCTCAAATGGCAGTATATTTGAGTTACCGTAAGGATAGGCAATGCCGAATGCCACATGGAATGCAACCGAGTTGTGTGGGTCAATGCTCACACTGCGTGCAAAATCGATGTCGGCCTTTGCATATTGGGCAAAAGCAATGCCGAGCAAAGTGCGCTGGCCTTCTGAGTTGGTGGTAGGGTCGATTATATGTGTGGCAAGCGACAGCACATTGCCAGAGGTTTCAACGTTGAATTTCAGCGTCACTGCATTCTTACCGTATGTAGAGGTGGCTGCAGTGCCCAGCGAGTTGTAGGAGTATGTATATCCCAGTTTTGTAATGAGCAGGTTCTCGTAGTTGTATTTCAGTATGGCATTAGTCTTGCCGAGTGAGTCGAGATATTGCTCTTTGAAAGTGTGTGAAATCCATGGCATCTTCACGTAGTTGGTCTCGAGCAGGTCAAACCTGTGTGTGGTTTTTTGCTTGAGTCCAGACCATCTGTATCGCCATGCGGCAGTAAGGACACGACGGTCGAACTCCGGTCGGTTCTGCATGTTGTATTGCAGTGATATTTCGGATGTGGCATTGCGTATGGCTCCAAATCTCTTACTTACAATCGGCATGAGGAAACCGGGGAAACCCAGTGTTGCCTCACCGCCGGCCTCAGTGTAGTTATGACCCTCGTAACCTTCAAGGCCAGTGATGGCTTCGTATGCTCCACGCAGTTTCAGGGTGAGTGTCTCCGAACCTCTGAACAGGTTTTTATGTGTGAGCGATGTGGTGGCAGCCACTCCGAGGTCACCGGCCGAGTTGGTGCCTTCAAGGTCTAACCCCAGCGAGTGTGCGGGTGCATGGTTTACGATGATTGTAGGTAAGAGCAACGAGTCGCCTACCTGCGTCATGCGTATGTTGGAATAGCTGATGGCTCCGAGGCGTGTGAGGTATCTGTATGTAAGTTTTTGGTCGTTCTCGTTGAAGTAGTCGCCTTTGTGGAACAAGGTGTTCGAGGTGAGGAGTCCTGGGCGGAAACGTAAGTGTTTATCATAGTATATGGTGGCACCTTGGTGTTTCTCTTGGTCGAGAAGTGTAAGGTCGCTTCCCATACCTACGGCATCGACGATGTAGCTTATATCGCCTATCGTGTAGCGTCGATGTGGCTCGGGAGTTGAGCGCCCGTCTTCTATGTGCAGACCTATATTCATCGTGATATCTACATTGTTGTTCAGTGTGCTTGTGTCGGCAACAAATGTAATGTATTCTTTGTTGAATTTATGGTATCCGATACTGCGCAGGTAGGTGGTGATTCGATTGCGCTCTTCGTTCAGACGGTTGATGTTGAATGGCATGCCTCGCTGCAATAGTGACGATGCTGTGTCGGCTCCGCAGATGATGTTGTGAAGGGTGCTGTCGGCTATGTTGCGGCTTATGTCGTGGATGCGATACTGTTCGCCAGGCGATATCTCGTAGGTCAGCGTGAGGTGTTTCCCTTTTACGTTTGACTTTATATCTGCAATTGCATGAACAAATCCTTCGTTGTAAAGCACCTGACGCATGTCTTCTACCGTCCTGAGAGCTTTGTTGTGGTCGTAAATGACGGGTTTTTGCCCAATTTTGTGGAAGAGGCGTGTGGCCCAGTTGGTCGAATCGACACCGCCAAGGCAGTATATCTTGAGTGGTACTTTGGCTCCAAACCATTTGTTGTTGGGTTGTTGTAATACATAATCGGCCAATGCGAGCGTTTTTGTGGCTTTATGATTGTTTTCAACCACATTCACTTCTTTCAGGAAAAGTTCGTCATCGGCGATATAGCGGTCAACTGAACACGATGTCACAATCATGGCAATCAACATGTAGGGCAACCTCGGTTTCCTCATAATATTATGTGACATGTTGCTTATTATGTCACATGATATGCCGCTTATCGATTTCACTGTCCTCAATTTCCTCTGTGTTTCTATGGCTTCATCCGGGTTTCTATGGTTTCCCGGGGGCCTGTGTCTTCATAGGGAGTTCTATGGTTTGGGGCTTTATATACAACATCTTCTTCTGAACTCTGCACACACTATCGATGTGGCTATAGCTACGTTGAGCGATTCTCCTGTCGCTCTGCCTGGGGGATAATTTGGAATGAGTAGCCGTCGAGTGACGTGTCTGGCCACTTCGGCCGATATGCCATGTCCTTCGTTGCCCATTATTATGAGTCCGTTGCTTGTCAGTGGTTGGTCGTATATGTTGGTTCCGTCGAGAAATGTTCCGTATATTGGTGTGTTGCCCACCGACTCGGCGAATTTTGCTATGTCGGTATAGTGTATGTTGACACGTGCAAGGCTTCCCATTGTTGCCTGCACTACTTTGGGGCTGTATATGTCGGCACAGGCTTTTGAGCAGTATATGTGTTCGATGCCAAACCAGTCGGCCAAACGTATTATCGTGCCGAGGTTTCCTGGATTTTGTATGTCGTCGAGTGCGAGACACAGTTGTGTCGTGGGATATGGTGTGAGGTCGCCCGTTGCATCGGTGTCTTTGCGGAATATGGCAAGCATGTTTTGTGGTGTTTCCTGAAAACTGATGCGTGCCACGTCGTCGCCTTCGATGATCTCCATAAGTTCGAAGTGGCTGCGCAGGTCGTCTATCAGTTTGTTGCCTTCGGCCACGAACACGCCATACTTGTCTCTGAACTTTTTGTGTTCGAGGCTCCGTATGTGTTTTATTTTGTTTTTGCTAAGCATTTGCACTACTTATTACTACGTCGTATATCAGTTGCATCCGTTCGGGATTGATGCCCATCTTGCCGAAGTAGTCTTTGAGGTACCAGAAGTTGTGGTTGAACTCGTGTTCGTCTTTTGCTGCTTTGTATGCCTGGCGGTAGAGTTCCGTTGCTTCTTTTGTCTTTCCTTTTATTGTAAGGATATGGGCAAGGTTGGTCGTGTTCTTCACCGATGGGTTGTTGTTCTCAAGTTCGGTGTATATTTTTTCTGCCTTGTCGGTTGCTCCGTTCATGAGTTGTCCCCATGCCAGCATCTCTTTTGTGCGTTCCGAGTTTTCGTCGATATATGCCAGTTTGTATAGTGTTGGCAGGGTTTCGCTGTACCTTTCGAGTGCGAAGAGGCATTCTGCCTTGCGTCCGAGCCACTTTGGGTTGTCGCCGTCGGTTTCGAGTGTCATTTCTGTGTATTCCAGTGCTGTGTTGTAGTCGTGTGCGTCGAATGCTGATTGTGCAGTGTGTTGTATGGTCCACATTGAGCCTGGTTGCAGTTTGTGTGCTTTGATGTAGGTTGCCATTGCTGCTTCGGGTTGTCTCATCTTCTGCTGACAGAATCCTATTTTCTGCCATATATCGGCGTCTTGCTCACGCTCTATTGGCTTCAGGTTGCTGAATAGCGATAACGCATCGGCATAGAGTCCTTTGCGCATCATGAACTCGGCCATGTTCATTGTTTCCTCTTTGTTGTCGAGCAGTGGTTGCAGTGTTGTTGTGTAGATTGGCGAGAAGTTGTTGAGTTGTTTGTTGAATGGGTCGAACAGTTGTGTGTGGTATGGATATACTTTGAACAGGCGGTAGAGGTCGAATATGTAGCTGCGTAGTGTTGCCTTTGCGCTGCGTTGTGGTTTCTTGCCGGTTTCTATGATTTCGTCTATTCCGGCGTCTTCGAGTTGTGAGCTTATTTGCGATGCTATGACGTCGTGTCCTTGCTGTGGTATTGTACCCAACATGCAGATGAACGAGAATTTATCGCTGTCGCTGAATGGTGCGGTGTCGAGCAGTGCGTTGACAACGCTGAACACGTTGGGTTGTATGTTGTTTGTGGTTTGCAGTATGTCTGGATAGTCGAAAGAGAATTTGCTGAGCCAATGATGTATGGATGTGAAGAATGCGAATGATTTCAGGTGGCGGAACGAACTGAGATACACATCGGCTCCTTCCATTTGCATTTCCGTCATTTGGTGTATTTTTCTTTCTGCCTTGTCGTCGTCTTTTGTGTCATGGTGCCATTCGGGGTTTTCTCCGTTCTTGGTGAGTTCGGCATCGAGTTCGATGACACTTGATTTCATGTATCGCTGCGATTTCAGTATGGCGGGCATTATGTCGTTGGTCATTTTCTCGCTCACGGTGTCGGTCAGTTTACTGTATTGCAGTGCGATTAGTGCCTGGAAGCAGTCGGCCACGAATTGTCGGTTTTCGATATACAGGTTGAATCGTGCGGTGATGGCCGTGTAGTGTTTGATGCGTTTGTCGTAGCGTATGAGCAGCAGCAGCAGTCCCACGAGGGCTCTCTGGCTGATGTCGGCTTCGGTGTCGAGATAAGCGTCCATGAGGAGCATGAGTTTTTGTGGGTCGAACAGTTCGAATGCAGCCAGGGTCGCGGCGCTTATGGTGAGTGCTTTGTCGGCAGTTGATATGTTGGGATTGGATATGAACTCTGCATATTGTGAGTAGGTGCTGCTTGTCCAGAGTGTGGATGCCCATGTGTGGCCGAAGAGTTGGCCGGCAAGCATGTCGTGTTGTTCTGCCAGTTGTTCGCGTTTGTGCCTGCCGATGCTTTCGCGTGTGTTTGTGGCAGTTGCGAGTTGGGTTGTTTGTTTGTTTATTGTTTCGAGTGCCGTCTGCACTTCCGTCAGTGCGAATGTTTCGTTCCTGCTTTGTTTTACGGCTTGGCAGTATTTGTCGTTGGGGGTTTTGCGCAGCCTTATGCCGAGGTTGGCCCGGTCGTTGAGTGCATAGGCTTGGCGTATGATGTCTTGGCGTATTTTTGTGTCGTCAGGGTCTTCCATGCCCTGTGCCATGTAGGTGAGCATGGTGGCATAGGTGTTGCGTGCGGTTTCCAGGTCTTGTTGCAGCTGCCAGTCGCCGAGACTGTCTATCTTGGTTTGCAGCATGGTGAAGGCTTGGAGCAGGTTGCCGCCATGCAGTGCGTTGTATATGTTGGTGCCGGTCATTGTTTTTGTAGCTTTTTTGCTTGCCAGTATGCTGCCAGTATTCGTTGTACGTCGTTTTTGCGTTTGTGCATGGTGGTCGATTTCACAACCACTCTCATTTGTGTCTCATTGCTCATTGCGATGCGTTGTGCTCCTTGTGTTTCGCATTGTGTGGCGTATGGTTCGGGCAGTATTGCTCCGTCGTATTGTTCGAGGTTGAGCATGTTGGCTCGCAGGCTTATGTCGTTGATTTGCGGGCGGTTCAGTTCTTCGCGTTTCAGTTTGGCTCGGTCCATCACGATGTCGGCAAAGTGGTCTATGGCTGAGTTGCGTGTCACTGCCACGATTTTTTCCTTCAGGTTTTTTGTCGATTTGATGCGTGATGATTGTGTGGTGAGCATTGACAGTTTGAGTGTGTCGGTAATGACGGGGTTGATTGCCGCTCCGTTGATTATCGTGTTGAGGTATGCCATGCGGAAGGTGTCGGTCACGAGCATGTCGGCATGTCCGTTGATGAATGCGGTGTCGGCATCCATGGCTGCCATGAATGTGTCGAGTTGCACTTCGAACCCCAGTGTGTCGAGCATTCCGTGTTGCTGTGCTACGACGAATGGTAGGCATTCGTCTGTGGGTAGTATGGCAATGCGGAATATTGTTGAGTCGGTGGTGTCGTCAGTTCCGTCAGTTCCGCCATTGTGTGTGCAGGCGCATGGCAGCATACATGCCACAACTGCTTCCAACGCTCGTATGAGGGTCGGAAGCAGAGTGTGACGTGTATGGTTTGTATTGTACAATTGTTTGTGTTTAGTCGTCAATTGTCAATTTCGGTATTCAGTATTGTGGTTGTGGTGTTATTCGCCTTTGATTGCAGCCACTCCCGGGAGTACTTTGCCTTCGATTGCTTCGAGCAGAGCTCCGCCGCCGGTTGATATGTATGACACCTTGTCGGCCAGTCCGAATTTGTTGACACATGCGACGGAGTCTCCTCCTCCGATGAGCGAGAATGCTCCCTCGGCCGTTGCTTTTGCCACTGCTTCGCCTACGGCGCGTGAGCCGGCAGTGAATTCTTCGCACTCGAAGCATCCGGCCGGACCATTCCACAGTATGGTTTTTGCTCCTTCTATTGCCTTTGCAAATGCCTTGCGGCTTTCAGGGCCTACATCGAGTCCGTCCCATCCTGCCTCGATGTCGTTTGATGGGAATACCTTGATTTGTGCACCTGGTTTTACTGAGAATGTAGAGAAATCGTATCCGGTGCAGCATACTGAGTCGGTACCCAATACGAGTTCTACTCCGTTCTTCTTTGCCAGTTCTTCTACACCGAGGGCTACATCGAGTTTGTCGAGTTCTACGATTGAGTTGCCTATTTCGCCTCCGTGGGCTTTTGAGAATGTGTAGGTCATACCGCCGCAGAGGATGAGTTTGTCAACCTTTCCGAGCAGGTTTTCGATTATGCCTATCTTGGTTGATACTTTCGAGCCGCCCATGATTGCGACGAACGGGCGTTTGATGTTTTTCAGCACGTTGTCAACGGCCTGTACTTCTTTTTCCATGAGGAGGCCGAGCATCTTGTTGTCGGCATCGAAGTAGTCGGCTATGACTGCTGTGGATGCGTGTTTGCGGTGTGCTGTTCCGAATGCATCCATCACGTAGCAGTCAGCGTAGCTGGCCAGTTTCTTGGCAAAGTCTTTCTGACGCGCTTTCATCTCTTTCTTTGCAGCTTCGTATGCAGGGTCGGCCTTGTCTATTCCTACAGGCTTGCCTTCCTCTTCGGGATAGTAGCGCAGGTTTTCGAGCAGCAGCACTTCGCCCTTCTTGAGCTGTGCCGCAGCCTCGCTTGCATCGGCGCAGTCGGGAGCGAACTTAACCGGCACGCCCAGTGTCCGGCTCACTGCATCTACAATCTGGCAGAGCGACAATTCGGGCTTTTTCTTGCCTTTGGGTTTACCCATGTGCGACATGATGATGAGGCTTCCGCCCTTCTCGAGTATGAGTTTCAGGGTTGGGGCTGCACCGTTGATACGGGTCATGTCGGTTATCTTACCTTCTTGGATTGGTACGTTGAAGTCAACGCGTACGATGGCTTTCTTGCCATCGAAGTTGTAATCTCTGATGTTCATTTTCTTTGATTTTAATTTATGTTAGCGTATAGTTGTAATCAGTCTTGGCTTACGCGTGTAATTTGGGTGCAAATATACGAAATTATTTTCATCTGCCGACTATAATTTGCCGATAAAATATAGGTGTCGCTCTTTTTTCTGCATTTCATTGCTCATGATGATGCCTCATGTTGCCTGCCTGTCTGAGTTCGTGAGTGCGCAGTCTCAGCCTCGTGAGTGCGCAGTCTCAGCCTCGTGAGTGCGCAGTCGTTTTTGCGTGTATGACTGCATTTTGTGTGTGGTGCAGTCATTTTTCATGGTGAAAGTTTGGCAGGTAAGAGAAAAACGATTAAATTTGCGGTTTTAAACCCCCGCTTACGGGTTGAACGGCCAGGTGTAAAAAAAAGTGTCGGTGCGTGTAGTAAATCGGCAGGTCTGTGCGTCAGATGTGTGAAACGACTAAATAATAAATGTGAAACCAATAATAAACAGTGTGTGTATGAACGATTTGATGACAATGTATGGCTCAATGCCAATGCTGCTCCAGGTATTTTGGGGATGTGCCGTGTTCAGTTCGCTGGTGTTTCTTGTTCAGATGGTGCTCACGCTCATCGGCATGGATTCGAGCGACGTAGATGTTGACTTCGATGGTTCCGATACCATGGACCTTGGTGGCGGCCTCAATCTGTTTACCATAAAAAACCTCATCGGATTCCTCGTAGGCTTCGGCTGGGCAGGCGTGAGTTTCTACGGCTCCATCCACAACGAGTTCCTGCTTGTTCTCGTGGCCTTCATCGTGGGATGCCTGTTTGTTGCCATGTTCGTAGTGATTTACAAGCAGACAAAACGTTTTGAACACAACGGTGCATTCGACATCCACGACACCAAGGGACAAATCGTGTCGGTCTATCTGCGCATTCCTGCCTCGCGCAGCGGAAAGGGTAAGGTGCAGGCAAGCCTCAACGGTTCGGTACATGAGTTTGATGCCCTGACCGATGGCGACGAGCTGCCTTCGGGCGCGAAGGTCAGGGTGGTGGAAATCATCGACAACGAGACATTGAGGGTGGAATGAAACGAGGCAATATCAGTATAAACTAAATAAACAGTCAATCATGGGATTCTATCTTACTTTAGCAGCAGTCATAGTGGCTGTAGTGCTGTTTGTATCAATCATCAACAGATACAGACGTTGTCCGTCAGACAAAATTCTCGTGGTGTACGGCACCACCGGTAGGAAAGGTTCGGCCAAATGTGTGCATGGCGGAGGCACATTCGTGTGGCCAATCATTCAGGATTATGCCTATCTGAGCCTCACTCCGATAAGCATCGATGCCAACCTCACCAACGCCCTGTCGCGTCAGAACATACGTGTTGACGTGCCGAGCCGGTTTACCGTAGGTATATCCACCGACCCCGAATACATGACCGCTGCAGCCGAGCGACTGCTGGGTCTCACTCCGGGTCAGATTCAGGAACTGGCCCGCGATATCCTCTTCGGTCAGCTGCGTCTCGTAATCGCAACCATGAGCATAGAGGAGCTCAACAACGACCGCGACAAGTTCCTCGAAGCCATCAGTGCAAACGTGGAAGTCGAACTCAAGAAGATAG
>CALGGJ010000002.1 GCA_937915745.1 uncultured Prevotellaceae bacterium | reverse complement strand
TGTTTGTACAGGTTGCCAATGAAGGTGCGGCGAGCCATGTGGCTGGACGCTATCTCATTGATGGGGCGTTTCACCTCCAGATGGGTAAGCGTGTCAATGACCGTGACAATGCGCTTGACACCTGCCTTGGTCAGTATCTCACGGATGGCATCATTGTACTTGAAATTGATGTGTTGGGGAAACAGCACCTCGCCCTTGTTGCGGTTCAAGCGTTCAATGATGGACATCGCCTTTGCCCCAAGCGGCACACGGACGCTTGCCCCGACCTTGTTGCGGGTCTTCTGCGGAATGTACTCCAGCACACCGTCAATGATATTGTCGGTGGTGAAGCTCACAAGGTCACCGTAACGGCATCCCACCATGCACTGGAAGATGAACATGTCACGGTAGCCCTCCAGCATGGGATTGTCGCTGAAATCGTATGCCAACACCTGGTCACGCTCAGCGATGGTCAGGTAGTATGGTGTTCCATAGAGCGTCCCCGGCATGTCGAACCTGTCGAAGGGGTTGTCGCCCTGTGCGCCATTGAGAAAAGCCCAGTGGACGATAGTGCGTACCATGGTAAGGATGTTGTTCACGGTGTTGCCACCTCTGGGTGTCCTTATCCTGCCTTTGGTGCGGTTGTCAAGCTTGCCATAGATGGAGGGGTACTTATCCACGAAGGTATGCTCCTGCTCCACGAACTTCTTGAAGGCTGCAATATCCTCGGCGGTGATGGAGCCGATGGCAAAGGAGTAGTCCTTCATCTTGCGGACGCTGCGCTGGTATTTCTCGAAGCGTTCCATCTTGTCAATGACACCACGGTAGTTGGAAGCCTGATGCTTGTCGGACTTCTTCTCTTCAATGAACTTCCTGCCCCATACGGCAAGGCCAGTCTCTACAATCTCGCCGTTCTGCACCTTGAAGGCATTGGGATGGTGATAGGCAAATATGAGTTGTTGCAGCCACTTGTTGGTGGCACCGATGTAAAACTCCTTGGAGATAAGGCTGGTTATCTCCATCACGGAGCGGTTCAGGCGAAGCTGTTCCTCATTGGACACCAGAGCCACACGGAGGCGGTAGCCCTGACGCTCGCTGCTCCAGTGGTTGGGGTTGATGGTCAGCTCACTTGCGGCCTTGATGTCCGTCCTTGTACGATCATCACGGACGCGGAAATATATGGTTGCCTTGTCGGTCACGTTGTTCTTGGCGGACTTGGCGCGGATAAAAGCGGAAATCTTCATGTCTATGATATTCTTATATTATTGGGTAATACGGTATTATTCAATCATCTTCAGGATGTCTCGCTTGGTGTCATCATCGATGGCACGGTAGCGAGTGAAGGAAACGCTGTTCTCTGTATGTCCCGTAAGTGACGCTATCAGCGCAGGGTCTTTGACCTGCTTGTAGAGGTTGCCGATGAAGGTGCGTCTGGCCAGATGCGAGGCAGCAACTTCATATAGCGGACGCTGCTCTGCCTGACGTGTCAGCGGATTGAGGGTCATCACGATTCGGTCGATTCCTGCCATTTTGAGGATTCGCTTGATGTCCTGTCTGTATAGGTCATGTGAGAACCAGCGGAAGAGGTATTCACATTCGGGGTCAAGTTCCTCCAAGATAGCCTTTGCCTTGTCACAGAGGGGGACGCGCACAAGTTCCGTGCGGCCAGCCAGCAGGTTCTTGTGCGGGATATATTCCAGGAAGTCACCATTGATGTGCTGCCATGTGAAGTATTCAAGGTCGTTGCTGCGACAGCCCACAAGGCACTGGAAGATGAACTTGTCGCGGTGACGTTCCAGACGTGGGTACTGGCTGAGGTCGTAGTTCATCACCTTGTCACGCTCCTCAATGGTAAGATAATAAGGTGTACCGAAAAGCTGCTGGTCGAGCGACACATTGCGGAAGGAGGTGTCTGTCAGATAGCCTTCCTTCACAGCCCAGTTAAGGAACATGTTGAGTCGCTTGATGCCGCTGATAATGCCATTTCGGGAAACGGGACGAATCCACTTCTCATTCTTGATGTTGAACTGGGCGAAGAACTTGCGGTTGGCATCGCGGTACTCATGCTCATGTTCCATGTAGTCGGCATAGTCTTCCACCTGTTCCTTGTCGAAGAGTTCAAGGGAGAGGCGGAAGTCTGAATTGCCGTTGTTGTAGCCCAGCCATTTCTCATAACGCTGGAGTCGGTGAAGGACAGAGGTCTGCGCCTGGCGGTGCCAGTCGTTGAACTCCGACCGCTCCAGATACATCTTGAAGTAGTCTATCAGCCCCGGTTCCTCGCCGTCGTTATGCTCATCAGCAGGGAAGGCGGCTTTATCCTCGGTCTTGGTCTCTGCCATTTTCAGGGTGCAGTCCTCCAATGCGGCTGCAAGCCATTTGGCATCCATGCCTTTCTTGTATTTTGTCTTTATCATGTTCAGTATCTTCTGTATTAACTCGTTTGTCTCTTGCTGCCGTTCTATCGGGACAACCTTCTTCGGGGTGTTGGCGGCATAGCCTGGCACTGACGCATCCCAGTATTCGGGATTGATGGTGATGGAACTGGCGGCTTTGATGTCCGTTTCCTTGTCTCTCAGTCGGAAGTAGAGGAAAGCAATATCCTCGTTTTTGCTCCGGCTTCGTCTTAGTGTGACGCTTACTTTCATTGTTTCGGGTATTTTGGGTTACTAATTGGTGTCCGTTGACCCTGTTTTGGGGTTCCCAAAATCTGTTTGGGGTTCCCAAATTTGGGGTTTTGAGGTTCCCAAAGTTAGTGAAAGGTTCCCAAATTGTTCCCGTTTATCCCGAATAATTGCGATTTCGTTTAGAAAGTTTAAGTTTTCGCAAATTGCTCTATATCAGTACATTTCAGTGCATTTTTGGTAGTCTAAAACAACCCTCTTATTCATGGCGATGTCATCGCAATATATACGGTAAGTCCATTTCCATCGGCCAACATTGCCCGAAGGTGCTGGAGTAAAAGCCTGCGAGAGCTGGAGTAAAAGCCTGCGGGTGCGGAGTAAAACTTAAAATTGCGGTCAGGATTTTAATAAATTATCGTACAATTTTATTAAACTGTGGTCAGGATTTTAATAAATTGCCACACAGTTTTAAGTTTTACTCCCTACCCGCAGGCTTTTACTCCAGCACCTTCGGACAAATATGCGGGTGGGCGCAGTAAAATGTGGTATGGGCGGACGGCGGCGGTGTCCATGGTTTCCGTATGGAGCATAGGTTTGCCCCACGGTGTCTTTCTGTTTGCCAGCTGGCTCTGTTTTCCTTGTGTAAATATAAAATATTGTGTGAAAACGTCACATTTTGGCTTGAAACAGATTGCCGATTGCAAAAAAGTTTGTAACTTGCAGCGCGAATACTAATCGATAACAAAACCATAAACTGATGAAGACATTATTACTTTACACCCTTTCGTTACTTTCAGCATTCAGTCTTGGATGCACGGATGTGATGGCTCAGGCGGGTCATGTGCCTCAGGTTGGCGACCGTATCGCCACCGAGAACGGAATCTACGAGGTTATCGGCACCAACCTCATCGCCAATCCCGGGTTCGACGATGGACTTACGGGCTGGAAGGCCGGCGACGGCTCGGACTTGAGCGAGGACAATTTTGAGATTGTGGCCGATGGCGGTCCCGACGGTTCACCTTGCCTACATGCCCTGCATGGCGCAGGCAGTGGCAGCAGCCAGAGTGTGAAGACTGGCTGGGAGGTCGAAGTTGGCAAGACCTATCTGTTCTCGTGTTGGGCATATCGCACATCGGGCGGCATGTCGAGCAACACGCAATACAGCCGCCTCTATGCATCCGACTCGCAGAACGGCACCAACCAGGAACTCCGTACCATAAACTATGCAGCCGACAAGTGGGTGCAGACCGAATATGTGTTTATGGCCGAGCGTCCGTATCTGGTGGCCAACTTCGGATGGCTGAATTCGGCAACGAGTTTCGATAGTTTCTTCCTGGGTGAACTCACGCTGACCGACGACCTGGCCACCGCAACCCTCGAAGAGGCCATAGCCAGTGCCAACCAATGGCTCGATACAACCACCGAGGGCGATGACAAAGGGCAATACAAGGCAGCCAGCCGCGACCTGCTCAGTGCTGCCATAACAGCTGCTGCGGCAGTGCTTGCCTCGGCCACGACGCAAGACGAGATAAACGAGGCGGTGAAAACACTCAACGCTGCCATCGCTGCATACGAGGCATCGAAGAATCCTCCGTTCCTCACCGGAGTGGGCTACGTAATCACCAATGTGGCATCGGGTCTGAACCTATCGACGGCCGACGGAACGGTACGCATCAACACGGCCGACGCGAGCGACCCCAAGCAGGAATTCTATTTCGAACTGGCACCCGACGGCAGCGATGCCACGGGCTACAACCTACGCGACAAAGAGGGTAACTACGTGTCGCGCAGCGGGTCGTGGGACACCAAGACCGTGAGCAGCAGCGACCGCACGCTGGCCAACGCCATCTTCTCGGTCGAAGATATGGGCGACTACGTGCAGATACGCTGTCGTGCCAACTCGCGAGTGCTGGGTGTTGACAACACTGCCGACGGCTCGGCTGTGTATTCTGATAAGAGCGGCACCGACACCCGCTATCGGTGGACACTCATGCGCAACACACCGACGGCAGCACTCGAGGCTGCGATAGCCACGGCGCGCGACCTGGCTGAAACCACACCGGTGGGCAACGAATACTACCAGGTGCCGGCGGCAGCGCTCGATGCACTGAATGCAGCTATAACTGCGGCCGAGGGTGTGCTGCAAACAGCCGACTCGCGCGAAGAAGCCGATGCAGCAACAGCCCGACTTTATGAGGCCATAGAAGTGTTCAGAAACTCATATAACCCACTCGCCCCGTTTGTTGAAGGCGAGACATACATAGTGAAACATTACGGGGGAATGCTGCTCACGACAACTACCAGCGGCAATGCAACAATCACCGCTTACGACGAAGAAGAGGGGGCGGCAGCCGGACAACTCATGACCTTCATCCCTGTCGATGGGTACGACAACACATACTACCTGCAATCCACATCCGAGTCAACGTTCCTGGGACGGTTCGAAACCTGGAACACCAAATGGTATGAGCGCTCGGACACCACAGCCGCACTCATCGCAGTAGAAGTGCTCGACGGACAGTACCTGGGCCTGAAGTTCGCGGCTACAGGCACATACCTCGGCACCGATGCCTCGACCGACGGCGCACTGACCTACAGCGACAAGGCGGGAGCCGGAAGTACACTGTCTTACTGGATTGTCGAACCATACATCACCATAGTGCTCGAACGCGACGCATGGAACCAGACACTGGCCGAAGCCAACGAAGTGCTGGGCGCAGCCAAAGAGGGATACGGACAGGGCGAATACTTCGATGCCGACATAGCTGCATTCCGTACCACGATTGCAACACTGCGCAGTGCAGCCAACCGCTCGAAGAGCCAGGACGAACTCGACCAGGCAACCGCTCAGCTCGTGCAGGAAATAGCCGACTTCAAGAGCAAGGCACATGCCGAGACCTTAATCGACAAGCGACAGCTCACACGCACAGTAACCTCGGCACAGGCAACACTGAGTGCAGCAGTGGCAGGCGACCTCGACGGGCAATACCCTCAGACGGCAATCGATGCATATCAGCAATCGCTGAGTGCAGCTCTCGACATACTCAATGCCGATGAATCGACACAATCGCAAGTGGATGAGGCCAATGCCAGCCTCACAGCCGCCGCCGCCACATTTGCTGCCGAACAGGTGAAGATAGACTACACGGCCCTCAATGCAGCAATATCCGAAGCCGAAAAGACTCTGACCGAAGCAGCAGGGTTTGTCGGCGACGGTGCCGGATTCTATCCGCAAACGGCATACGACCAACTGCAGGCAGCCGTAACTGCTGCCAAACAGATGGTGCGCGACAATAATGTGAACCAGGAAACCGTGGGGCAGACAACTGCCGCCCTCATAGCACAAACCGCCACATTCGCTGACTCACGACAGTCTAACGACACATCGACCCTGCAGACACTCGTAGATGAAGCAACACAACTGTTGGCCGATGCCGATGCCGGTGCGTTCGTCTATTTCCAGGAATACTACGACGACCTGCGTGCATCGCTCGAAAAGAACGGAGCAATGCTGCAGAGTACCGACCAGAACGAGATAAACCGCGCAGCGAAACTGCTGAGACGCGACATCGACATCTTCAAGACCGGTATGGAACTGGCCGTGAACATATATGGATTGCAGCAGGCGGGCACACTGCGCTACGACGTTTATGACATGCAAGGACGTAAACTGACGACCAGCGGCTCACGTCTGCCACAGGGCATCTATGTCATCAGACTCAACGAAGGCGGAACGGCTACTGCACGCAAACTGTATGTGAAGTGATGACAGACGGCAAGACCTGGTTATCCCCAGTCAAACGACATGACCGAAACGAAACTAAACGACAAAAAAACAATAGAAAACAACCAAAACAAACAGAATATGAAACAAACATTCATCCGACTGACAACTGTCATTTGCACCCTGTTCATCGTTTCAGGGCTTCAGGCACAAGACGTACGCCGACTGGCAGTATCGGCCGTGAGTCGAACACCTCAGAGCCGACAGCCGGCAAAGGCTGGCGAACGTGCCGAGATGGAAATATGCGGCACGGGAAAGAGCGAGACATTCACCCTGTCAACCAACGGACTCATTGCCGACGTACAGATTTCGGCCACTGCCGGAATAGCAGTCACACCAACCGTGGTGAAAGCGGGAGAGAAAGACGTGAAGGTGACAGTGACCAACCTCACTACACTGCAGACGAACTCAGCTAAAGTCATAATGCGCAGCGCCGATGAACGCGAATACGTATATGTGACAACCTACGGAACGGAACTGCCCGTGAAAAGCATCGCTGCCAATCCTGTATATGCAGGAGGTAATGATGAAGCAAAGACATTCACATCAGACTTTACACCTACAGACGCGGGATATACCGTGGAATTCAAGGTGAAGACCGATGCCGAATCAGCAGAATTCACTCCGTTTGCAGTGAGCGACAAAGGCGTAGGATTCCGCGCATACGTGGGTGCTACGAGCACTGGAATATACAGTGACGACACGAAGAAAGGAGTCTCAAACCCGGCCAACGGCGGTACGTTCTACAATACCGACGGACTATACCACACCTACCGATATGCAGTGACTGCCGACAATAGGGTAATCATCTTCCGCGACGGACAACTCATCGACACACTGCGCACACAAGACCATGCGCTGTCGAAAGACTTCATCTACGACAACGGTCCCGTGATGGAAAACCTGCTCATCAACGGAGACTTCGAGGGCGAGTACAACTATTCGGCATCACGGGGCATCGTGACACACATCGAGGGATGGGAAGTAAGTCCGTGGGACCAGTGGAACTCGACACAGAACATCGTGCCGGAAGAACGCAGCAACATAGTTGACCAGAACAACCATGTACTGACTCAAAGCCGCTACATGTGGGAAGCCGGATATGCTGCTGGTGAGGTGAGCCAGATTGTCAACGTAGCCCCCGACGAAGTATATTCGTTCTCGGCCCTGGCCAAGGGAGGTATCAAGAGCGACGGCACACAACTCGGCTCGCTCCGCATACAAGACCTGCAGAACAGCGACAACAAGGTTGTGATACCAGTCACCAGCGACTCATATCAGACCTATGCTGCCGACTTCCAGACACGGGCCAATACACGGCAGATACGCGTATCGAGCTATATCGAACGCGACAAATGGGGCGCCAGCATCAGCGCATTACGCACCGACGATGCCAAACTGACTGGTGTAAGTCGCAAGGTACAGAAAACAATAGGATTCAACAATAAAGGTGCCGATATCGAATACTTCACATTCGACAACACAGGTGCTTACGCTCCGCCGAAGAGTGAAATCAACGTGAACCGCGACAGCCTTGTCATCGACGGCACCGACGCATACGCCACATTCACCGTAGATGGCTCAAACCTCATTGCCGACATCAACATATCGGCCACACACGGGCTTACCGTATGGCCGCAGACTGTGAAGGCCGGCGACGGACCTGTCGGAATACGTGTCACCAACAAGACAACATTGGCCGACGCATCGGGACAGGTTATCCTGCGAAGTGCCGATGTGAGAAAATACATACACGTCACCACACACGGCACGCCACTCGCTCAGAAAGACCTGTCGGCCAATCCTGTATATGAAGGAGGAGCCGATACCGAGAAGACATTCGACGGATTCACACCGAGCGATGGCGGATATACCATTGAATTCAAGGTGAGGACCAATCAGGCAGGAATGGAGTTTATGCCGTTTGCTGTCACATCAGATGCAGTCGGCTTCAAGGGATTCGTGAATGCCAGCCAGATTGGATTGTTTAATTCAGAGACACAACATTCGCTGTCAAACCCAGCCAACGGCGGCACGTTCTACAACACCGACGGCCTTTACCACACCTACCGCTATGCAGTGACGGGCGACAAGCGTGTGATAGTCTATCGCGACGGACAACATATTGCAACGCTGCGTACACAAGACTTTGCACTGCCGGCCGAATGGTTCGACCAGGCAGGACCGGCACAGCGTAACCTCTTGGTCAATGGCGACTTCGAGGGCGAATGGGATTTCTCTTCTTCACGCAATATAACCAACTATATCGAAGGTTTCCAAGTGTCGCCTTGGGACCAGTACAACTCTTATCAGAACATAGTTTCCGAGGAGCGCAGCAACGAGGTTGACAGGGACAACCATGTGATAGAGATTCATCGTTACAAATGGAACGACGGGTGGGCGGCAGCCGAGATTTCTCAGGTGGTCGATGTAGCTCCCGGCGAGGTCTATTCGTTCTCGGCCCTGGCCAAGGGCGGTATCAAGAGCAATGGCACGCAACTCGGTTCGCTTCGCCTTCAGGACCTTCAGAACAGCGACAACAACATCACGATACCAGTCACGAGCGACTCTTACCAGACCTATGCCACCGACTTTGAGACGCGTGCCAATACCCGTCAGATGCGTGTGACTCTCTATCTGGAGCGCGACAAGTGGGGTGCCAGCATCAGCGGTCTGAGTGTGGATGACGTTAAGCTGACAGGTGTGAGTCGTAAGGTAGAGCCGATGATAGGTTTCAACAACGAGTTTGCCGACCTGGCTTACTTCACGTTCGACGCCACGGGTGCTTATGCTCCGCTCACATCAGAGATTACGACCAGTTGTTCAGAACTCGCCATCGCAGGCACAGGTTCAAGTAAGACCTTCACCGTGAGCTCGCAGAACCTTCTGACCGACATAAGCCTCACCGCCACCCACGGCTTCAGCGTCAGTCCGTCGGTCATCAAGGCCGGTGAGAGCGACGTAGAGGTGACAGTGACGAACCTTACGACCCTGCGTCATGCCACCGGCCGTGTCATCCTCCGCAGTGCCGACGTCCGGAAGTATGTAGCCCTCAGCTCCACCGGTACCGAGCTGGCTCAGAAAGACCTGTCGTCCAATCCGGTATATGTCGGCGGCGGTGGTGACGACATGACGTTCGACGGCTTCCATCCAGGCGCAGACGGTTATACCGTGGAGTTCAAGGTTAAGGCCGACCAGGCCAGCCAGCGCTTCTATCCGTTTGCAGTCAGCGCGTCGGGTGTAGGTTTCAAGGGCTACGTGGGCTATAACTCGTTAGGGCTTTACAACTCGAGTTGGGAGAAAGGTCTGAGCAATCCGTCAAACGGCGGCACGTTCTACAACACCGACGGGCTTTACCACACCTACCGCTATTCGGTGACGTGCGACAAGCGTGTGATAGTCTATCGCGACGGCATCCTCATCGACACCCTCCGCCTTGCCGACCTCGCCCTTCCTTCCGACTTCTCGACAGAGAACGGTGCGGTAGTCGATAACCTGTTGAAGAATCCTGGTTTCGAGGGTGAACACGACTTCTCATCCTCTCGCAACATCACGACCCATATCGAGGGTTGGGACGTGTCGCCTTGGGACCAGTACAACTCTTATCAGAACATAGTTTCCGAGGAGCGCAGCAACGAGGTTGACAGGGACAACCATGTGATAGAGATTCATCGTTACAAATGGAACGACGGGTGGGCGGCAGCCGAGATTTCTCAGGTGGTCGATGTAGCTCCCGGCGAGGTCTATTCGTTCTCGGCCCTGGCCAAGGGCGGTATCAAGAGCAATGGCACGCAACTCGGTTCGCTTCGCCTTCAGGACCTTCAGAACAGCGACAACAACATCACGATACCAGTCACGAGCGACTCTTACCAGACCTATGCCACCGACTTTGAGACGCGTGCCAATACCCGTCAGATGCGTGTGACTCTCTATCTGGAGCGCGACAAGTGGGGTGCCAGCATCAGCGGTCTGAGTGTGGATGACGTTAAGCTGACAGGTGTGAGTCGTAAGGTAGAGCCGATGATAGGTTTCAACAACGAGTTTGCCGACCTGGCTTACTTCACGTTCGACGCCACGGGTGCTTATGCTCCGCTTATCACCGACATTACAGCCTCCGATGTAAGTCGTCCTACAGATATAGGCAATACAACGCAGCAGGCGGCTCCAGTGTGCGAGGTGCGCGATGGTATTCTGACGGTATGGGGATTCGAACATTCTGATGTGGCTCTGTATGACCTCGGAGGTCGTCAGCTTGCCCAAAAGAGAAATGCGAGCAATCAGGCCTCGTTTCCCCTCAAGTCGCATGGAGTATATATATGCACCATTCAGGAGGACCGCGACCGCTATGTATTGAAAATAAGTTACTAGAATCATGAACATGATATCAAAAAAAATTAAAAGCATGGCGACAATGGCCGCCATGCTTTCATTAGCGACAATGGCTGTCCATGCTCAGATAAAGCCCGGATTGACATGGAACGACACCAGTGGCCGGGCCATCAATGCACATGGAGGTCAGGTGGTATGGGCTGACGGGTATTACTATTGGTTTGGCGAGACTCGCTCTACGTCGGTGAGTTGTTATCGCAGCACCGACCTCATCAATTGGACCCATCTGAATGATGCCTTGCAACCAACGGGAACAAAGACCGATGACAACCGCGACATTGCATCTGGACGCAATCTCGAGCGTCCGAAGGTTGCATATTGTGAGGCTACAGGCAAGTGGGTGATGTGGGGACACTGGGAGAACGGGTCGGATTACGGACAGGCAAAGGTGTTTGTGGCTCAGAGCAACAAGGTGGAGGGTCCATACACGTTGGTCGATGTGTTCCGTCCAAACGACCACGACTCGCGCGACCAGACCATATTTGTTGATACCGACGGCAGCGCCTATCACTTCTGTTCAACAAACATGAATACGAACATAAATGTGGCACGGCTGACCGACGACTATTTGGCCCCATCATCCACCGAAACCAAGATATTGCTTGGCGACAGGTACGAGGCTCCTGCCATATTCAAGGTGGACGATACCTATTTCGGACTGTTTTCGGGATGCACAGGTTGGGACCCAAATGCGGGACGACGGGCATATACGCTTGATATTCTTGGTACGTGGAATCATCGCAACGACCCTATGCAGAATTATTCTTATGGCGAAAACTTCTGTGTTGATGACGATGGCTACCTCTGTTATCATTCGCAGTCCACGTGTGTATTCCCTGTGCATGGCATGGAGCGTTGCTACATCTACATGGGCGACCGTTGGAACTCGTCGAATGTAGCATCGTCGAAGTATGTGTGGTTGCCGCTCAGTGTGCGCTCGGGTTATCCCACAGTGCGTTACTTCGATTCGTGGAACTTGTCGGTGTTTGATGGCGAACGCAGATTCCGTCGCATGGCAGCCAGCTATGATGCTTCTTCTCCGATATTTGCCGACGGAGTCGAGGTGATGTTGCTCGAACAGCGTAGCAACCGCTTTGTGTCGCGTCCGAAATCGTCGTTTGTAATCGACGACGACGGCAATTCCAACGTGGTGTTCCGTCTGCATACCACTTCCGACCCTTATAGGTTCCGGCTTGAAGAAATAGAATCGGGCAAATATCTCGAGTCGGTGTATGGTACTATGCGTTTGCAGGCACCAGGCGAATCGGAGGCACAAATATGGTATTTCGAGGCAGAAGAAGACGGCTATTTCCATATACGCAACAATGCCGACGACAAGTGTTTCTCGCTTTCAGGCAACAGCACCATCGCCGGTTCGTCGATATTCCTGACAGAGCGCGACGGGCAGATTGCCCAGTCGTTTGGAGTGTATTATGACTCCGATGCTCATGCCGATTACTCTGAGGCCGACCTCTTCTCCAGACAATATCGCGAACTTAACCGCACACTTATTGCACAACAAGCTGAGGTAGTAGGCATTGATGGCGTAAAGCGCGATGCCGCCCACATTCCGTTTGCGACATACGATCTTGCCGGTCGCATGCTTTCATATTCTGCAGGTAGTGTCGTTCGCACGGTTTCTGCCGGAATATATATAGAGCATACACAGGCGGGAAGCAGGAAAGTGCTTATAAGGTAGCCTGGTCTGTATCCCATCGCTCCGGGTTATCGTACCCTCTCGCCGTCGGCCAGCCACTTTAGCTGGTCGATGTGCTTTTTCCTGCGAGTGCGCGGTCACGGCCCTGCGAGTGCGCAGTCATGGCCCTGCGAGTGCGCAGTCATGGCCTTGCGAGTGCGCAGTCATTCTAGCAGATAGGCTTATGTAGCTGAGTCGGAGAGGGCTGGTCAGTCAAGCATTGAGAGATATATAGTAGTGTCGTCAATGCCTGCCTGTGCCATTGCTTCGCGACGCTCGATGCAAGTAGCACATCGGCCGCAGTGGTGCTCACCTCCTTTATAGCACGACCATGTCAGGCTGTAGTCTATGCCCAGCCGTTTGCCATGTCGTGCTATGTCGGCCTTAGTCAGGCTGGTGTAGGGCGCAAAGATGGTGACGTGTGTATCGGTGCCCGATGATGTGGCGTGGCTCATGGCCTGAATAAACTCTGGACGGCAGTCGGGGTAGATGGTATGGTCGCCACTGTGGTTGGCTATCATCACCTGCTTCAGTCCGTGGCTCTCGGCAATACCACATGCTATTGCAAGCATGATGCCGTTGCGGAACGGTACGACGGTAGATGCCATATTACATGCATCGTAAGGCCCTTCGGGTATGGCATCAGCCCCTGCAAGCAGCGATGAGTGGAAATACCGGGGCATGAACTGTAGTGGAATGACTATGTGGCGTATGCCAAGACGCCCGCAGTGGAGGTGGGCCAGAGGCAGTTCGCAACTGTTGTGGTTGCTGCCATAATCAAACGATATGCCGAGGGCTATGCGTTCGTGGTATTCGTAGAGCATTGTTACCGAATCCATACCACCCGACACAATGATGGCGCTGTCTTTGCGTGTTCCGATGTTATTCATTATTCCTCTCTAACTGTTTGCATACGAGTGCATTCCCCCAAGAAAGAAGTTGACGCCAAAGTATGTGATGATGACCGACAGGAATGCCAGAAACATGTAGATGTGGTAGTGGCGTGGCTGGCGGAACCAGCTGATTGACTGCCGGTGCATAGGCACGGCATATACAATCATCGTTATAAGTGCCCACACTTCTTTGGGGTCCCATCCCCAATACCGTCCCCAGCTCAGGTTGGCCCACACGGCACCAATGAATATGCCGGTTGTAAGCAGGAACAGGGCAGGATAGAGCATGAGTATCGATAGGCGGGTGAGCATACCGGTGGCCATGGCAGGTGATATAAGCGATGCGATACTGATGAGTGCAATGAACGCCAATAGGGTGTATGACATCATGATGACACACACATGAATGCTGAGCAGCGGCGACGACAGCACCGGCATGAGTGGCGTGATTTGCGGATTGGATTGCCCCATCATAGCTACGAGCAGGGTCAGGCCCGATGTGATGAATCCAAACGATGGTATGAGGCTGTGACGACGCCACAGACACAAGGTGAGCAACATACTCAGAGCCGACATGAATACCATCGTTTCGTAGCCGTTAGACAATGGGAAATGGCCAGATGCAATCGCACGCCAGACTATAAAAATCACTAAGTAAATAAGGCAGAGTACGGCTGCAACCACCAACATGGCATCCAGCCATCGAGGCATCTTCCTTTGGCGGGTTGTGAGCATCAGTCCCCAGGTAAACAAAACAATGCCCAAGGCGAGCAACACCATAGCCAGAGGCTTAGTATAGTTGAAACTGTTGTAAAGCAACTCGGCCCTAAACTGCATGTCGGACGGAAGCTGTGACTGGCCGGCAGTCTTTATCTGATACTTCTTAATCTTGCCGAGAGTCTCGGTCAACTCACCATACGCACCCTTTACTGCCAATTCTCCAACGTAATCCATAGAGTGCTTTATGAAGAACCACTGGTCGTGTGGCAGTTCGACAGGCAGATTGTCACCCTGCGAATACCATGTCAACATATCGTCGCAATCAACCGGATATATCTTCAGCAACTCGGCATTAAACAACATGAGCAGGATGTTCATCTTTTCATCGGCTTCACTGATAGCGCGAGCGTTTTCAACATCGGCACCCGAGTGTATTTGGACCATCAAGTCTTCAAGCAGATAACTGCCGTTTGAAAAGAAATCATTGTAGGAGACATAGCGCTCATCCTTTCCAAGCACCTTACCCACTCCGTCGCCTTTCAACTTAATAAAAGGCTGGTCAAGCCATGTGGTTGGGAAAAACATCCATCCCGTAAATACCTGCTCGGCAGTGAGACCCTTGTAGGTAGAGCGCCCGTAGAGTTTTGTGGTGAAGTTGATTGCAACCGTCTGTAGTGGGCAGATGCGCCCTCCAGAGTATGTATATAACTGCCCGAATTCTGACGCAACGTCGGCAGGCAGCACTTTAGGCGCCCGCTCGGCACTGGCCGGCAGTGATGCGACCGAAAGCATGGCAAACAAGATAAAAGGCGCCAACGACATGTCTCTCAACGCACGACGAAAACCCTCCTTTGGTAATACCATGAGCAATATCATCGACACGAGCAACAGAGCATATCCCAAATAAGTCAGACCTATACCCCAGGGGTCGTGGCTCACCGACAGATAGGAGCCGCAGAGGTCGGGGTCGTAGCCCGATTGGTAGAAACGGTAGTGACGGTGCGAACCGATGTTGTTCATCGAGATATTCATCGTCGTACCGCCAATGTTGATGGTATATGCAGGCGCAACCGGTTCCCCGTCGTCGGTTATCGGAGTAACCATAATCTCATTCATATTCCTCACAGCTACAACCGACTCATAGTCCATTGCCGACTGTGTACCAGGGTAGGTGTGAAGCTTGAACTCCCGAAGCTCCAAAACAAAAGGTAAAGTCTCAACCTTGTTTGTCTCGTGGTCTATATATACATTGGTGGGTTCACCCTTGCGCAGGTGCATCGAACCCTGCATACCACAGATGTGTGTGGTCAGTGCTCCTGCCAGAATCAGTACGAACGAAAGATGCAGCAACATGGCAGCGGGATGGCGGAACAGTTTGCGCCGGTACATGTAGCATAATGCAACTGCGACAAGAACTGCCCATAAGGCAATAAACCACCACGACCCATAAATATGGGCTGTGACAAAAGACGTTCCATACATCTTTTCGAGTATCGTGGCAGCAACGAGCACCATTACTATGCCACCAAGTAGAATAAAAGAAAAACGTTTCATGTCTATATAACGAATGAAAGGTGTAATTTATTATGATGGAGAACCATCAATCAAGACGAAGGGATTCATTATCTATTATTGACGAAGTAAAGAAAAAGGGAGGTCGTGCCTCCCCTTTGCTTCATGATATATGTAGCGGTATCAGATTGCATCGATGAACTTCACGATTGCATCGCGGTCGCTCTTCGACAGTTCGCGGAACTTCACGAGCGATTCACGTGCGTCAGATTCAGCAGAGCCATGCCACATGATGGCTTCCATCGTGTTGCGTGCACGGCAGTCGTGCAGCCGATCTTCTGCTCCAGTGCAGAGTTTGGAAAGGCCGCGTCCCCAGAGTGGGGTGGTGCGGCACCAGCCGGTACGTATGTCGTTGACCATGTGGAGGCGATGCTGTACCATGTCGGTATAAGGCCAAATCTTCTGATTAGGGTAACGAGGCATGTCATCATTGGTGAACACACCGTTAGGATCATGAATCTCGTCGTTGCCCGTGGTCCACGATGGGCGGTGGCAGGCAGTACAGCCAAGTTCGGTGAAGAGTTGTTTGCCACGTTGCACATTGGCGTCGTCCAGATTTCGGGCCGCAGGCACTGCAAGGCCGCGGTGCCATATCATGATGGCTTTGTAGTCGAGGTCGGTCATTTCGACATCAAGGTCGTTGCGTGTAAGGAAGGTATATATGTCCTTCTCCACGTCGCCGGTAATGTTGGCCTCAGGATAGTAGTCGTAGAATACAGCCTGTACTTCGGGATCTTGCGATGAAGTCTGCGCATAGTAGGATATTGTCTGTGCTTTGGCGTTGAAGTTGAGGTCGAGGTAGTTATAGCGGCGGTCGCTACGTGTCACGTTGGTTATGTTCCAGATGGCATTGGCTCCGGCTCCGTCGAGTACGGGACCGCGCGACATGGCGTAGGTGTATCGACGTACATACTGGGTGCCGGTAGCTCCGCTGTATTTGCTCACCCAGTCGCCGTTGGCCTGACTCCAGTAGCCAGGGTTGAGCCCGTCGGTCTTGCCTATAGAGTTGAAGTAGTCGCTTTCGGCCTTCCACTGGGCTGTAATGTCGTCTTCGGGGATGGCATCGATGAGGCCTGTTCCGTAGATTCCTATGGTCGATTCGAGTCTAACACCTATGTTCTCGTCGTATTGGTCGGCAGGTATTTCTATGTTGGCTCCATTGCGGTTGACTATAACAGGCACATAGTATGCGGTGTAGGGTATTGTAACTTCAGGATATATGAGGTCGTAAGTCTCGCCGTCGGGGAAGCGGTTGCCCCATTCGTCGGTGTATTGTTTCCACTCTATCTTTATTTGTTTTTCATCTATTGGTGCTTTGAAAGGAGCTACGGCTCCAGTCTGAGGCATACCTGCGACCGAGCGTATGTAGGCGTTGGTCACTTTATCATAGACAACGAGCAGATATCCGTTACCCATGGTCGATTCGCGATACTCTGTCTGGCGCTTGCCGTGTCCGTAGGATGGGTGGCAATAGAGACATCCCTTGCGTACATACACAGGGCCGAGACCCGAGAAGGCTGTTCCCGGAGTCTGGACGAAGTCGCGCTCGAAGATGGTTTCACCCTTCTTAAACAGATAGGAGAATGCCTCGTTGTCGCATGCAGGTGTTGGCTGCTCATAGGCAAACGATGTGGCGTTGAATACAGTACCGAGTTTTCCTCCAGAGTAGTATTCCTCGCTAAGCTCGGTTTCGTCTGTCGGTGTTTCTGGGCTGTCGCTGTCGTCGTGACAGGCGGTGAATAGTATTCCCGATGCAAGCACGAGACCGTAGATTCTGAAGTGTTTCATTTCTATTTAGTCAAATAATTTTGTTAATACTCTTTTAGCTGGTTAAAGCTCCGAGTGACATCACGTCACTTGGAGCCCACCAAAGTTAGATATATTTATATGGCTTATAAAGTTTTCCAACTGTATGTGTGTAATCAGTCGTCAAGAGCTTCCTTAAGTGCTCCCAGTGCCTCGTCGAATGCTTCGAGCGATCTGATTGCCTCGCCTGCCGACTCGTCTGTGTAATAAAGTACGAATGGACGTTTCATTGAGTGGACATTCTTCAGTGCATCTTCAAGGGCGGCCTTTGCTGCAGCTGCTTCTTTTGGAGTGTTGGCCATAGCATAGGCCATGATTGAAGTTGCGGTGTATGACGTTTTGTCTTTGCCTCCGTAGAGTGTGAACTGACAGGAGAGGATGTTGTCGTAGAAGTCTTGTATTGAGTTGTAGGCGTGTGGCGACTCTATGTAGTTTATGTCTTCTCCGGTGTAGGGGTGACCAATCTTTGAGTGTGCCACTTCGTCAACGATGTTCTGGCAACCCTCAATAATCTGAACAGAGCCGGCAGTGATTGTTGGGAACGTAGAACCGGCCTTGCCTGCGTTAATCATGTTGTCGCCATAGTTGATTGATGATTCAAACTCGGCATCGTCGAGCATTTCCTGCTGTTCGTCGCTCACTTCGCCACCCCATGACGATACGAGCATGATGGAGTTGAGGTAGAGGTCTTCTGCAGCTGTCTGGCAGAACCATACTTCTGCAGGAGTGATGTCTGCGATGTTGCGTGGCCGACCTTCGCGGAAGAGCAGGTACTCAACGGCGTGGAAGCCGGTGAGGCTCTGACCCGTTGCGATTGCTTCGCCCACGATAGCCTGTGCATCCTCGTCGTCAGCAAGGTCGGGATAGCGGCGGCTGATGTAGTTGTCGAATGCAGCGCGATCGAACGGCCATGTGTCGGTGTGAGGGTCAATACAGTAGTCGGAAGCAGCACCGAAGAGGAATGCCTCTGATTGCTCCCAATACTGACGAGCCTGTTTCCAAAGGTTACAAGCCTCGTTGACGTCGGCCTGTGTCTCCATCTCGCCAATTACATCTACGAGTTCAGCGTTTGAGTTCATCAGTGCGGTGTAGATAGGCAGGATGGTTTCGTTCACCAGGTTTTTGTTCGTAGTTGCAAGGAACGATTCCTTTGCTGTGACGGTATTTCCTGTGTTGTTGTCGTCGTCATCGTTACATGCGACGAATGCAAGTGTTGTGGCCAGCAACAGCGCCATGCCAAGTAGAATTTTGTTATTTGCCTTCATTTTACTTTAATTTTATGAGTTGTACTATCTTTTATTTATTCATAATGTGTTGAACAGTCTGTGGGCCTACAGGAACCATCCGCAGTAGGCTACGCCCACAGTCACGCTTGGTTCGTTGTTGAATTCGCTCTTGAGGAAACGTTCGCTCCATTCGCCTTTCACTACCACTTGTTTCACCGGATAGTAGTTTAGTCCGAATGCCAGTCGTGTGTTTTCGCACCATCCGTATGCTGACTTTTGGTTGCCGGCAGCATAGGCGTTGTATTTTTCGAATCGTCCGAAGACATATAGTTTTTGCTCGTCGCGGTATTTATCGATTTGCGACATCACGTTGTATCCGGCTTCGATTCCCACGCTGTATGCGTTTTTTGCCACAGGCTGATGTTTCGACGGGCTTCCGTCCTGTCCGGTGTGTGTAGGGAATGCTTTGTTGAATGCAGTGATTTGAGCGTGGTCGGATAGGTGTGCATAATCGGCATTGCCTCTGACAATCCAGTTCCAGCGGTCGAGCATGAAGTCGAACGAACCGATTGCCAGGTTGCCTCGGGTGCTGGAGTAGCGCGAGCCGATGCTGCGCAGCGTGTTCTTGAATGTGCTGCCGTAATATCCGCTGAGGCTCAGGCGCAGGCCTGGTATGCTGTAGTTGTCGATGCGCAGTGCGCCTGCGTAGTTGTTTGCAATCTTAAACTCATAAGGGCTTGTGGCTCCGTAGTGTACGAAGCTGTAGCTTCCGAAGCGTTCGGAGTCGAGTCCGGAGAGGAATTGCACCTCGTATCGCCAATTGCTCAGACGTCCCCACAACGAGACTCCCACTTGATGCCATGTGCAAGGCAATAGTGCGTTTTCGCCTTCTGGCCGGTAGCAAGTGAAGAACTCGGTAGGCATGTGATATTGGTTGGTTGCGCCTACCGGCACTATTATCTCTCCTGCCTTGATGTTAAACTCGCCTTTGCCGAACTGCTTGTTTATCCAGAATTGCTCAAGTGCCACTTCGCCGCCCTTCTCGGTCTCGGCCTCGTATTCGCCGGCCTCGTCGGCATCCAGTTCGACGGCCGATTCGGTGCCGCCATGTTCAAACTCAATCTCACTGCCCATCGACCATCCGTGACCGAAGTCGTAGCCGATGTTCAGTGTCACATGGGGCAGGTCGAAGCGTCCATGACTTCCGTCGTCCTTATGGTCGCTCGCGCGTGTGTACCTATATATATTGTCGCTGTAGAAGTTGCGGGTCATCATTGCTTCGCCATATCCGCCGAGCGACAGGTGCGATGCTTTGTCGCCTCCTTGCTGTGCATACACATTGGCTGATGTGGCCAATGCTGCAATCACGATTGTATTACTTATAAATCTTATCATTGCTTCAGGTATTATGATTGGAACCTTAAACTCTCTGGCTCTCAACGCTCGGCGGTTGGCTCTCAGCTAACAGTGTGCCTCCGCGCGCGGGAACGGGAGGTAGAGGTCGTCTCGGTTTCGGGTGCCCAGTAAACGAACGGTACGTAACTTTGCATCCGGTTTCGGGT
>CALGGJ010000001.1 GCA_937915745.1 uncultured Prevotellaceae bacterium | reverse complement strand
AGCGCATAAAATGGTACATAGCCAATGAGTATATTAATTGTGGAAAGGAACTGCAGTATGTATTGCTCGGAGGTGACGTGGATATTGTACCGACACGGTTTGCTGCACCGAGATATGATAGTAGCGATATGTATTATTATATTGAAAATGTATATTTGCTTTACAACCCACCCAAATTTATTGCATCGGACATATATTATACATCATTAGATGGTTCGTTTGATTGGGATGATGGGCAGAGTGGATACTATGCAGAAATAGCAGAACACGTGAATTGGGGGTGGCCGTACAATAGACCTGTTGATGTTTTGTATGACAGGGCTGTACCAAAACAATACATTAATATCTCACGACTTCCTATCCATAACTCCTCAGATATTATTAGTTACACACGTAAGCTGTTCCGTTATGAGCGTGGAGAGTTGATGTACTCTTTAAGTTATAGTCGCGCTTTATTTGCTGGTGACAAAGCCGAATATTATATGGGTAGCATAAGCGACGGACATTACTGGGGAGATTCAATTAGCGACAACTATCTTACAGGAATGTTTGTTGACAAGCTTTATGATTCCAACTTTACAACCAGCGAACTAAATGCAAAACTATCGGATCAGTATGGACACAATCTAATTAACATTGCATCTCATGGTTATGAGACGGGATGGAGAATGCATGATGACACAGATAGTTTGTTTACTATAGCAATGGCAGAGAACCTTATGGCTAATGCGGCATCCATTATAACAACCTCTGCATGTGATATTGCGGACTTTACAACTCAGTCGATAGGAAACACTTTTATTCTCAATCCGAATAACAATACCATTGCATTTTGGGGTGCTACACTGGCAGGCTTTACTCCTACCGCTAATGATGCTGGTCCATCGTTGCATTTGATAGGTGACTTTTATAGAAACTTACAGATTGAACCCAATAGACAGATTGGTCATATCATCGAAAAATCAAAACGTGAAATGCCGTTTGACACATGTTCATACAGCTACAATAGATATCTGGCACTTACACAAACATTACTTGGTGATGCAGAATTCAGTATTTACAACAGCAGTCCAAATTACATCACACCATTCGACCTGTTCTTAAATGGCGGATATGCGCTTATGGACAGTTTTGATACTGATGCCCATTACAATCTGATGTTTGACTGTGAAGAGAATCCAAGTGAGGCGACCCATAATGCCGACTACACACACCTATATCCCGTCACCGAATATGGTTATGACGACTTCCTTTACGAAGGTCCATTCCAAATTGGAATAACAAAGGATGGATATGCTCCCTGGCGTAGTGACAAGGACTGTTATGCAACTGTCAGAATTCAGGGAACAGAACTTGATGGTGAACATTTGCGGGCGCAGAACTATGTAATAGGCAGTGCCATTGATACGGATTACGATACGGGAGCGAACTCTGTTGCCGCAGGCAGCGACGTGACATTCGAGGTCGGCAACTCATTTACAATTACTGATAATTTCACTTGTCCCGTCGGGGCAACGATGACAGTTAAACCGTTGGATTATATTAATTACTAATATAGATATAGTTATGAGACAGAAAGTATTATATATAATCTCGATGTGCCTTATACAAGTAGCAGCTTTATCGGCACAGGATAAACATTATTCCATGTTAGAGGGCAATCCTGAATGGGTATATCATTTTATGCCTCCTTCAGAATCAACCTATAACTCTAAAGCATACGCACTATGCTCTTATCCGAATGAGATGTATATGCGATTATATGCAAACGGTGACACTATACACTATAAAAACCATATATATAATCCAATATATTTTGAAGCGTATGATGCATCGGGTCAATTGATTGACGGAGAGAAATATATTTTGTTTTTACGTAAAAATCCTAGTCCTTACATGGCCATGCGCGAGTCGGACGGCAAGGTATTCGCTACAGGGGCGACCAGTGGCTCTAGATTCACAAAACGAGTCTTGAACGATGGCTCCACGTATGACCCTAATGAGGTTATGATATTTGACAATGACATTCATAAAGGAGATACCGTGTATGAGTGCTCATACTACGCCTACTCTTTAATTCCTGATTTGGGCAAACGTACAGTCGTACCTATAATAGGGGATACACTGATACAAGTAGCGGATGGCAGCATGAGACGTATGCTGACCTATGCATGTAAGAACCATAGCAAGCAACTGCAATACATGGTTGAAGGTATTGGATTTATCAATCCTGACAATATGCCATTATATGCCGTGCTTGAAACCCACGATTTTGAGTTGTACTACAAAGACAGAATGCACTTTTGTAATCTTATAATGTTCCGGCAGAATGGTAAAGTAGTATATATCTCTCCGAGGGCAAAAGAAGATGCAAGTTACGAAGAGAAAGCAATGTCGTTTGCAACCATGCCGTTCTATCCCGGCATTACTCCTGAGAGCGTGGCCGATGGTACATACGTGATTGCCGACGAAGTGAACAATATTGCTGGTGATGAAACGGCCAAAGGTAAATCAATCTACAACCTACGAGGGCAAATACTTGGCGGATTGCAAAAAGGTATAAATATTGATGGTGGAAGAAAGGTGCTGGTGAAGTGAGCGAACATAAACGTAAACAGGCCATTCCATCGGGGAGAAATCCGCTTTCAGAATGAAAAAAGATACAAACAATCATTATGAGATACCTCATACGTACATATATCAAATTATTAGTTATAAACGTTAAACGATTCAAGTATGAAGGCATTTAAATTCACTCTTTTATGTGTTCTATTTGCCACATCAAAAGCATTTTATGGGCAAATTATGGTCGATAGTATAGGCCATGTAGGTATCGGTACAGGAACTACAACATCTCCTTTATCAATTGGTGGTGGCAGTTCGGATTATTACACTTTCATAAACCCTATATCAGGGTATGATTATGCGCTGGGTATATACAACACCAATAAAGGCGTAAAGATTATGAACCATACTTCGGCCAACACAAATACAGTGGGCCTGCAAGTATTGGCTTCAAGCGGAAATACCAACCAGCCATACTATGGCATTTTAAGCCAAGGTGGATATACGTCAAGCACTAATTATGGTATATATACGACATTGCTTGATGTCCCGTCGAGTGCGTGGTTCCAAGCTGCATTGTATGCCAGAGTCGGCGGTACGGCCGGAGGCCCCCTTACATCGGGAACGTATGCGGGATATTTTGGTGGTAATGTAGCAATTTGTGGAAACCTGACAGCAGGAAGTATTTATTGCAATACGATTAATAACGCCAACATTAGTAGCAATACACGTGGATTTACACAGCTGTCAGACGAAGAACGTGTTACAGACAATTTGCAAAGGCTGAACATCCTTGAGGTGCACGACCCTGAATTGATGGCATTGAAAGGCCGGACAGATGAAACATCCGCCTGGATGGACACACCAGAGGCAGACGCAGACAATGTAGTCAATAAAGTCGGAAACGAGGATTTCAGGATTACATATTGTATATCAGCCTTTTCGGAAAATAGTGACCAAGCACTCGTATCGTCCGCAATCAATATATTTATGTTTTCAATGGATTGCAATAATACGATATCTCTTTGATTTTGAAGGACAATTTCCCAATCAAGTTTATTGCCAAAGTTTGTATAAAACTCTATTTTAGGAAGGAGATGCTGATTTGATGATAGTGCCTTCCAATTCCACGGAAATGTAGAATATTGAATAAGAATTGAGATGTCACTTAATTGTTGAGATATAAACAGTAGTCCTTCATTTGTTTCTATGCAGTTCGCAAATTTATTAAATATTTGACTATTCCAGCTAATATATGGATTACATTCAAAACCTTTTTTATAATGAGTTGTTCCCCAATGTATCAGATGATGTGAGGCAAAGAAATCAATAACACATTCTGACCAAACATAATTATGTTCGTTGAAAAGTTTGTTTGACAGTTCCCCTTGCTTTCTAATATTGCTTTCAACTATTGAATTACAATTAGTACTTTGGGCAAATTTATCTGCCCATTCATTATTTGTAAAAATTCTGTTAAATAGAGATAATATTGGTAATTGACTTCCTATGGTTAAGAGATTGTCATATAGATATAATATGTCAAAATCAGATACTACGATATTCCAATTCCATTGTTTGTATGGGTATTTTAATAGTAACGACTGAATAGTTCTATCATTTGTTGTGTATTTAGATAGATTTACTTCAACGAAATTTAAATTGTTCAGTACAAAATCTTTAGATAAACGAGATTCTAAAACATCCCAATCCCATTCTTCGATAGAATATTCTTTGTCTTGTAATAGTAATTGTTCAATAACATAAATATTACTTTTGCTTGAAATAATATCCAAATCCCATGGATAATTTATAAAATACTGAATGAGAAAGTCATCATCAATGCGTTGGGTGAGCAATTTCCAGTCTATAAAGTCACGATAATTATTGATAATACTCTTTATTATATCCATGTCACAATATCTGGATATATTTGTCCAACATATCTGATTTGCATTTTCAAGTATGACATCGAAAAGTTTTGCATCATTCCAAACGATTCTACAATCTTTTGTAAGTTCATCAAAATTAATAAGTTCTAAATACGGTTCTAAAACATTATAGTTAAGAATTGCAGATTTGTCATCCCACAAATGTTTGAAACGGCATTCTAAAATTATATGTTCACATATTTGTGTATTAATAGGTTCTTGCAATAAATCACTCGCTCTTAATGCGTAGTTATCACCTTTCATTACAATAGGTATGTACTTGTTTTTGTAACGAAATAGGTTGATGGGAATTTGTATTATGTGCTGTTTGTAGTATTCTGATATAGATGCTTTATAAAGTTTAAGTTTTTCTTTTGAGTTATATTCAACTCGCTTTATTAGTTGATTGGGTTTTGCATAGATAATGCTTGCAATCTCTTTGTCGTCTGGCCATATCTGCTTTTTATCATATGGTGATGTGAATATTCCCATATCTTCATAAAATGGGAACATAGACAATGCCGTGGGTAACTCTGATTTTAATGCAGCATGTTCGTAAATATATTGTTTGCCATTATAGAACCGATAATGCTTATTTTCCTTGAGAGATATT